>NZ_JAJFZH010000046.1:0-8745 GCF_020733145.1 Chryseobacterium sp. X308
ATCATATAGTATATCTTATGTTTTTCATTTTATTTTTCATGAAATCAAAATTAAATTGATTTATTTTTTGAAATAGTGAAGGTTTTTAATTTTAATTTTGCATTTACCCGAAGGTGATTAAAAAAATACTTAAAAAACCAACCTGAAAAATACTTTATTCCGAAAAATGAAGAAAATTGCTGTCGTGGGCGCCGGTATTTCCGGCTTAAGCATGGCGAATTACTTAGAAAAATACAATATTGATTATCATATTTACGAAAGGAGAAAAAAGAAAGATCTGGCAGGTCACGGTTTTCTCATTCCAAAAGAAGGAATGGATTATCTTTATCAGATCATTGATCCTGATCTTCTTCTCCAACATGGAAATTTCCTGAAAAAATACATCCAATATTCCCACACCGGAAAAATTCTTGCAGAAAAAGAACTGAACAATGTTTTTGCTATTTCAAGACATTCATTAATCAGCTTACTGACACAAAACCTCACTCCCGGCAAGATAACTTATGAAGAGACTATTATTCCTGATGCCCAGCAGAACGGAAAACTGAAACTTTCTGACGGAACTGAGATTGACGCTGATATTGCAGTGATCTCTGATGGCTCCAGAAGCCGGATCAGAAGAAGTCTTTTTCGAGATGAAACCATGAGAATAGTAAGAGAAAGTGAAGTAGTCAATATCATTCAGAATAAAGAAATTGCAGATGTTATTGATAATGACTTTATGAAGTTTCACCATGAGGAAGGCGGGCTGACTTTCGGTATTCTCAAGCTTTCTGATGATACCATTCTTTGGTATTCACAGTTTGACAATCAAAAATATATGATCAATGAATGTTCCGCAGAAAACTTAAAGAAATATATGCTTGGCGTTTTCGAAAACTGGCATCCTTTAGTCCCGGAAATTATACAGAAATCACACTATAAAAATGTACATTTATGGAATGTTTATGAACTGGAAGAGCTAAACCCTTTTTATAAAGATAATTTCGTATTCATCGGAGATGCAGCGCACCCACTTATTCCATTTACCAGCCAGGGAGTTACTTCAGCTCTGAAAGATGCTTTTGTATTAACGAAATACTTAGTTGAAGAAGAAAATACACAGAAAGTCTTCCATAAATATGAGGCAAGCAGAAAGCCCGAAATAGAGATTCACATTCATAATGGAAGAACATTGCTTAAGCAGTTTTTACTCCCGCTCCATCAACAGACTGAAAATATTTTACCTATATCCTATAAATAAATATGTTTACCAATAACGATATCAACTTTGAAGCCCTGAAAAGAAAAGCCTACAACGGAAGATGGGCCACCCTGGAAGACGGCATCATTCCTCTTACGGCAGCCGACCCTGACTTCAGGACCGCTCCTGAAATAGAACAGGGAATTATTGAATACCTGAAAGACGGCTACCTAAGCTATGGGCCGTTTTCCGGACTTCCTGAGTTTAAGAAAAGCGTTGCAGAGCATTTTAACACAGAAAAACACGGAAATTTCTCACCGGAAAATGTATTGGCAGTCAACAGTGCTGCCCAGGGAATGTTTCTTATCGCATCCTACGTTCTTAATCCCGGAGATGAAGCCATTATCCTGGATCCCGTTGATTTTCTTTTCAAAAAATCAGTAGAAACCGCAGGTGGAAAAGTAATGCTTTGCCCTGTGGATACAACAACAGGAGAAATTGATTTTGAAAAACTGGGTTCTTTAATCAATCCCAAAACCAAACTTATCAGCCTATGCAATCCTCACAATCCGCTTGGAAAAGTGTATTCTAAAGAGGTTTTAATACAATTGGCAGAAATTGCATCTACTCATGATCTTTGGGTGATGAGTGATGAAATCTGGAGTGATATTATTTATGATGATAAAGACTTCCATACCTATTCTTCTGTTTCGGAGAAGGCCAGGAAAAAAAGCTTTACGGTATATGGGTTTTCAAAATCATTCGGAATAGCAGGATTAAGAATAGGCGCTGTGCTTTGTAATGACCAGGATATTCTTGAAGACTTCACAGAAAAATCCAATTTCAATTCCACAATAGAAGGTGTTTCTACTTTATCGCAAATCGCGGGAAGTGTAGCATTGGAGAAAGCAAAGCCTTGGTACAAAGAGTTTCTGACGCATTTACAAAGCAACAGAGATCTAGCGTTCAGACTATTAAGCCGTTCAGAAATTGTAACCCCTAATCTGCCCGAAGCTACGTTTGTATTGTTTCCAAAGATTGAAAACGGAATGTCAAGTGACGAATTCACCCAGCATGTTCTGCAGCAGGGAAAAGTAGCCATTGTTCCGGGATCAGAAAGATGGTTCGGCAAAGGAGCCGAAGGACATATAAGAATTTGCTTTTCCACATCCACGGAAATTTTGGAAGAAGGAATTAACAGAATCATTACCAGCTTTTAACGTTAAAATTTTTAATTAAATTTGGGTAATTAATTATTATTTTTCCGAATTTATCACAAATCAATGCTGAATTAAGATATTCATACTAAATATTTAAATTTAATATGGATATAAAAATAAATATTGATAATTTTGATTAAATCATCACTCAAATTATCAATATGAAGATAAAATACATCAGCATCATTTTACTTGGAGCGTCTACCTTCTCTTATGCCCAGCAGATAAAAGACACGTTGAAAGAATCCAAGATCGACGAAGTAGCCATTACAGGAAGCCGTAACAAAAAGAGAACGGTGGTTAATACGCCTGTTCCTATTGACATCATCGACATTAAGCAGGTAAGCCAGTCTACAGGGCAGATAGAAGTCAATCAGCTTTTGCAGTTTTCTGCGCCCTCTTTCAACTCCAACAAGCAATCAGGATCTGATGGTGCTGATGCTGTAGATCCGGCGACTTTAAGAGGTCTTGGTCCCGATCAGACCTTACTTTTATTGAATGGAAAAAGATATCACCAGTCTTCACTGATCAACCTTTTTGGAACCAAAGGAAGAGGAAATACCGGATATGACATGAATACTATCCCGATTGGTGCTATAAAAAGAGTAGAAGTTCTTCGTGACGGGGCTTCCGCCCAATACGGTTCTGATGCTATTGCAGGAGTTATCAACGTTATTTTGAATGACAGAGACAAAGGTTTTGAAGGAAATGCTTTTTATGGCATGAACCTTTTTAAAAGTCCCGGAAACAATGATGTTGTTTCTGATCACAAAGTAGACGGAACTACCTTTGATTTCAGTGGAAATTTAGGAACTAAAATAGGTTCAAAAGGAGGTTTCGGAAATTTTACGGTTGAATTTGTTAATAAAGATTACGCCATACGAAACGCAAATCCGGATATTTACACAGCGCCAAGACAGCGTTTCGGAGATGCCAAGGCTCAAAATATTTACTTTTTCGGAAATATTGAACTTCCTTTGTCTGATGGTCTGAAATTCTATTCCCGCCAGGGTTTTTCACATAGAAATACTAAGGCTTATGCATGGACCAGAACACCTGATGCAGACGGTAATATCCCCGAAGTTTACCCTACAGGATTCAACCCGATTGAAAACACCAGCATTACAGATTTCACTTTTGACAATGGATTAAAGTTCAAAGTTGCTGACTGGGATGTAGATTTTTATAATGCTTTTGGCAACAACAGATTCACTTATCAGATAGACAATACTATTAATGCTACTTTAGGAGTCAAATCACCAACAAGCTTTAATGCAGGAGGACACTCATTGCTGCAGAATACAACAGGGTTTAATGCCGTGAAACAATTTAAGGTACTGGAAGGACTGAATATTGCTTTCGGATCTGAATTCAGATATGAAAAATTTGATATCATTAAAGGAGAAGAAGCCTCCTATACCATGTATGATAAAAACGGAAATCCTGTTACACCAGACACCCCTGAGAGTTTACTGGTTACCAACCCTTTAAATGACAATAGCGTAAGACCAGGCGGTTCGCAGGGATTCCCGGGGTATTCTACAGATATCGGTAAAAGCAGAAATAACTTTGCTGCCTACATAGATACTGAACTGGATGTGACTAAAAACTGGATGATAAGCGTTGCCGGAAGGTTTGAAAATTATAATGATTTCGGAAGTACGCTGAATGGTAAGTTTGCTACACGATATGCATTTACTCCTCAGTTTGCTTTCCGCGGATCTGTTTCTACGGGGTTCAGGGCTCCTTCTTTGGCTCAAAAATATTACAGCCAGCAGTTTACCAACTTTCAGGAAGGTGAATTGGTGACTATTCAGCTGGCGTCTAATGACAGCAAACTGGCAAGCAGTCTCGGAATCCCTCAATTGAAACAGGAAACATCGGTGAACGGGAGTGCAGGATTCACTTTTAACACAGGAAAATTCACGGCGACAGTGGATGGATATTATATTGAGGTAAAAAACAGAATTGTTCTTACCGGATATTTTACACAGGCAGACCTGCCGGCAGAGGTTCAGGCAGAAAATCCGTTTATTGATCAGGTACAGTTCTTTTCTAACGCAATTGATACGCGCACGAAAGGAGTTGATCTTATCTTGAGCTATAATGAAAATATAGGATCCGGAAAGCTGACGGCTACATTAGCGGGGAACTATAATGATATGGAAATCACCAAAGTAAATACTTCGGAAAAGCTGGCAGGAAAAGAAGACATTTACCTGAGCGAAAGAGAAAAGGCTTTTATTCTTGCTTCTGCTCCGAAAACAAAAGTGAATTTAAACCTGAATTATAAGATCAGTAAATTTAATGCGAATCTGCAGCTGGTAAGATTTGATAAGGTCACGCTGATTGGTTATGACGGTACAGAACAGGTTTATAATCCAAAAGTAACAACAGACCTTTCTTTTGGTTATGAATTTAGTAAGAATCTCAATGTAACCCTGGGCAGTAAAAATCTGTTCAACAGATATCCTACCCTGCAAACCACTCAGGTAAGTGATGGAAACACAGAAGGTGGAGGTATTTTTGATCCTGTTCAGATGGGATTTTCCGGAAGACAGGTTTTTGCCAGACTTAATTTTAAGTTTTAAGAGAATAAAAAGAAACTGTATCAAAATGTCATTCTGAACGAAATGAAATGTAGTGAAGAATTTTATGTTATTGGTTTATAAATGAGATTCTTCCTTCGTCAGAATGACAAAGGTGAAATTATTAACCTTTGATACAGTTTTTTCTATTTTTTTGAAATTTTATAAAGTTTACCGCTATCTGTTACAGCATACAGATTTCCATCCATTCCATTTAATACATCCCGGAAACGCTCTTTCTGATCTGCAAGAAGACGTTCTTCTCCTACTACTTTATTGTCTTTCATTACAATTCTGTCAATATGCTCACCGCTTAAACATCCGATAAACAGATTTCCTTTCCATTCGTCTATATTTCCTGTATAAAAAGTTATTCCACTTGGTGAGATCACAGGATCCCAATAATAAACCGGCTGTTCTGTTCCTTCTCTTTGTGTAATTCCCTGTCCTACTTTATCTCCGGAATATTCAATTCCATAGGTTACATCTCCCCAGCCGTAATTTTTTCCGGGTTGGATCAGATTGATCTCATCACCGCCTCTTGGCCCCATTTCAACATCCCAGAGATTGCCATTGGGATCGATAGCCATTCCTTGCGGGTTTCGGACTCCATAAGCGTAGATTTCCGGTTTGTATCCTGATTTTCCGATAAAAGGATTTCCCGGAGCTGGTTGGCCATCCTTTGTAATTTTTAAAATTTTCCCAAGATAATTATCTGTTTTCTGGGCATATACACGGGTAACTTTATCTGATCTTTCTCCTGTGCTGACAAATAAGTTTCCATCTTTATCAAAAGCAAGACGGCTTCCATAATGTTTATCTCCATCATAAGAAGGTTCTGCACGGAAAATAACTTTTACCTCTGAAATATTTTTAAGATCTGCCGAAAGCTTGCCTTTCGCAACAGATGTTAAGTTACCTTTTCCAAATGGTTCCGAAAAGCTGAAAAAAATAATACTATTGGTTTTAAAATCAGGATCAAGAGCGACATCCAGCATTCCGCCCTGCCCTTTTGAATCTACTTTTGGAAAGCCCTCTATTTTGGAGACCTGCTTCCCATCTGGTGAAACAATATTCATGTACCCTTTCTTATCGGTGACGAGGAATTTCCCATCAGGTAAATTGATAATACCCCAGGGCCTTCCCAAATCCTTATTTAATATTTCAACGTTATAGGCTGTTGTCGTCTTTACAGCCTTAATTCTTGTCTGTCCTTTAAATGCCGGCTTGTAATCAGAATTAGGGTTTTCTGTTTCTACACTTCCGTCATTTCCTGTTTTCTGAGCATTCGCATGATTCTCTTTGCATGATGACAAAAAAAGAAAAAAGCTTACTACAGGAATGTAAAATGAATTGATTTTCATATTATTATGATTAGGTGTAATACAACGAATGGAAAAATAATGCCAATAACCACTTCGGAAGAAAATGAAATTCTGAACCGGGAACTTTTAAAAACAGTCACTGAAATCAATAATGAAACAGTATGGATACCTGCAATGAAAGATGGAAAAGCCGTTGCTTCAGTATTGAAAGTTCCGGCAACCATGACTTTTACACGGCCCTAACAATAAAGCGCTATTTTCAGCGCTTTTAATTTTTCTTAGTCAGACAACTTCAAAAAATCAAAAATCAAGGTAGATAAGTTAAAATTTTATTATCAAAATATTCACCTTCAAAACATTATACAGCCTAATAATTTCTTTCGTATTTTTGTTGTATACATTCTTTTCTATGGATTTTAAGCTTCACTCAGAATATAAACCTACCGGAGACCAGCCTCAGGCAATTGAAAAACTTACTGAAGGAATAGAGATCGGTGAAAAATATCAAACGCTTCTGGGGGTAACAGGTTCCGGAAAAACCTTTACTGTTGCGAATGTTATACAAAAAGTACAACGTCCAACTCTGGTACTGGCACACAACAAAACGCTTGCTGCACAGCTCTTCATGGAGTTTAAAGAGTTTTTTCCCGAAAACGCAGTGGAATACTTTGTCAGCTACTACGACTACTACCAGCCCGAGGCCTATATTGCCACCACAGGAACTTATATTGAAAAAGACCTGAGCATCAATGAAGAGGTAGAAAAACTACGTCTTTCTGCAACTGCCAGCCTTCTTTCGGGTAGAAGAGACGTTTTGATTGTAGCTTCTGTTTCATGTATCTATGGTATCGGGAATCCTACGGAATTTCATAAATCGTTGATTTCCATTGCGATTGGTGAGAAAGTTACCAGAACTGCTCTTCTCCATTCACTAGTTAATGCACTGTATGCCAGAACACTGAATGAATTCCAGAGAGGAACATTTCGTGTAAAAGGAGATGTCATTGATGTTTTCCCTGCCTACACGGATAATGCAATCAGAATTCAGTTTTTTGGAGATGAAATTGAAAAGATTCAAAGTTTTGATCCTGTAACAGGAAATGTAGAAGATAATTTTGATCAGATACAGATTTATCCTGCCAATCTTTTTGTAACATCGAAGGAGACCTTAAATGGCGCCATTAAAGAGATTCAGGATGATATGGTAAAACAGGTTGATTTCTTTAGCTCTGTCGGGAAGCCTTTAGAAGCAAAACGCCTTCAGGAAAGAACAGAACTGGATCTTGAAATGATCAAAGAACTGGGCTATTGCTCAGGAATTGAGAACTATTCAAGGTATCTGGATGGCCGTCTTCCGGGGACAAGACCTTTCTGCCTTATTGATTATTTCCCTAAAGATTTTTTAATGGTTATCGACGAAAGCCATGTTACCGTTCCACAGGTTCATGCCATGTACGGTGGTGACAGAAGCAGAAAAGAAGCGCTGGTGGAGTATGGTTTCAGACTTCCCGCTGCAATGGACAACAGACCTTTAAAGTTTGAAGAATTTGAAGCCATTCAGAATCAGGTTATTTATGTTTCTGCAACGCCTGCAGATTATGAACTTGAAAAAACGGGAGGAGCTTATATAGAACAGATTATCCGTCCTACAGGACTTTTAGATCCGATTATTGAAGTAAGACCTTCACTGAACCAGATTGATGATCTGATGGAAGAAATCCAGAAAAGAGCAGATGCGGATGAAAGAGTACTGGTGACTACTTTAACCAAAAAAATGGCGGAAGAACTTACCAAGTACTTCACCAAATTCGGAATCAGAACAAGGTATATTCACTCGGATGTAGAGACCCTGGAACGTATTCAGATTATGCAGGATCTTCGTTTAGGGCTTTTTGATGTATTGATTGGGGTTAACTTATTAAGAGAAGGTCTGGATTTACCTGAAGTTTCTCTGGTTGCCATTCTGGATGCTGATAAAGAAGGAATGCTGAGGAGCAGAAGATCAATGATCCAGACCGTAGGGCGTGCCGCAAGAAACGTGAACGGAAAAGCAATCATGTATGCCGATAAGATCACAAAATCCATGCAGGCTACCCTGGATGAAACCGAATACCGCCGTGCCAAGCAAATGCAGTACAATGAAGAGCACGGTCTGAAGCCAAAAGCATTAAATAAAAAGATATCCGAAAATCTCGTAGGAAGAAGCAAAGACTTCCCTGATGAAAAATATACACAAAAAGAAATCCTTCAGAAAGTTGCCGAAACAAAGGCAACCTACGCTACCGAAGATATCGAGAAAATGATTGCCCAGAAACAAAAAGAAATGGAAGCGGCAGCAAAAAATCTCGACTTTATTAAGGCTGCCAAGCTGAGAGATGAAATTTCAGCATTGAAAGCGTAAAAGGATTGATTATAATATAATTTCGGCG
>NZ_JAJFZH010000047.1:0-7630 GCF_020733145.1 Chryseobacterium sp. X308
TTATAATATAATTTCGGCGGCATCTTCGATGCCGCCGAAATTATATCCTAAAATGGGTATTTTTTAATTTTTATCATCCATTCCTTACTGCTGACCTGATAGGAGTCAAAAGATCCATAAGTCCGTTTAATTTGATCTCGTAGACCGTTGAAAGCTGCATTCCCAATTTTCCTTTTGGCATTCCGTTTTTATTAAACCATTCCAGATAGCTGATGGGAAGGTCCACCAGAACCGTTCCTTCATATTTACCGAAAGGCATTTTCATGACACAGATTTCTTTTAATATTTCTGGATTAAGTCCTTCCACTTTTATATAATTAAATTAATTGTTCTTTAATATCATCCTGAGCGGGCAGTTCAAGATCCGGAGGAGTATCTTCATCCGAAAATTCGTTTCTGTATACCTGCACCAGAAGAAGTGTCAATGAGATCAGAATAGGTCCGAAAATCAGTCCCATAAACCCAAACAGATTCATTCCCATAATGATTCCGAATACGGTATTCAATGGGTGAATATTTTCCAGTTTCTTTAAAAGGGTAAAACGTAGAAGATTATCAGTAAGTCCCACCACCACAAGGCAGTAGATCGCTAAACCAATTCCTTGTCCGGTATTACCTTCCGCAATCATAAAAATGCACACGGGAACGTAGATAATAGCCGTTCCTACTACAGGAATTACAGAAGCGGCAGCCGTTAATGCAAAAAGCAATGCTGCTCCCGGTGCTCCAAAAATCAGATAACCGATGAGAGCAACAATCCCCTGCCCTACTGCTACAACCGGAATTCCGATAGCATTTGCCATGATTAATTTTCTCATTTTATCGCCAATCAGAGAGATATTTGCTCTCTTCAGCGGAGCGGAAGAAGTCAGAATCTTTTCAAAGAGCCTCGGTTTTTCCAACATAAAATAGAGAATAAAATACATGGACATCACAACTGTAAGCGTATTGAATGTCCCACTGACTGCAGAAGTAGAAAATTTTCCTACATTATCTTTCAGTTTTGCCATATTTTCTTTGCTTAGAATATCAAACCCTGTTTTTGAGAAAATATAAGCATGTATTTTATCCAGGAAAACATTGAACTTGGCCATATAAGCCTGTGCGTTTCCCAGTTTATCAATAATCAGATCGGCAATAAAATAGATCGGAAGAATAAGAACAATAAGACTTGCAAACATCAATGCAAAAGCAGCCAGTGACGGTTTCCATTTCTTTTCTTCCTGCAGATAAAAATTATACTTTCTGCAGACCACATAAATGGTAATCGCTCCCAGAACCGAGGGAATAAACAATGCCAGATTAAAGCAGATCAATCCGGTCAATACCAGAATGATGGCCAGTAACGACATCTGCTTTATCGCAACACTGCTTATTTGTTTGTCCTTATTCATCATGTATTTTATATTTTATTTACTGTACATAATCTGTCTTGGTTTTCCTAAGAAAGCGCAATAGGTAGAGTACATTACAATCATAATAAACGGAGCTGTCAGGATAATCCCTATTCCACAAAGAATAATTCCTGCAACAGAAATCAGACCTCCTAAAAACCCGGTTAATAAGAAAGTTCCATAATTTTCTTTAGCAATATTGAACGACTTTGATAAAGCCTCTGTAGCTGAAGCATTTTCAAATAACAGAATCGGATATCCTATTAAAAGGAAAGGATATACAAAAATGATAGGCAGAACACATAATGCCAGAGCAATGGAAGAAATTATCCACGCAAGAAGACTATAAATCAGGATGTTTACAAAATTCTGGCGGTATCCGATAAAAAGATCAGAAAATTCAATCGGACTTTTGGTATTGTATTTATTGACCATATAGATCAATCCTACATACAAGGGAGATAATAAAAGTCCGAAAAGGCTGGACGCTCCCATATATAAAGGAAGTCCCGGAGCACTCCAGTAATTAAAATCTCCTCCTGATTTCATTTCTTCCACCATAGAAGCAGAGTCAAACCCTGTAAGCATTTGAATAACAGAACCTCCGATAAGGTAGATGATCATAGCTACAATTCCGTAACCGAAAACGCCTTTGTACATTTCAAAAGCATGAGAAATAATTGATCCCGTTTCTCTGTTGGGTACAGAGCCCTGCTGATCAAATTCGTTAAATTCAGACATAGTTTAAATATTTAATGATTTTACCAAATTTACTTTTTTTTAGTAAAAAATCCCATTAAACACGAATGAATTTTAACTTTTCTCTGAAAAAACGGTTTTATACAATGAGTAAATCATTGCATTCCAAAAAGGAAAAGTAAATAATCCTCCAATAAAAAATAGGGCAAAGCCTAAGTACTTAAATAGAAAGGCAACGATTACACATACCGTTATTTCCAGAAAATACATTCTGAGCGCTTTAAAATTCAGGGAAATGGATTCAAAGATTCTTTTATTGGTAAAAAACATCAACGGAGCAACAAATACAGTTGCTATCACCCAAACGATTCCAAGAATAATAGTCTGGGCAGCATTGATATAAATGAAAAACCAGAAAATATAATATCCTATGTACTTAAAAAAGTTAAGTCCATTATATCCCACCAGTAAATCTCCCAGTTCCAGCTTTTCTTTAAGATCAATTTTTCTGTAGATCTGATAAAACCCGATATTGAGAGGATAAAGAAAAATCATAGTCCCCACAATCATCAGAGAAAAATTCTGAAATTCCGGAGTGGAAATCATTTTAGTATATTGTGCGGCATAGGCCTGCATACCATCCTTAAGATACTTGCTGGTTTCCATGTACTGGCTCAAAATATTATATTTCAGATCTGCGGCGAAAAATACCGTGAGGAAAATTCCAAAGTAAAAAATGGAAAACATCAACTGAAAAACGAGGGTTTTATTCCAATAAAAAAATGCCTGCTTCAATATAAAATCTATTCCCGGTTTCTGAGGATATTTGTTCTGCATCATAAAAAATTTATGCAAAAGTAAACATCAATAAGTACTTTTGCAGAATGTTTTCAGTGAATCATCAAAAATTTATGGAAATAGACGAGCTTTCTCTTCAGAAGGTTCCCTATTTTTTCATCATCGACTTTCTCTCGGAGAACGTTGAAATCTATCAGGAAAATGAAATTGAAAAACAGGGTTTAATTGTTGATTTTCAGGAATTTTCAACCTCAAAAGAGACCCATACTCTGGATAAAAAAGTAGTTTGGAAATCCTTTCCTGAAACATTGGAGAGCTTTCAGGCCGGCTTTAATAAAGTTCAGGAAAATATTCGCCTGGGAAACTCTTATTTAGTAAATTATACAAGAAAAACACGTATTGAGACTAATTTAACCCTGGAAGAAATTTTTTATCATTCAAATGCGAAATACAAAGTTTTTTATAAAGATTTTTTTGTATTTTTTTCTCCGGAAACTTTTGTAAAGATCATTGATGGAAAAATTTTTACCTATCCCATGAAAGGGACCATTGATGCATCTATTGAAAATGCAGCAGAAATCCTGAAAAATGATAAAAAGGAGAAGGCAGAACATTACACGGTTGTAGATCTCCTCCGGAACGATCTAAGCATGGTAGCAGACAATGTACAGGTGGATCAGTTCCAACAGATTGATTTTATCAAAACCCGGCAGAAGGATCTGTATGCAATGAGTTCTGAAATTTCAGGGATGATAAAACCTGAATATGAGGGAAAAATAGGAAGTATTATGCAGAAACTGCTTCCTGCAGGCTCTATTTTAGGAGCTCCCAAACCTAAAACACTGGAAATTATTCTGGATGCGGAAGGGTATGACAGAGGATATTACACGGGAATCTGTGGCTGGTTTGACGGCCAAAATGTAGACAGCTGTGTAATGATACGCTTTATTGAAAAAGAAGGAGATCAATTGTATTTCAAAAGCGGAGGCGGTATAACGCACATGAGCAAATTAGAAGACGAATATCAGGAAATGAAAAATAAAATCTATGTCCCAATTCATTGAAAGCATTAAAGTAGAAGATCAGGAGGTTTTTCTATTGGATCTACATCAGAAACGTGTCAATCAGACATTTTCCCATTTCGGGAAGGAAGACTCTATTGATCTGGCCAAGATCTATAAAAATCTGCAGCATGATGAAGATGGTCTTTTCAAGCTGAGAATTGCTTATGACCTTGATAAAAAGATCAGAACACAGATGATTCCTTACGCGATTCCTGAAATACAGGACTTTCAGCTGGTAGAAAACAACAGCTTTGATTATTCATTCAAATTTGAAGACCGCAAAGAGCTCGATAAAATGAAGATGAAAGCAAAAGCAGAAGAAATTATCATCGTCAAAAATAATCATATCACTGACACCTCCTTTTCCAACCTTTTATTTCTAAAGGGAAAAGATTGGTTCACTCCTTCTACTTACCTGTTGAACGGTGTACAGAGACAACATCTTTTAAAGCATAAAAAGATCAAAGAAACGGAGATCACTTTACAGAATATAAAGCAATTCACCCATTTCCAGATCATTAATGCGTTGAATGATTTTGATGATATGTTTATCTATCCTATCGACAGAATTATCAATCTGCCGGGGAATGAAGAATATCTTGATCTTTAAATTTATTTCATAAACTCAAAATACGATTTCAGTACATCTGCGCTATTCTTCCCGTGAGTATTTACTTCCAGGATTTTTGGCTGCGCATCAGGTTTGAAGAAATTCTCAAGAACTCTGTCCAGGGTAAGCTCATCTTCTACCCTAATGTAGGAGAAGCCAAAATGTTTCGCCAAAGACTCGGCATTCTTGCGGTGTTTTGTGGCAATAAACTCGTCTAATGTATTCGGGTTGGCATTTCCAGGGCCAGGAATGATTTTAAAGATATTTCCTTCACCGTTATTGAAAATCATAATTCTTACAAATGGCGGAATATATTGATTCCACAGACCATTGATGTCATAGAAGAAACTCAGGTCACCTGTAATCAATAAGGTTGGATTTTCATTTTTAATGGCAAATCCCATTGCCGTAGAAGTAGATCCGTCAATACCGCTTGTTCCTCTGTTACAGTACATTTTTCTCGTCCCAAAATCAAACAGCTGCGCATATCTGATCCCCGAGGAGTTACTGAAATGAATATTATAATTCTCAGGAATTGTTTGTGACGCTTTATTGAAGAAATAAAAATCTGAGAAATCAATTGTATTTAAAAACTGTTCGTGTTTAGCATCTTTTTTATCCCTTAAGACGTCCCAAAGGTTATAATAAGGCCTTGGTTCCAGATTGATAAATTTCAACAGTTTTGAGAAGAAAACCTCAGGTTTCACCTCTATCTTTTCTGTGAGTGAGAAATAAGTATCAGGCTGCCACACTTCATCCAGATGCCAGTGTTGTTTTGGACGGGCATTTCTGAGGAATTGTTTCACTTTTTTGGAAACCACATTCTGCCCAACTGTAATCAACAGGTCAGGAGCATATGTTTTATAGTCTTCTTCTGTAAAGTTGAAAATATAACGGTCTATATGTTTGAAAAACTTCTCATGGTGCAAATTTGAATTGGCTTCACTCAGTACTACAACAGAATGGTTTTTCACCAACTGGGTCAGCTGGCTTTCCAGTTCCGGACTGTAATCTCTTGTTCCCACCAACAGCATAATTCTTTGTGAAGTATGCCATTCTGCAATCAGATTGGACGGAATTTCATACTCTTTATGCTTAATTGTCTTTTCTACCGTAGGAAAAGTAGGAAGCTCTGAAACCAGCTCATACAAAGGTTCTTCCAAAGGAATATTAATGTGTACCGGACCTTGCTTCTCAAAGCAAAGTTCAATAGCTTTTTTAATGATATCGAAATTAATATCTTCTGCATTCTCCTTACTGTCTTCCAAAAGCTGGAAGTCACCATAGGAATGCTGATGAAAAACATCCTTCTGTCTGATCGTTTGCCCATCGAATATATCAACAAAATCTGTCGGCCTGTCAGCAGTAAGTACCAAAAGGGGCACATTCTGATAAAATGCTTCCGTAACCGCAGGATAATAATTAACTACCGCAGATCCGCTGGTACACGTAACAGCTACAGGTTTTTTCACACTTTTCGCCATACCCATTGCCACGAAAGCAGCACTTCTTTCGTCTACAATGCTGTAACAGTTGAAACTATCTACCTCTGAAAAATGGATGGCCAAAGGAGCATTTCTCGACCCCGGAGAAATTACGATATCTGCAATTCCGTACTGCTGAAGAAGATGTGCAAGTATTTGGATACTTCTCTTAGAAGAATATTTTTTCATACAGCAAATTTAACTTATAAATAATGATTTTAAAATCATTTAAATTAAAAAAAATGTAATTTTGCTGTTCGTAAATTTCTAAAAATGGATAAAATACCTAGTGTAGACCTGCGTGATTTCCTTTCGGGCAACCCGGAACGCAAACAGAAATTTGTAAATGAAATCGGAAAAGCTTATGAAGAAATTGGTTTTGTAGCCTTAAAAGGCCACTTTCTTGATGACAACCTAGTGGATGATTTGTATGGAGAGGTAAAAAACTTTTTTGAACAGCCAGTGGAAACGAAACAAAAGTATGAGATTCCAGGAATTGGTGGCCAGAGAGGTTATGTAGGATTCGGTAAAGAAACTGCAAAAGGTTTCAAAAAAGGAGACTTAAAAGAATTTTGGCACTTTGGACAATATCTGTCTGATGATTCAAAATACAGAACTGAGTATCCGGACAACGTAATCGTTGAAGAACTTCCAAGATTTAATGAAGTTGGTAAAGAAGCATTCCAAATGCTTGAGAAAACAGGACAGTATGTGTTAAGAGCTTTAGCATTACACCTTGGTTTAGATGAATTTTATTTTGATGACAAGATCGCAGAAGGAAATTCTATTTTAAGACCGATTCACTATCCGCCAATCACTGAAGAACCGGATGATGCGGTAAGAGCAGCTGCTCACGGAGACATCAACCTTATCACTCTTTTAATGGGAGCACAAGGAAAAGGTCTTCAGGTTCAAAACCACAACGGAGAGTGGATTGATGCCATTGCAGAACCAGATGAGCTGATGATCAATGTTGGTGATATGCTTTCAAGACATACCAATAACAAATTGAAATCTACGATCCACAGAGTGGTAAATCCGCCAAGAGAAATGTGGAGCACTTCAAGATATTCAATTCCTTTCTTTATGCATCCAATCAGTGCCATGTCTTTAAATGCACTTGAGAACTGTGTAGATGAAAACAATCCTAAATTATACGAAGATACTACCGCCGGAGAATTCCTGCATGAAAGATTGATCGAACTGGGATTGATTAAAAAATAAAAGAAACGGCTGTCTCTATTTGAGGCAGCCGTTTTTTACTATATTACATTCCAGTTAAATAGGAAACGCGTGTACATAACATTGTGCAGCTATCCATTCTGTAACAACCATTATTTTGATCATTAAGTTCCTGACATTCCTCCTGAAATACTTTTCAATTCCTTTCTCTCAATTTTCTTTAAATTTTTCATAGTTATTGTTTTAGTTTTTCCTACTCTATAAGCTTTTCGGATAACGCAAGCTTAAAATTACTATTTTATTATATTAATAATTAATCAATTAAAACTAAAAAAGTCTTAAACCGTAAAAGAATAGTAAGCTATATTAAATTTAATCTTTAAATATACCACACAGTGC
>NZ_JAJFZH010000048.1:0-7440 GCF_020733145.1 Chryseobacterium sp. X308
CGCCTAATAACGTCAGAAGCGTCAGATGTTTATAAAAGACCAATTATTGATATGTCAATTAATTAGTAAATCATCATTTTACTTTGTTACAATTCCTGAAAAAAATTTTCAAAAAAAATTAAAAGCTGTTACCGGATTCTTTGGATTTTGTCTTTACAGAAGCAGTTTTAGACTCTGAAGTAAAAGTTATATTTTCTGTGGTTTTGAATAATCTGTCGATTCGCTTTCTGGTGGAAATATCCGGAGCAACGTTGTAAAACTCATTGATCAGATCCAATGAACCAGGTTTCTTTGGATATTGATTGTTGTTGAGGAAATTTTTCAAAGCCAGGTTCACTTTATTTTCACCGATTAAGTTACTCAGCTGTACCATTGCGGCAGCTCCTTTGGAATACGAAATATGGGGAACATCTCCGGTTGCTTTGTAGATCGGTACATTTTCAGACAGTCCTTTTTCATTGTCATAGATCTGCTGATGTACGTTGATTCTTTCCATCATTTTTTCTTTGCCATGCATTTTTTTGTAGAGCATCATTTCGGTATACATGGCGAGGGTTTCAGTAAGCATCACAGAACCTTCTCTGTCATCAGGGGCTATCTGGCTGCTGCCCCACCAGAGATGGGAAAGTTCATGGCCTGCCAGCTCATTGATGACATCCTGTTTCTTATCGGCCAGAATATTGGCGTGGAAAACCATATCCTCAGGCATAAAAACAGCAGAAGGATAGGCTGTAGCCGCAAAACCTCTGGTAAAAGAAGAAATCTCTGCAAAATTGATGGTTTTAAAAGGATATGGACCAAAGTTTTGCTGACAATAATCTAAAGTAAGCTTTGCATTTTCAAGAAGGTGATTCACATTCTCAAAGTGTTTCTGATGATAAAAGATATTGATGGAAATTCCTTTATAGTTCACGCTTTTGATCTTATATTCAGCAGATGAAACGGCAAACCGGAAAGGAATCTGATCTGCTTTATACTTAAAATAGTTGCGCCCGGCCTGTGACCATTTTCTGACAAGATCTCCTGTTCCTATGGCAGTCTGTTTCTTTTCGGTGGAAATCATCATCGTAAGATTGATAAAATCCTTTTTTGAAACTTGAGGAGCTTCAGGTTTTTTCAGTTCAGCAAGTTTTCCAAGGTTGAACTGGGTTCTTTGTTTTTCATCCTGAATTTCATTATCCTTCTGATATCCAATTGTTGGATAATACCTGCTGATTCTCATAAAAGATCCGTTTTCAATAATGGCATTGAAAGACTGGTGTCCGTTGACCGCAAACCATTGATAAGATAATGTAAAATCAAGAGAAGCAGTCTTGCCCGGTTGAAGAGGTTTTTGTAATGAAACTTCTGTAATATGGGTATTAATTTTTGAGATTTCAGTACCACACTTTATCACAGCAGATTCCAATTTTAAATCCTCATTAAAATTGATCAGAACCTTATTGATAGGTTGATTGGTTTGATTTTTAAGGGTATATTTTCCAATGATCTGATAAGCATTTTTCGAAGGATACAGCGCAATTTCTGTAGCAATATCGGTGATATCCGGCTGGGGAAGTTTTTCATATTTTCTATAGTTTTTTTCATATGCTGCCGAGTTTAGAATAGCCTGATCTTCATTTTTTGGAATATAACCTTTCATAAATAATACTCCGGCAAAGATTCCTGAGATGAGCAGAATGATACTGAAGCCCGATGCAAGTACAGGAACTTTTTTAATTTTTATAATGCTGTTGAGCATCCATAAAATACTGATAATTCCCGTTCCGAATAATAGTCTTTGTAGAAAAGCTTTTTCATAAATTCCATAGCCGTTAAACTCACTGTAAGTCCCTTTAAAATCTGAGAATATTCTGAAGAGAGGGTAGGGTGTCAATTTCCCCGAAAGCGGACCCGCTACTATAAAAACGGCAAGAATGGAAACTCCAAGCGCAATGAATTTATTGGGAATCCTGTCATTCATCAAAAGAATCAATCCTGAAAAGAGGATCAAAGGGAAGGTATTGAAAATAAAAACACCGATATAAGCATTCCAATCAATATGAAAATACTGATAAGCCGCCTGAAAAATAATTCCCTGAATAATTACAATTCCGGTGAAGAAAAACAGCAGAAAACTGATGGAGATAAAATGTCCGGTTAACCGGTTTTTGGAAAAATAGGTGCTGTTTTCAATCAGATAAAACCCCGAAGACTGGCTTCTCCAATAAATATCATTCAAAAAATATACAGAAATCAGAAGACCCAGCAGATGAAAATTTTCCGAAATGGTTGCTGCCATAAGTCCGGAACCTGCATATTTCTGTGGAAGGCGGATGCCCTTTTCAATTTCGGCATACATTTCCATTCCGATACAAAATAACAACAGTATGGAAACGGCAGGAACGGCAATGCTTTTAAACAAATAGGTAAGATCCGTTTTTGTAAAGGACAATACGGACCGGAAAGAACTCCATCCATTGAATCTGGGTGTAACAATGGAGTATTCTGCTCCATTTGTTTCCGAAAATATAAGAGTTTTTCCTGATGTTTTTACTTTCTGTCCGGAGGTATTGGAGAAAGAAAATAATCTGTGCGAAAGCAGAAGAATTCCAACAGGTATAAAAAAGAATAAAATTCTGTTAAACAAAAGATAACCAGAGAAAGGTACCAGTTGAATATTTTTCTGATGAGCTGTGAGATCACGGGCTTCCATAAAATAAGCGGATAATCCAAAAGGGTCAATTAAAGCCGAAAACTGTTGCGTTTCCAGTGACTGGGGAAGACTTCCCGCCATAAAGGGTGAATTGGAAAACAGCAGGATAATCATATAAAAAACATACAGAAGCAGTCCACCTACTACAACCAGCAGTTTTTTCCTGACAATAAATGCAATGAGAAAAAGAAAACTGCAGACAAACAAACTGTTGATAAAACCGAATATGAATAAGGGATATAGATAATGGACAATGTTAAAACCTTCCTGCATTTCACTTCCCGTCCGCATTACCTGACCTATGATAAATCCTGTCATTAAGAAAGAAAAACTTAAAAACGTCTGTAAAAAATAAGCATAGAATTTTCCTTTCAGGTAAGTGAGTTTTGACAATGGGAATGAAAACAGAATACTGTCAAATTTTGAATCCTGGTCTTTAAAAAGCAGCTGCAAGGCATAAACCGTAGCGAAAAAAATCACGGCAAGGCTCAGCATTCCGGTCATAAAACCAATGGTGTAGGGAGAGTTTAAATAAATCCCTTCTCCTACTGAAAGATTGAACTGATTACCAGAAAAGATGCCCATTCCTATTAAAAGTAAGGCCACAAGATAGGTGAGCCAGTGTTTGGAAGAGCGTCCGGCTTCAAATAAAAATATCGTATTCATGATTAAGGTTTTTGGGTGAGTGTGTGGAAGTAAACGTGCTCCAGCAATGGGGCTACCGGACTGAAGTCTTTCGGAGATTCTTCAGAAAATACAGTGATATAAAGCTCTCTTTCCAAAAGCTGTCTGCTGATGATTTCATAGCTGGAATGATAGCTTTCCAGTTCATTTTTGTCAATAGGTTTTGACCAGATTCTATTGTCCAGCTCTGCAATCAGTTTTCCCGGATTTCCTTTTCGAAGGATTTGCCCATGGTTCATCACCGCCATTTCTGAGCAAAGATTTCTGACATCTTCAACGAGATGGGTAGACAGAATGACGATAACCTCCTGGCTGATATCATTGAGCAAGCTGTTGAAACGATTGCGTTCCTCAGGATCCAGCCCTGCAGTGGGCTCATCTACAATAATGATTTTCGGATCTCCCAATAAGGCCTGAGCTACACCGAATCGCTGTTTCATTCCCCCAGAAAAGGTATGGACTTCTTTTTTAGCAAAATCAGAAAGGTTGACTTTTTCCAGCAGACCCAGAATTTGTTTTTTACGTTCGCTTTTGTCGGTAATCCCTTTCAATATGGCAATATGTTCCAGTAGGTCGTACGCGGAAACTTTCGGATATACTCCGAAATCCTGTGGGAGAAATCCGAGATTCTGTTTGATATAATCAGGGTTTTTGGCGATGTCCACTCCGTTGAAAAGTATTGTTCCGAAGGTCGGTTTCTGAAGTCCGACAATAGTTTTCATCAAAGAAGATTTTCCGGCTCCGTTGGGACCAAGAAGCCCGAACATACCGTTTTTGATGTCGAGTGAAATGTCTTTAATAGCCTGAAATCCATTTTTATAGGTAAGGCTAAGGTTGTTGATGGTTAATGTGTTCATAACGTTGTGTTTAGGGAATAGAAGGACAGGCGGCCTTTCGACAGCAATTTTAGAAGTTAATGGCTGGAAGATGGAAGCTGGAAGCTAGAAGCTAGAGGTTAGAAGTTAGAAGTTAGAAGTTAGAAGTTAGAAGTTAGAAGTTAGAAGTTAGAAGTTAGAAGTTAGAAGTTAGAAGTGAACTCTTATACTCACCACTCTCAAACCCTTTTACTCTCAAACCCTCAAACCCCGAAACTCGCATCCCGCAACTCGTTTACTCTTTAAATTCAAGAATATCTCCCGGCTGGCATTCCAGGATTTTACAGATGGCTTCCAAAGTATCGAAGCGGACACCTTTGGCTTTACCGGTTTTCAGGATAGAGAGGTTTACGGGCGTGATACCCAGTTTTTCTGCCAATTCTTTACTCTGCATTTTTCGTTTGGCAAGCATCACATCTAAGTTGACTATAATTGGCATTTTAAATAAATAGGTCTTGTTCGTTTTGCAAATGTAGTCCTTGCTTAAAGATATTCGCAAGAAACAGGCAGAAAATTCCAAGCATAAAGTGAATAAACACCAGTCCCCATATCATACTTTCTACTTCCACAAAGAAACTCGCGATAATAACCAGAGGAAGCGGAATAAAAATATTGTACAGGTAAAATCTCTTAAGCTGAATGATATTTTCATGAGTAAACAGTTTTTGTTGGAAAAACACTTTGAAAACCCCGGCGGATAACCAGAAAAAGATTCCATAAGTGATAAGCACCAACATAAAGGAAAAGATCATATAAGGATAATTGTTTTCGATATTCAGAAACGGTTGTTCTGTAAACGGATAATTGATGTGAAGGAACTGGCCTTCTTTATAAGGCGTGACCGCAAATCCGCTCATCAGGCAGAATAAGGAATACCCAAAAGTGACTAAATATCCGGCCGAAAGTAAGGCGCAGATATAAAATAAAATTCTTGCAATAATTTTGGTCTGGTTCATGGTATGAATTGTAATTACTATTGCAAATGTATAATAAATTATCGTAAAACAATAATTTATTTAAATAAAATTTTAATTCTTAAATTTTGAATTCATCAATAATACTAAAAAATAAGGCGTTAATCACAGTTTTTTATTAATTTTAATAAGAGTAAAGTTGATCAACTTATCCCTTTAATTAATACCCGAGCTTAATGATTAACAAAGGTTTTCTTATTGATGCCCTTCGACAGGCTCAGGGTGACAACTGGAATACCAACGACAATTTTTAAGCACTGTCAGGCTGAGCTTGTCGAAGCCATTATTATTAAAAAGGATAGATCAAAAAAAAAAGAAATCATGGCTTACAGTATTGAACTTGCCGACCGGGTACGTGAACGGCTTTCAATGGAAAAGAATATAGAGGTCGAGGAAAAGAAAATGTTCAGCGGACTGTCTTTTCTGGTGAACGGAAAGATGTGCATCAACATCAGTCATGATAACCTGATGTGCCGTTATGACCCGGAGTTGGAAGATGAGGTTTCGGAGAAGATAGGCTTTCTCCCAATGATCATGAAAGGGAAACAGTTAAATGGCTATTGCTATGTAGAACCCGTCGGTTTTAAAAAAGCAGATGATTTTGAATACTGGATTAAAATCTGCCTTGATTATAATCCCGTAGCGAAGGCGTCTAAGAAGTGAGTTTTCGGGTTTGAGTGTTTGAGAGTGGACGAGCTGCGGGGTACGAGGTGCGAGTTTCGGGGTTTGATTGTGTGGATGAGAGTTACGGGGTACGGGTTGCGAGTGTTTGAGAGTGGGAGTGATGAAGTTCACCAATCCCACCATTTATCACTTATCATTCATGATGATACAGTTTTTCTCTGATCTGAATTAATGTTTTTGTGGTTTTCTCCAGGTCCGGAGAGTCGGGAAGAGTGCTGGTAGAATAATGACTTTCTATGGATTCTATCAGGTTTTCTGCCCTTTGCATTACACTTTCATACGACTGGTTGCCACTTTTGATATCTAACAGTTCATCACGGTCTTCTACACGGATCGTTAGTGAACCGGTTTTAAAAATCTGTTCACAGGACTGCAGCAGCCGGATGGTGTGCATCATATTCTTGCTGTCGTAATTCTGCCCGTGAGTCTGATTGACATTATAACGGTCTTCATTACGCTCAGCAACCCACTTCCAGTATTCCCTATAATTTTTGCAGTAAACAGAGTAGGCATCCAGATTACAATACAGATATGCAACCGGTTTTTCCTTTTTAGGAACAGAGGATACAGAAACCTGATTAGCTTCTTCATTCTGAATAACTCCTTTATATCCAAATGTCCCCGATTCATCATAAAATAAAGCATACATTCCCTTGGTATGATCAATGTTTATCAATCCGCATTTTTCCTGTGAGAGACCAGCCTCATCCAGCCATTTTTTCAAGGGTACAGAACCTTGTCCTTCCAAAATAAAACAGAAGTCCAGGATCGATTTTCTTTCTTTATCAATCGGATTTACAATCTTTTTATTGAGACCTTTTGCCTTTTTGATCTGCGAAACAGCATAACCTGCAAATGTATCTTTGCACAGTTTTGAAATAAAATCTTCTGTTTTCAATAAATCCATCAGCGGATGTTTGTACAGAATACAATCTTCCGGACTGGCCAGAATTTCCAGAATATTAGGATTGTTTTTCTGAAGCAGTTCTACAAACCTCCCGATTTCGTAATACGTAATGTCATTCGTTTCATTGGAAATCTGCGGAATATAGTTCAGGCCAAAGAAATCTTCCTTCGGCAAATAATATACCCCACGGATATCCGTATCAGAATTCTCCGTTGCCAGCCCGAAAGCTCTACTTCCGGAAATGGCTTCGAAGAGGAGAAGGTTTTTGTTTTTTAGGTCTTGGATGGTCATTTAAAAGCATTTAATTTTTTTTCCCATTCTGAATATCCCAGGAGTTTTGAGCTATATCCATTATCTTATATGGTTTATAAATATTATCTTCAAAAACAAACTCAAATTTTTCTCCAATAAGTTGCTCGTAGTCTTTTTTCATTCTTGAAAGTATAATTTCTGTTGAAGATAAAAAGTTATTGAGTTCTTCTTTATATTCTTGAAGGAATTTAATTTCGAAGTTATAATACTTTGGTATAATTATTTGTGATTTATTTTCTAAAATATAATTTTTGTTTTTTATAGACATTGGAGGGTGGGGAGGGTCTTTCGGGGGTGGGGTTGGGGGGG
>NZ_JAJFZH010000049.1:0-6674 GCF_020733145.1 Chryseobacterium sp. X308
CATAAATACAAAAAAACAAAATTATTATATTCACTATATATTGATTAATTGAAATACATAAACAATCAATCATATCGAATTAAAAATCATCAGGAAATTAATTTATATCAATTAGTTTATTGAGGCAGTATAACCAACTGACAAAATTCCTGTTTTTCATTAGATTTTTATGCCCCGGATGATATTATAACGGTAAACTATGAATTGATGTATTTTTGATGTATATGAAATTTTGCTTTAATCATATGCCAGATTTAACTTTGTAACAGTAAAATTTATTAATACAATCTGATATAAAGCACAAAAGAAATATTGAATTGAGGATTTAACTAAAGTTTTTACACAAACAAAAACATATGTTGTAAAACTTTCAGTTCTCAATATTTAATAACAAAATCAGTTTTCATTTTTATAGAAATCTATAATACTGATCAAAGTTGCTACTCCCGTTTTACGGGAGTTTTTTGATCCTATACCATAGAAATTGATGTATCTCTGATGTAGAGCCATTTGATTAAAAAAAAATAATGAATGCTAAATTTGAACAAATGATAAAAAAAATGTTTATCCCTATTATTTTCTCTTCTCAGGTAGGAATTAATATCACCTGTATAGAGCATAGTGAAAATACTCACTATAATCCAAACCATATTGGTCATCCAACCAATAATCATAAGTCCTAAGACTTAATTATTCTTTGCAAAAAAAAATTTTAACTATATAATACCGTTTATTTTGAATTTTAAAAAAATACATATTGGCAGTACTATTAAAGCTAAATTTCAGGAAGAAGAACTGGACATGCAGAGAGCATGCAGTTTCATGAAATGTACTGAATCTGAGATTGAACAAATGTTCCTTGAACAAGATCTGACAACTGATAAATTATTGAGGTGGAGCAAACTGCTGGAGTATGATTTTTTCCGGGCCTACTCACAGCATCTTATCCTCTTTTCTCCTCCCAAAAAGGAAACTTCCCATAAAACTTCCGATAAAAAAACATCTTCTCTGCCAGCGTTTAGGAAAAATATCTACACCAAAGAAATAATAGAATTTATTCTTGAGCAAATTGAAACAGGGAAAAAAACAAAGCTGGAGATAATAAATGATTATAAAATCCCAAAAACCACGCTATATAAATGGATCGCAAAGTATACGGATAAAAATAAGTAGATCAACTTATTTTTTGTAAAAGTTACACTATCACTTTAATGCCAATTTATCATTTATGCTTATACAATAAATTGTCAAAAAATCAACGAAAGAAAATAAAAAAAAACAGACTAAAACTAGTCTGTTTTTTTAATAAAATATAGAAATTAAGAAACTGCACCCTACTTTAATCGTTTTACGGACATTTGAGTAACAGGGCCAGATCCTGTGGCACCTGAGCTTAAATATTTAATAGTTACATTGTCTGTACTATTGGTTACCCTGAATGAATAAGTATGACTAACCAACATAGGAATAGAAGTAAACAAAGTATAGGTTTGTAAACTTCCAGTTGGAGCTGTATACAGATCATTGACACGGGCAACCCAGTTACCGGTTGTATCGTCCCAGATACCTATTACAGGAGATGATCCATTACCGGTTGTTAGCTGCACATTCATTGTCACCTGGTAAACACCGTCAGCAGACACTTTAAATGAATTACCTGCTGTTGAACCCGTATACTGGTTTTCATTATCCACAATCTCATTATTCAGGTTTCCTATAGATACAGTAGTGCTGCCAGCAGAACATATAAAATCATTAGTCATTTGTACAACAATTTCCTGAGCCACCAGAAATTGTCCATTTACTACAATCACAGTTCCTGTAGAACTGGGAACACCCGCAATAGATTGCCAGGTAGGAGCATTACCCGGCCCATTAGACTTAAGAACCTGCCCTGCAGTTCCTGCCGAACCTGCGGTGGAAGCAGTCCCTCCCACATTAAGTTCATTGACAACCTGTAAAGATCCGTTAACATGCAGGGATTTAATAGGAGTGGAAGTATTAATTCCAACTTGGGAATGATAGCATAAGGAACAAAAAATACTGGTAATAAGTACAACTTTCTTTTTCATAATAAATATTGTATTTTTAAATTTTATGCAAAGCTACAATACAACATCTCTTTTATTATATACAACCACATACATCTTAGATACAACATCCAATAACAACATCTATAAAACTCTAGAAATCAACACTTCTATATCTTTAAGAAAACAATATATCTATCACGGTTTACTATTCTCAGCTGTCATCAGAAAGATTTTTAAAGAAAAAGTAAAGATCAACATCTGAAGAAATATTTAATTTTTTCCTGAGTCTATGCTTTTTATTCTGAACAGACCGATGTTCCACAAAAGTATACTGTGCAATTTCTTTTGATGTAAATCCTGCCCATATCATTGCGCAAAAAGCTAAATCAGATTTTGACAAATTAGAATTTATTTCAAGTAATTTTTTAATAAAGTCCGGATATGCTTCCTGAAATTTGTTGAGAAAATTAGGGTCATTTTTTTTAGCCAGCTCGATAATATAATCGTAGGAATTATTAAGTTTTTCCTTTAAGACATCTGTTTCAAATTCCTTTTGTTTTATAATATCTCTATTCTGTTGACAGTGGATAAAGGCTAAAAGTAAAATAACAATAAGACAGAAAACTACACTTTTATAAACAAAAAATACATTCTTCTTTGAAATATCTGCAGATTCTTTTTCCTTTACCATTTCATCGATAGAAATATTGATGCTTTCGTTACAAACCTTGCTTAAACTGTCATTTATCCTTGTATACTTTTCAAGGTATTCTTTTTCTCCCTTCTGGTCATTTAAAATCCGATAAGTACCGGCTATTGTTTTGTATAGCAGAGGAATATTATAAACTCTTTTGGTTCTTTCTAAAATGGCAACAGATTTTGTATAGTACATCAACGCTTTTTCGTACTCTTTTTTTTTATTAAGAAAATTACCATAAAAGTAATAAGTCTGTCCTCTCTGAACATTCCAGTAATCCATTTTCTGTAGTAGTTTCAATGCATTATTCAAATAATACGAAGATGAATCCGGATTCGCTCTATAAACCATATAATGATTCGCTATCAATGAATTAATTACCGGAGTCGATTTTATATTTAATGCTTTGTGCAAATAAACCAGCGAAGAATCATGCTGGTGGATATCATGTAAGAAATCTGCCCTGTTTGCATAAATACCTGATAATACTTCCCTTTCATTACGATTGGAAATCAGCTTACCATAGTAAATAGACTGTGAATTATATTTCAATGCATTTGTGTACAACCCAATAACATAATTAATCTGTCCATATTCGTGATATAGCCTGGCAGATAAATAAGCATCATTGATTTTTTTGATTTTTCTTTCAGCTTTCCGCAGATAATAAAAAGACTCTTTATAGTCACCTATGGTTGCATAGATATTAGCAATATTGATATAACCTAAAATCTCTCCTTTCAGATAATTCTGGTTTTGGGAAATAATAATATATTTTTCATTGAAAGAAATTAATTCTTTTTTTTCACCTCTTATTCTTAATTTCTCGGATTTAATTATTAATGCGCTGTCTATTTGGTCCGGAGTATAATTTTGAGAATATAAGACAGTAAAAATAGACAAATGGGCAAACGCCATCATTAAAAATTGAAATATTCTTTTTATGCTCACGCTGATCATATTGTATATTCAATTGCTGTTTCTTTGATATCAGCAGATAATTCTGCTTATTCCTGTACTTTCTGAAAAATTATTTTTTTTGAATCAGGTTTTTGAATGATAACAATGGTATTGGGGATAGTCATGAAACTCCGCTGACCTCCTTTGATCACTTTATAAGAGTATACTATATTCTGACCTTTCTGCTGAAGGCTGACAGGGATAATCTCCACTTCCAGATTGGTTTTAGGGTAAATAAGAGCAAGTACACTTTCTTTTGAAAAATCAATAGGTGTTGGCTTCCCGCTCATGCCCATTGTTGTTGCAGGCCCAAAAATCTGATCAAATTCTTCCTGTGAAGTAATTATTTTTTCGGTTAAATCTTTTTGATCGGAGATATTTTTAACAAAGTATTTCTTTGCTGATGTATAGGGAATATCTTTTTGAGAAACATTTACAGTACACGAAAAAACTATGAGAGTACTTATTAAAGTCAGGATGAAATTTTTCATTTTTTTCAATTTATTGTGTTAAAAGCTATTGTAATTACTAAAATATACAGTAAGCAGAGCTGGGCTCGGGGGATTAACTTAATTAACTTTAGAGAATATTAAGATGATCCGGTAAGAACACATTCTGTTTCTATAATCATATTATTTTACAGCTTGTAAGGAAGGATAATTTTTTAGCTGATCTGCGGTAATTCTTGATGCAATGATACCATCCCGTATAGCTGGCGTTGAATTTCCTGCTACATCCAGAGTAATTTTAGAATTCGGAGTATCAATCCCGCCCTGGGAATATACATCCAGCAACGATAATACGAGCAAGGTTAATACAATTTTTTTCTTCATAATGTTTTTTGTTTCACAGTAAAAGTATAAAATAAGCGCTATGATGCATTAAATGGCACATACATCACAGATACAGCACAATGAAACATGCATTATTTCAAGCAAATACTCCCGATTTATAGTAAGAGACAACCAACCGTTATCTGTAAGCAATTTTTATATTTTTTGACATTCAAAAAAAGCTGTATAGATGATGTATACAAAATATTGCAGCGTATAGAACAGGACCTATATTTTTGCACAAAAACACAAACTATATACTTTCTATTAACTCACAAACCCTTTAGTTGATACTAAGACCAGGTACTAGAGTTGTAACTGACATTAAAGAAATAAACTATTGTAAAGTTCAAAAACAATTTTACTTTATTATTTTAAATATTAAAAGCATTCTTTTAATTGGTTGAGACACTCTCTTTAATTAATTTATGAACTCTAGTATTCTTTTTTTATTAAATACAGTTCGCTCAAAAAAGAGCTATAAAATTGAAAATTTATATTATTATGTTACAAATGGATCATCACAAGCAATCTCACTCAATGACACCTGATTATAAAAAGATTTATCTTGATCTTGTCGACCTGAAATATCCTGAGAAAAAGGACGAGTGTGCAAAAATTTTATCGAAGAAAAATCTGTCAGCGTTTGATGTAATAGAAATTAACAGAATAATATTTAATTATAACCAGGACATCAAGGCAAATCAGTCTCATCGTTCCTACAATGAAGAAACGATACACAAAATCCTTGAATATCAAAAAAAGAATTATCTTAATAATACGCAGCTGGCCCTGCATTTTAAATTGAGTCGTAATACCGTTGCAAAATGGAAAAATTTATTCAGTATTTAATCAATTCACAGCCTCTATAAATTTATTATGCCATTCATTCCTGATTAAAACGCTGTGCTTTTACTACCTTGTTTAAAGGATGTAATCCGGATAAGAATAACAGAATCTTACCACGTTCCGGTTATACAGTAAGAGATATTCCTGTTTTTAGAAAAATTCATAATAACAAATGCCGTTATTGACTAAAACATATATAACTACAAATACATGTTTTAAGCAATAACGGCAAAAGAATATACCAGAATATGGTATAATATTCAGAGATTTAAAATTAGTCTTCTTTATTGTTTTTCAAATAAAGAACTACTTATAATCTTTAGAACTTCTTCGGGGTTCTTTTACTTCCGGCCATTTTACCGCCTCTCCCTTTTCATCCTGAGGCATTACTCTTTTTTCTCTGTTACTGAATTCAGGATCCTCGGACGCCATATAAGCTAATGCCGCTGTTAAAATCACATTATTTTTCACCTCATCAAAGACGATCTTGTCATAGGTATCTTTCGTGGTATGCCATGTATATCCAAAATACCCCCAGTTCAGAGAACCTAAAGAAATTCCGGGTACTCCTGCTGCCACGAAAGAAGCATGATCGGAACCTCCACCACCAGGCATTCCTGGAAAATCTGTCTTAATGTGGCTTCTTACGGCTTTTGGAACTCCATCAAGCCATCTTCCTACATAATCATAAGCTTTTACAAATCCTTGTCCACTGATGTTAACCACTCGTCCCGTTCCGTTATCCTGATTAAAGGCTGCCTGTACTCCTTTAATTATCTGAGGATTATCAGCAACAAAACCTCTTGAACCGTTTAATCCCTGCTCTTCACTGCCCCAAAGTCCGATGACAATAGTTCTCTTGTTATCAGGATAATATTTTTTCAGAATTCTCATGGCTTCCAGCATGGTAATCGTACCGGTACCATTATCTGTAGCTCCTTGTGCTCCGTCCCATGAGTCAAGGTGGGCAGAAAGAATCACATATTCATCAGGTTTTTCTTTCCCTTTGATCATTCCGATCGTATTAAAGCTTTTGGCTTCGGGAAGTATTTTTGACTGGGCATCAATTTTAATTTTAGGCCGAGTTCCTTTTTCTGCCATTCTGTAAAGCATTCCATAGTCTTCCAAATCAATATCGACCATCGGAATTTTGGTAGTTTTTGCGCCAAATATTCTGTTAGCCCCCATAATACCCGTCCAGTTTGAAATGGCAATACCTGCCGCACCCGCTTTTTCCAATGCTTCAGGAAGGCTGTTATTATCATAGCCGATATTCTTTATATAAGCTGCAAAATCTTTGGC
>NZ_JAJFZH010000005.1:0-291439 GCF_020733145.1 Chryseobacterium sp. X308
CAAAACCCCCCTAGTAACATCCACGACAGCACAAAAAGTGTAGAAATGAAAAGTTTAGACATTCATAAAAGTGAATATTTAAAACAATTTAAAACCCAGACCTACGGAAGAAATCTTTTCAGAACTCAGGAAGAGGAAAGACTGGATGCTCCTAATGAAGAGTGTGGGATCTTCGGATTGTATTCGGATAATGATCTGGATACTTTCTCTCTTTCTCAGTTCGGGCTTTTTGCTTTGCAGCACAGAGGCCAGGAAGCTTGTGGTATTTCCGTTTTAAAGGAAGGAAGAATCACAAACATGAAAGACGAAGGACTGGTTTTAGATGTTTATAAAGACATTCAGGAACCTGAAACTTTTATGGGAAATTCTGCAATTGGTCATACCCGTTATACTACTGCAGGAGATAAGAAGAAATATAACTTCCAGCCATTTTTCGCCAAAAACGAATATGACCAGATTATACTTTCTATAGCACACAATGGTAACCTTACCAATGCGAAAGAATTAAAGGCTGAATTAGAGGCTGAAGGCGTTGTTTTCAGAGCAACTTCCGATTCTGAAGTAATCCTGAGACTGATCCAGAAAAACCTTGATTTAGGCCTTCGCGGAGCGATCAAAGCAACCATGGAAAAGATTGAGGGAGCTTATTCTGTAGTAGGGATGACAAGAAATAAATTCTTTGCCTTCAGAGACTTCAACGGTATCCGACCGCTGGTGTTGGGAGCTATCGACGAAAAGTCTTATGTGGTGGCGTCAGAATCTGTTGCATTGGATGCCGTTGGCGCTCAGTATGTACGTAATATCCTTCCTGGTGAGATCATTTATACCAATGAAAACGAACCTGGAAAACTTCATTCTTATATGATGGATGAGGCGAAAGGAAAGCAGAGAATCTGCTCTTTTGAATATATTTATTTTGCAAGACCCGACTCTACGCTTGAAGACATCAACGTTTATGAAATCAGAGAAAAATCCGGAGAGAAAATTTGGGAACAGGCTCCAGTAGAAGCTGATCTGGTAATTGGAGTTCCTGATTCCGGTGTTCCTGCTGCTATCGGTTTCTCAAAAGCTTCAGGAATCCCTTTCCGCCCGGTATTGATCAAAAACAGATATATCGGAAGAAGTTTCATCGTTCCTACACAGGAAATGAGAGAAAGGGTAGTGAACCTTAAACTGAACCCGATCATCTCTGAGATGAAAGGTAAGAGAGTAGTCATTATAGACGATTCTATTGTTCGTGGAACAACATCTAAAAGACTGGTTAAAATTTTAAAAGATGCAGGAGTAAAGGAAATCCACTTCAGAAGTGTTTCCCCTCCAATTATCGCTCCTTGCTACCTTGGAATTGATACTCCGTCCAAAGATGATCTGATTTCTGCCAATATGACTACGGAAGAACTTAAAAATTATCTGGGAGTAGACTCCTTAGAGTTTTTAAGTATTGATAACCTGAAAGATATTTTAGGATCAGCCAACCACTGCTTCGGATGCTTTACAGAAGAATATCCTGTAGGAAAAGGAGAAGAAGTAGATTTATTCAATTAATCTCTTTATTGAAATAATAAAAAAGAACCGGGTGTACAACCTGGTTCTTTTTGTTTTAGAAATGTAGCAAAAGCTTAATATTCCTGTATTATTCAATATACAATGGAGTTTTAATTTTGTAAGATTAAAACTTCAGGATATGAAAAATGCGCTATTCACGGGTATTTTTATTGTATTTACCCAATTTTATGCTTCACAATCTTTTGACAGGCAGGCACACCGCGGAGGAAAATCCCTTTACCCGGAAAATACAATACCGGCTATGAAAAACGGATTAAAAATGAATGTTACCACATTGGAAATGGATCTGGCCATAACAAAAGATAAAAAAGTAATTCTTTCCCATGATGCTTTTCTTTCTCCTGAATTGGTAACAAAACCAGATGGAACCTATATTCCCAAGGATTCGGGGTTTTATTATAAAATTTATGAAATGCCTTATGCAAAGATCAAAACTTTTGATGTTGGTTTAAAAAAACTGGAAAACTATCCTGATCAAAAGAAAATGAAGGTTCAGAAACCTCTGTTTTCAGATGTAATAGATGCATGTGAGGCTTACGCCCGTGAATTGAAAAGGCCGTTACCTTATTATAATATAGAAACCAAAACCCGTCCTTTCTCAGACAATATATTCCATCCCGGGCCCAAAGAATTTGTGGATCTGATGATGAAGATCATTACTGAAAAAAAGATTCAGGACAGAGTGATCATTCAGTCTTTTGATCCAAGAACACTGGAAATTCTTCATAACGAATATCCTGGAATCATGACTGCTTTACTCGTAGAAAAGGTAGATGATAAAAAGCTGGCTCAGCAGCAGGCTTATTTTAAAAATATTCCGGCAGAAAAGTTCAGAATGTATCCTAATCATATGAATGGAGTAGCCGGAGATATGAAGTTCCTGAGTTTCACTCCTACAATTTACAGCCCGGAACACAATCTTGTAACACCTCAGTTAGTACAGGAATGCCACTCATTAGGCATGAAAGTAATCCCATGGACTGTTAATACAAGAGAAAGATTAAAGGAATTAAAAGAAATGGGAATAGATGGGGTGATCAGTGATGATCCGAGAATATTTGAATAAAACTTTTTTATATAAATAGCCGGAAGAAAATCTTCCGGCTATTTTATGCGTGCAAGGTTAATGCACTTCGGTTAAAAAATTGGTTCCTAATTAGAATTTGTAGTTAAGACCTAACTGAAATACTCTGTTGTTGTTTTCAGCAGCAGGTCTGCTTTTATCAATTTTTGTCAAGCTATTTACATATCTTGCGCTGATACCGATGTTGGATGTAATATCATATCCTAAACCAAGACCCAATCCGAAATTGAATTTATTGATCTGATCTTTGTCGATATCTTCAGTATTAGAACTTGTAGTGGTTGTAGTAACACCTCCTGTAGTACTTGCTACACTTCTTTCTCCTTTAGTTTTTCCGTTGATGAAATAACTGAATTCAGGTCCGGCTTCAACGTAAAATTTCTCTGTAGGTCTCATCTGAAGCATTAACGGAACTGAAATATAGTTCATTTTTACTCTACCTTCTTCTTTAGTTTTTACATTCGTAACTCCGTTATCAGTTTCTGTAGATGAAATTACATCTTTCGCTCCCATTTGGTTGTATAATACCTCTGGTTGTAAGCTGAATTGTTTTGAAAGTGGAATATTAACGAATGCACCTGCGTGGAAACCTAGTTGTTGTGTGTTGATTCCAAACTTTTGCTCACTGAAATAAGCTGAGTTTCCTCCGGCCTTGATTCCGAATCTAACGGGTTGTACATCTTTTTTTAGTGGTGATGCATTAACTGTTTTCGTTTCCGTCTTTGTTTCTGTCTCCTGAGCGAAAGCTAGTGTACCAGCAGTTAATGCTAATCCTAAAAATAACTTCTTCATAATTTTATTTTTTAATTTTACTATTTGTGTGTCGGATATCTCTCAATCAGACTCCAAGTATTTTGCAAATTGCTTGCCAAAGTCGAAAAACGCCTGTTTAAAGGGGTTTTCAGATGGTTTTCATAAAGTTTTTTTTTAACCATTTATCCCTTTTTGATGAATAAATGTTTTATAAAATGAATGTTTTGTGAAAATAGTTGAACACTCAATATGCTTTATTGTTGATAATTAAAATGATAAAAATTTTAAATTGAATTATTTTTCTGATAATTGATAAGCTGTCCGGAAGAGCTTTTGCAGTACAGAAATAAAAAATACCGGACTATTAAAGCCCGGCACCGGTTTTGAAAATAATAAATATCTCTATTTAAATCGGTACGCAACTCCTGCCTGAATTGCATTATTTCTTACTTTATCACCGTCGTTGTATTTGTAAACTTCAGTAAGCCCAGCCGTAAATCTTGCAGTTACGCCAAAGTTTTCGGTAAAATAATATCCAGCACCAATACCTAATCCCACGTTGAAACGATTAAAAAGACTTTTTGAAATGTTCTGTGAAATATGTTCCGTACGATCAACAGTAATTGAATTTCCAGTAGTCTCAATAGTGGTTAAATCTCCTTTTGTTTTTCCTCCCAGCAGATATCCGAATTCAGGACCTGCTTCTACATAAAGCTGTGGAAGAATATTGTATTGAACCATTACAGGAAGAGAAAGGTAATTTAATGTTGTCCTATAATCATAGTGTTGTGTTATTCTGTAATTTCCTGAGCTGGTTCTGTAGTTATAGTCTGATTTTGATCCCAGCTGGCTGAAAAGAAGTTCCGGTTGGATGCTGAATTTGTCAGAAACAGGAATATTCGCAAACACTCCTGCATGAAAACCTGCTTTGATTTTCTCATTGTTATCATATTCATAGCCATCTCCTCTGGTAAGTGTAGAACCGTTAAAACCTGCTTTAACACCAAAAGTAACAGGAGAAGATTTTGACTGATGCTTTTCCTGAGCATTTGCGGAAAGGCAACCTGCAATTGCAAGTACTGCAAAGAGTTTTTTCATGATTTAAAGTTTAATTTTTTCTTTTCAACAAAATATCTGCCACAAAAGGGTAAAGTGATAAAAATCATGCAATAAGCGAAAAAGTCAGGCTTAAACTAATAAACCTGACTTCTTCTATTGAAATCAAAATGTATCTTATTTACAAACAAAATATCTTCAATATTCTGTTGTGTACTCAGACTGCCGGTCCGGCTGACACAGTTCTCGTTAAAGTTTAATGGTAATAGTTAGATTGTAATTCTGATATTCAATTGAATATCAAATGAATCAAAGTATACTCATTGTGAAACGTGAACCGTAAGTTGGAAAATTTCCGGATTGAGTACAATCAATTATTCTACAGGCAAATTTCTTGCCAAAAATATCGGGACAAATAAAAAAGCCGGATTATATTGAATCCGGCTTTGTATTGATGAAAAGTCTGCTTTAAAAAGCTAAACTGATTTCTTAGAATTTATACGCTAAACCTACCTGGAATACTCCGTTTTTAGCCTTATCTTCAGATAGATCCGGTCTGTCTTTGGCAACATCCGTTAAACCAGCCACATATCTTGCCGTAATACCGATATTGTCTGTGAAATAATATCCTGCTCCAAGACCGATTCCGAAGTCAAAACCTTTGAACAGATCTTTAGCATCTGCAGAATTGGAATCAGCTTTCAGTTTTGAGTTAATCAAAAAGCTGAATTGAGGTCCTGCTTCCACGTATAGGTTAGGAAGGGCATTATATTGAAGCATTAACGGTACAGAAATATAATCCAGGTTTACTTTTATATCATTAGTCCCTTTAATTTTTGCACCCATTCCGTTGTATAACACTTCTGGTTGGAAAGAGAAGTCCTGAGCTACAGGAATATTGGCAAATAATCCTCCGTAGAATCCCGCTTTTGAATTGAAATCATTCTCGGTAAGAGTTGAAATATTAAGACCCGCTTTCACACCAAATCTAACTGGAGAAGAAGAAGCAGTAGAAGTTGAAGTCTTCTGAGAGAAAGCAAAAGTACCTGCTACAAGCGCAAGGCCTAAAAAAATCTTTTTCATAAGTTTATTTTTAATAGTTATTAAGTTTTATTTAACATTTCTTTAAGAAACAAACTACGTGCCAAAATCAATTTATGTTCTTAATTTTCTACTTAGTATACATTTTTTAAGAATATTTTTTTATCTGCGGTAAAAAAGCCGGATTAAAATTAATCCGGCCTCCTTGTCATTAAAAAACTTAGTAAACTTTAGAATTTGTAGTTTAATCCTATCTGGAATACGCCATTTTTTACAGATCCCTCTCTGTCATATCCGTACTGATATTTTGTTTTTACAATATCAGATAAGCCTGCGGTATATCTCACATTCACCCCAATATTTTTGGTAAAAAAATAACCCGCTCCCAATCCGATCCCAAAATCGAAAGATTGAGTTCCATTTTTAAGAAGGCTCGTAGAAGCAGTTTTCTTTAATCTGGCATCAATCAAAAAGTTAAATTGCGGGCCTGCCTCTACATACAGATTAGGAAGTGCCTTATATTGGAACATGACAGGAACAGAAAGATATTCTAAATTAAGCTGGGTATTATTATCTCCTTTTCCTTTTGCTCCCGTAGCGCTATATAAAACTTCCGGCTGCACTGAAAAATCTTTAGCTACAGGAATATTGGCAAATACACCACCATAGAATCCTGCTTTTGACTTCATATCCATATTGGAAAGGGTAGAAATGTTCAGACCTGCTTTCAAACCGAATTTGATTTTAGAAGATGTGGATGGAGTAGTAGCTTCAGTAGCTTCAGTAGTGCTCTGAGCAAAAGTGAAAGTACCTGCGATAATGGCCAGGCCTAGAAAAATCTTTTTCATAGATTAGTTTAATTTTTATGTTGTTTAACGCTCGGAAAGCAACAAACAATATGCCGTCAAACCCCATGAATAAAGACTTTATATGTTTTTAACGAATGAAAAAATCAACTATGTGGGATGTATTAATGGTGAATTATTAACTCCATATTATTTTAACATAAAAAAAGACCAGATTAAAAAATTAATCTGATCTTTTCTATTGAATATAAAATTTGTTAGTGAATGTAAGCTTATTTGAATCTATAAGCTAAACCTACCTGGAATACATTGTTTTTTACAGCATCACCAGAATTATTCTTGTAAATGTCAGTAAGACCTGCAGTATATCTTGCTGTAATTCCTAAATTAGGAATGAAGTAATATCCTGCACCAATACCTATACCAAAGTTAAAAGTCTGGAAATCATCTTTGTCAAGAGTAGCAACTTGTGTATTGTTACTGTTGTTTGTTGAACTTTTTAACTTATCTTTAGCGCTTACAAGAAATCCAAATTCAGGACCTGCTTCAAGGAAGAACTCAGGTGTTGCATTATACTGGAACATTACCGGTACAGCAACGTATCCTAAATTTCTTGAATATTCGCTCTTATAATTATTACCAAGTACTGAATATTCTCTTGTTACTTTTGAGCCTAAGTCATTATAAAGAACTTCCGGCTGCACACTAAAAGAACTTGCTAATGGGATGTTGGCGAAAACTCCTGCATTAAAACCAATTTTTGATTTAGAATCACTTAAATCTGCACCGTTAGAAAGTGAAGAAACGTTCATTCCTCCTTTTACCCCAAATGTTACCGGATTAGAAGATGTGTTTCCTGTCTGTTGAGCGAATGCGAATGTTCCTGCAGTTAACGCTAATCCTAAAATTAACTTTTTCATAACTTTAATTTTTTAATTTTACTCTTTCTTAATTTTAAATTTTACTACTGTTCAACATTTTCAGTTGAACGCTGAGTATCTTTCAAATTGCTTGCCAAAAATTTTTTTTATGATTAAAATCAATAAAAAAACCACTTAGCGTTTAAGTGGTTTTAATTTCATATGTTTGATTGTTAGTGACTTACATCTTTAAATAAACATTTGTTTAGATATGGTCTAAATTGACAATTTTGTCAAAAGTTATATACCTGAAATGAATTATTTGATAAAAATCACTAGGCATCATTCAGTTTTCTATAAAAAGTTAGGGATTTAAGGATATTTTCCTGGCTGCACTGATGATCATAATTGCAGAAACCTATCCCTGTAAGCAGAGAAAAATTGATTTTACTGTCTGTATTCTTTTTATCATTCAGTAATAATGCGGTAATATCTTCATCTTTAAAATCGCTGATGTCGAGGTAAGGATAGTATCTCTGGATGTTTTCAATAATTATTTTAGAATCTTCTTCAGAGATAAGATTTTCAAGATATGCCAGATGAGCTTCGGCAATCATTCCCATCGCAACTGCTTCCCCGTGAAGGATAGGATTTTCCTGCTGTAAACATAAACTTTCCACAGCATGTCCGATGGTATGCCCGAAATTAAGCGTTTTTCTGATGTTCTGTTCATGGAAATCCTGATCTACCACATTTTGTTTAATATTCATAGAAGCCTGGATATGAGGAACAACGGTTTCCACTTCCAGTTTACGGATCTGAATCAGCTGGTCCCAATGATTTTTATCAGCAATTAGTCCATGTTTCAGCATTTCTGCAAATCCGCTTCTCAATTCTTTAAAAGGCAGTGTCTCTAAGAATTTTGGATAAATAAAGATTTGTTCAGGAAAAGCAAAAGTTCCCACCATATTTTTATAGTGCATCAGATCAATCCCGGTTTTTCCTCCTATGGAAGCATCACACATCGATAAAAGGGTAGTAGGGATATTAATGAATTGGATTCCTCTTTTATAAGTAGAGGCAACAAATCCTCCCATATCGGTAATTACACCACCACCAAGGTTGATAACCAGTGCTTTTCTGTCTGCCTGCATTTCCGTAAGAATTTCCCACAGCTGGTTGGCTGTCTGGATATTTTTCATTTCTTCTCCGGCTTCGATCTCTAAAATTTCAAAGCCAAGATCGGTTTCCATATTTCCCAGAAGAACCGGAAGACAGTATTCATGAGTATTTTCATCTACAAGAATAAAAATTTTACTGAAAGATTTCTGGTGAAGAAACTCGTTGAGCTGTGAAAAATTATCGTTTAATATTGTTATCATCTTTGATTGTATGTAAAGTTAAAAATGTAAACTATAGTGCAAAGTTATGATTCTTAATTTTTAACTCGTAACTAAATTACTATCTTTGCAGAAATTTTTAGAATGAGCAGAGATAATAATAATTCAGACAGACCAAAGAGACCAAGAATTTCAACCAAGAAAAGTTCTGATGATTCTCGTGCTTCCAGATCTGGAAATTCTTCAGGATCAAAACCTTTTAAAAAGCCTTTCTCTAAAGATGGAGGAAAAAAAGGGCCGGAACATAAAGGATCCAACTCAAGATTTGAAAAGAAACCTTTTAAAAGAAATACGGACAGTTTCGAAAATTCCAATGACGATTTTGGTCCAAAATCTGAAAGAAAACCTTATATCACGAATAAAAGTGAGAGCTATGAGAAGAAATCTTTTGGAAAGCCTAAGAGAGGAGGAAAAAATTTCGATACAAGAGATAAGTATGAAAGAGGCAGTCTGAAATACGGAAGAAGACCTTCCAGCGGTGATGACAGGAATGATGACAAAACGAGATCTTTTGTTCAGAAAAGGAGATTGAATAAAATTGAAAAAGACGTTAACAAAGACAGCATCCGTCTTAATAAGTATATCGCTAATTCCGGAATCTGCAGCAGAAGAGAAGCTGATGAGCTGATTACTCAGGGATTGGTAGAAGTCAACGGAAAGGTGGTAACTGAAATGGGATACCAGGTACAGAAAACAGACAGAGTTGTTTTTGACGGACAAAGCATTACTCCTGAAAAGCCTGTATATGTCCTGTTGAATAAGCCGAAAGGATATATTTCTACTACCAAAGATGATAAAGCAAGAAAAACTGTAATGGATCTTGTTGCGAATGCTTCTCCATACAGACTTTTCCCGGTGGGAAGACTGGATCGTTCTACAACAGGAGTTATCTTATTAACCAATGACGGACACATGACGAAAAAATTAACGCATCCGTCTTTTGATGCCAAAAAGATTTATCATGTAACATTGGATAAAAAACTTACCGGTGAAGATTTACGTCTTATTGCAGAAGGTATCCGTCTTGATGAAGGATTAGCTGTTGTTGATCAGATTTCATATATTGAGGGGAAACCTAAAAATGAAGTCGGAATTGAAATCCACATTGGATGGAACCGTGTTATCAGAAGAATTTTCCAAAGATTAGGATACGAAGTGGAAGCTTTAGACAGAGTAATGTTTGCCGGATTAACGAAGAAGAATATCAAAAGAGGACACTGGAGAATCCTTACAGAACTGGAAGTAAACAACCTTAAAATGCTTTAAACAGCATATTAAATGTAAAGAATAAAAAAGCGCAGAATTATTTTCTGTGCTTTTTTTGTTTCTATATTCCGCCCTGAAATAAGCTGACAATTAATCAATTATAAAAGATCAAGAGTTAAAAGTTGTATTTGATATATTGTAACTGATGATATACTTACTATTCTTTTAAAAACTGAGGAGCTTTTCTTTGTGGGTTGTTCTGTTCAAATGTATAGGCCATATTGATCAGTTTACCTTCTTCCCATTTTCCGGCAAAAAAAGAAATACCAATCGGTAAATTATTTATATAGCCCATTGGTAAGGTAATGCTTGGGTATCCGGCAATAGCTGCAGCACTGGAACTTGAATAGAAATTTTCATAATTATCACCATTTTTCAAATCCGTTTTCCATGCTTCCGCAGTAGTAGGTGCTATTATCGCATCTAAATTATATTTTTTTATCGTAGAGTCTATTCCTTGCTGGCTGCCTTTTTGGGCAATTGTAACAGCCTTTTTATAATTCTTATCTTTCTTTCCATTACTTTTTGCTGAAATCTCTAAATATTCCTGTCCAAAGTATTGAAGTTCTTCTTTGTTGTTTTTGTTAAAAACAATTAACTCATCTATATTTTTAATTACTGCATTTTTCCCTAAAGATTTTAAATAATCATTCAAATCATCCTTAAATTCACTGACCATCAATTCAAAGGAGCTTTTTGAAATTTCGGGGGAAATCCAATCTTTTTCTATTTCAACAATTATGGCTCCCTGAGATTCCAATATTTTTAATGTTTGTAAAAATAAATCGTCCACTTTTTTATTTGCTCCTTTGGTAATTCCTTTTACATATCCGAGCCTTTTTCCTTTCAATCCTGTTAGAGTAAGGAATCGGGTATAATCTTTATGTAGAAATGGCGTATTACCAATGGTCTTCTTATCATGTTCATCCTCACCTACCATAGTTCCAAGGCTTATGGCAATATCTTTCACCGTTCTTGCCATTGGCCCCGGGGTATCCTGTGAACTGGAAATGGGAATAATTCCTTGTCTGGAAATTAAACCGACAGTAGGTTTTAAACCAACAATTCCATTGAAGCTGGAAGGGCAAACGATAGATCCATTAGTTTCTGTACCGATTGCTATTATGCCGAGATTGGAGGAGATAGCAACCCCTGAACCAGCACTGGATCCGCAGGTATTTCTATTAAGAATATAAGGGTTTTTTGTAAGTCCGCCCAGCCCGCTCCAGCCACTTGTGGATTTCTCACCTCTGAAATTTGCCCATTCACTGAGATTGGTTTTTCCAATGATTACAGCACCTGCATCTCTAAGCTTTTTAACGAGATAACTATCCTGTAGTGGAAAAGAGTTTTTTAAAGCCAGGGAACCTGCCGTATTGGGCATTTTATCATGAGTATCTATATTATCCTTCAATAATACAGGAATTCCAAATAAAGGTTTATTTTTAAATTTTGAATTCAAATGATCCAAGGAGTCAGCAATCTTAATAGCATCCGGATTGGTGGAGATCACAGAATTTAATTGTATTCCATTTTTATCAATATCGTTGATGCGTTTAAAATAAGCTTCAACAACTTCTTTTACCGTCACTTTATTGTTTCTATACAAATTTTGGATCTTTTCAATATCATATTCCAGATATTTGAATTGCGAATCTTTTGTATCCTGAGCCTTGGTAAGAACACCAAAAAAGACTACAGCAGATAGAATTATTTTTTTCATTATAAATGTTTTATCAAATATAAAGAAATATCCCGAATTCATGTAATTATTGTATCTGAAGCTGTTGAAAGCCAAAATCCTGATTATAGAAAAAGCGCAGAATTATTTTCTGCGCTTTTTGTTTTTATATCGTTGTAAATCCTATTTATTATCCCAGAACAGTTACTCCTTTTTCAATCATTTCATAGATGGCATCTCTGGCATTGTCTGGTTTTACATTCACGGCACGTGTTCCATTGAAATGAAGACAAGTTACATATCCATTAGCTACCGCATCCTGTGCAGTGAACTTAACACAATAATCTAATGCCAGGCCTACAATTTCTACCAACTGGATGTCGTGATATTTTAAGAAATCATCCAAACCGGTTTTCATAAAGTGATTGTTATCCTGGAAACCGCTGTAGCTGTCAATTTCAATATTTTTACCTTTTTGTACAATATGGGTTACTTTATCTCTGTTCAGATCTTTATGGAATTCTGCTCCGAAAGTCCCCTGAATACAATGATCCGGCCACATAAATTGCGGAACTCCATTGAGAATAATGCTTTCCCCCACCTTTCTTCCATTGCTGCTTGCAAAACTTTTATGACCTGCAGGATGCCAGTCTTGTGTAAGAACCACCTGATCATATTCATTTTCCTCCATCAAGAGATTGATGTATGGAATAATTTCGCTGGCTCCAGGGACAGCAAGTGCTCCGCCTTCACAAAAGTCATTCTGTACATCGACTATTATTAACGCTTTTTTCATATATTGATTTCTCGAATTTTTGATAAATTTACAAAACTAATCTTCAAAAATTTGTCCAAACCCTAATTATCGGACAAATCGGCAATATAAATTTTTCAATGCTTATCAACGAAGAACCTAACACATAAAATAATTGAGTTTTGTCTGCAACGTATGCTGTTTTGAGAGCTGAACCAAATATCAATAGCGTATCTTTGCGGGAAATAAGTATTTTATGTCATTTGAATCGTTAGGATTATCACACAATATTATTCGTTCCGTTAAAAAATTGGGGTATTTAAAACCTTTTCCAATCCAGGAACAGGCTGTTCCTGTCATTTTGCAGGGAAAAGATCTGATGGGAATTGCGCAGACAGGTTCCGGGAAAACGGCGTGTTTTGTGATGCCGATTTTAGAAAAATTACAGAATGCAGAAGTAAAAAAAGATCGTAATGTTCAGGTTCTGATATTGGTTCCTACCCGTGAACTGGCTATTCAGATCGATGAAGTTTTCAGAGCATTCACTGATAATCTAAAGAGAGAAGTCCGTACAATGGCTGTGTACGGAGGTGTTTCTATCAATCCACAGATGAAGGGAATGTTTGGTGTGGAAGTTTTGATTGCCACACCGGGACGTCTGTTAGACTTGATTGATCATAATGCATTGAGTATTTCAGGAATTAAGCATTTGGTGATTGACGAAGCTGATAAAATGTTTCAGCTCGGCTTTGGCGAAGAAATGAATAAACTTTTTACCATGATGCCTGTGGCGAAACAGACTACTTTATTTTCAGCAACCCTGAATGATAAAGTTTCAGAAATGAAAGAACGTCTTTCCATCAATCCTACGATTATCGAAATTAAAAAAGAAAAGGTTGAAATTGACAATATCGAACAGCTGGCATACCATGTTGCTCCGGAAAATAAAGGACCTTTTTTACGATATTTAATTAAGGAAAAGAAAGTTGAAAAAGCACTTGTTTTCGTTTCATCCACAAGGTCTGCGGATAATCTGGTAGAGAAACTTAAAAAGAATAAAATAAAAGCAGTGGCCATTCACAGCCAGAAATCTCAGGGGGCGAGAAGAAACAACCTGGAAGAATTTAAAGTAAACGGAGCCCAGATCCTGGTTGCAACAGACTTAATCGGGCGTGGAATTCATATTGAATCACTGCCATGTGTTATCAATTATGAATTGCCGCGTTCACCGCTGGATTATATTCACCGTATCGGAAGGACAGGACGTGCCAATGAAAAGGGCACCGCAATCAGTATTCTGACGGATGATGAATTGCAACATTTCCGGGTAATTCAAAAGAAAATGGGAAAAAAAGTAACCCTGCAAAGGACAGAAGGTATTGATTTACATGGTTATTAATCCTTAATTAATAACAAAGGCTTCAGTTGATACAATTGAGGCCTTTATTATCAAATGAAGCCAGACCTTCTTATAAATAGTTATCCGTATAATTAATGCTTTATTCACCTTATATTCTTGAAATTTTGATAAATTTACACAAGCGATATTTGAAAAATTAAAACCATAACAATGAGTGATTTAGAGAAAAAAAAGTTTCCTATAGGACCGTTTGAAGTGCCTGAAAACATTTGTGATACGACATTGGATACTTATATCAAAGTAATTAAAGACTTTCCCGGCCGGCTAAAGAATCTCATTGAACATTTTACAGACGAACAATTGGATACACCTTACAGAGAAGGTGGCTGGACGGTAAGACAACTTGTAAATCATCTTTCAGACAGCCATATGAACAGTTTTATCCGTTTTAAACTAGCCCTGACAGAAGATAATCCTACCATAAAACCGTATGATGAAGCGAAATGGGCAGAACTTCAGGACAGTTTTCATATGCCTGTAAAACCCGCTATGAGAATGCTGAAAGGAACCCACCAGAGATGGGTAACACTTCTTAAAAGCCTTACCAATAAACAGTTTGAAAGGACTTTCCATCATCCCGAGCATCAGAAAAATTATAATTTAAGAGAAAGTCTTGCATTGTACGTGTGGCACTGTAATCACCATTTTGCTCATATTGAAAATCTGAAGATCGAGAAAGGTTGGTAAGGAAGAGTCTCAATAATCCAATATACTATCAGGAAATTATAGATAGAATTTCTTTGTTATCTGAAAACTCCACCGGAAGATGGGGGAAAATGAACGTTTGCCAAATGCTAAAACATTGTGATCTGGTTCTTCAGGTAGCTTTGAAAAATCTGGAACTTCCCCGTATCAATCTCTTGTTTGGAACAATAGGGATTTTTACTAAAATAGAAATGTATGTTTTCAATAATGGAATTCCGAGAAACATGCCTACTTTTCAAAAACTAATCGTTAATTTTGAATGTGATTTTGATGAATCAAAAGCCAATCTGCTGAAAACGCTGGAAGAATTCCGGGAAGCCTGTGAAAAGAGCAATTTGCCGGATCACCACAGATTATTCGGAAACATGACTGAAAAAGACTGGACATTTTTAGAATTCAAACATCTTGATCACCATCTAAAACAATTTAATGTATGAGTTTTTTTGATAAAATATTCGGTGGGAAAAGTGAAAACCCTGAGCAAAAAACATTCTGGAAAAAGATAGAATCTGAAGAGGATCTTACCAAAGCTATAGAAGACTCCTTTCAGAATAAAATAGCGATATTCAAACATTCTACAAGCTGTTTTATCAGCAGAACTGTTCTGAAAAATTTTGAAAAAGAAGTAGAGAATTCGGAGCAGCCGGTACATGTATACTATCTGGATTTATTGGCTCACAGACCTGTTTCCAACAAAATAGCAGCAGACTTTGAGATCAGGCATGAAAGTCCGCAGCTGATTGTCATAGAAAACGGAAAACCTGTTAACAGTGCTTCACATCAGGATATTTCTTTAAGCCAGATTGTATCATGAAGAATATAAATAATTATTTAGCCAAAGTTTTAAATGTTCCGCTTCAGAATGTGAACACCTGCAGCCTGCACTATGAGGTAAAGAAAATTCCAAAAAATCAGTTTCTTCTTCAGTATGGTGAAATTTGCCGTCATATATTCTTTGTAGAAAAAGGGCTTTTAAAAATGTATTCCATTGATAAAAACGGTAAAGAACATATTATTCAGTTTGCTCCGGAGAGCTGGCTGATTTCTGACCGAAGCAGTCTTTATTTCAATGAAAAGTCTATTTATTATATAGAAGCCGTGGAGGATTCTGAAGTTTTGTTTCTTCATCCTGACTTCTTCAACAAACTGGTAGAACAATTTCCGAACAGTATTGAAAGAAGTGATTTTCTCCTGCAGAAACACATCAGAAGTCTTCAGAACAGGATCAATTCTTTGCTGGGAGAAACTGCAGAAGAAAGATATATGAAATTCATCAAAATGTATCCGGATTTGCTGCTGAGAGTTCCGCAATGGATGATTGCATCTTATCTGGGAATTACTCCTGAGAGTCTGAGCCGCGTTAGAAAAGAGCTGGCAAGAAAAAATTTCATCCCGGATAATAAATAAGAAAGGCTGGAAGATGGGAGAGGAAAGCCTGAAGTTCCGGTCAACACAAAAGAACTTTTAAACATCCTTATTAATAAGAATTGAGATAAGCCTGTAATGACTTCCATCTTCCAGCCTCTATCTTCCTTACCTCAAATCAATCTTTTTGGCAAGCTGTCCAACCTGTCTGAGTTTTGCCTGCGTATTTTCCGACCATGGAAGTCCTATGCAGAGTCTCATACAATTTTCAAACTGCTGCTGAAAAGTAAACATCCTTCCGGGAGCGATACTTATGTTCTGTTTGATGGCCAGATCATATAATTCTGTTGTACGGATATTTTTATCAAATTCTATCCATAAAGACAAGCCTCCCTGTGGACGGCTGGTTTTCGTACCTTCCGGAAAAGATTCTGCAATGGTCTGAACATAGTTCTGGTAATTGATCTGTAATGTTCTGCGAAGCTGCTGAAGATGCTTTTCATATTTTCCGGATTTCAGGAAATTAGCCACCGCTTCATTCACAATAGAAATAGAAGAAGTAGAGTGCAGAAGCTTCAGCTTCATGATTTTGTCTTTATACTTCCCGGGAGCAATCCAGCCAACACGATAACCGGGAGCCAGAGTCTTTGAAATAGAGCTGCAATACAGTACATTTCCATCTTTATCAAAAGATTTACAGCATTTCGGACGGCTGGAACCAAAATAAAGGTCTCCATACACATCATCTTCTATTAACGGAATATTATTTTCAGAAAGTATTTTTACAATTTCTTTTTTATTTTCATCAGGCATACAGCTTCCCAACGGTGAATTAAAATTGGGAATCAGGAGACAAAGATCTATTTTCGGAATTAACTTTTTTAAAGCCTCAATTTCTATTCCCGTAGTAGGATGGGTAGGAAGTTCCAGTACCTTTAATCCCAGCCCGTTGGCCAGCTGAAGAATTCCGGGATAGCAGGGACTTTCGATCGCAACGGTATCTCCTGGCTTTCCCAGGGCCATCAAACAGAAAGAAAGGGCATTCATTCCTCCATTGGTGGTGATAAGATCATTTTCGCTCAGATTGCCTCCCCATTGTAAGGAACGTACTGCAATCATTCTTCTTAATTTCAGATTTCCCTGAAGTTCCTCGTATTCGGTACCACCGTCTTTTAATTCCCTGGTGGCATTCACAATCTCCTTTTTTAGTTTAGCCTGAGGCAAAAGATCTCCCGACGGAATTCCGATAGAGAAGAAGGTAAGATCCTTTTTACCCATATTTTCATATACTTTACTGATCAGCTCATCCGGTTCATCATTATTGGCGATCAATGACGGACGGCTTACTTCCGGCAAAGGAAGTTTTGCTGAAAACAGCTGGCTTACAAAATAGCCGGACTGCGGTTTGGATTCTACCAAAGACTGGGATTCCAATTCCAGAAAGACACGTTTGGCCGTATTCATGCTTACCTGATGTTCCTGACATAGCATTCTCACTGAAGGAAGCTTGTCTCCGGCCTTTAGAATACCATTTCTGATCTGTCCTGCAATGCCGTCTGCAATTTCCGTGTACAAAAATTCTTTACTCATATTATTAAACTGTGCTCATGCAAATATACAAAACTGATACTGTGTTTATCAGATTATCCTTTCTAATTTTGAACATCAATTAAAAAGCTTGAATACAATGTTGACAAAACAAATATCAAAAGATGAAAATATAAGCGGCTGGATCAATGGCTTTATTGGTGTCGTATTATTTAGTGGAGGTTTGCCTGCCACAAAGTTAGCCGTAATGGAAATGAGCCCCATTTTTGTAACGATTGTTCGTGCGGCTGTTGCAGGAATTCTTGCGCTTATCGTATTATGGCTGGGTAAAGAAAAACGTCCTGTTAAAAAAGATTTAATTCCATTACTGTTGGTTTCCCTTGGCTGTGTGATAGGTTTTCCGCTTCTTTCTGCATTGGCACTTCAATATCTTACTTCAGCCCATTCTATTGTATTTCTTGGAATGCTGCCTTTGGCAACGGCTGTATTTGGAGTGATACGTGGTGGCGAAAGGCCTCATCCCGTATTTTGGTTTTTTTCGGTTACAGGAAGTCTTTTGGTGATTGGCTATGCTGTCTCGCAGGGGATATCAGCGTCACCTGTTGGCGATATTCTGATGTTGCTTGCCGTTATTTTATGTGGAATGGGTTATGCTGAGGGCGCTAAGCTATCTAAAACATTAGGCGGCTGGCAGGTAATTTCCTGGGCTTTGGTATTGGCACTGCCTGTTATGATTCCTTTATTTTTTATTTATTTTCCTGATGATATTGAAAATATTAGTTTTCAGGGATGGTTTGGAATGGCTTATATTTCGCTTTTCAGCATGTTTATTGGATTTATATTCTGGTATAAAGGATTGGCCCAAGGCGGAATTGCGACTGTTGGACAGCTGCAGCTGCTTCAGCCTTTCTTTGGCTTGGCGCTCGCTGCCTGGCTTCTTCATGAGCAGGTAAGTGTGGGAATGCTGGGGGTGACAGTGGGCGTCATCTTATGTGTTGCAGGAACTAAAAAATTTGCGAAATAATTAAATATAAAGCATTATGACTCAAGTCATAAGAAAACAGCTTCACAATAGTCTAATTTTGATACATCACCACAAAATAGAGCATTATGAAGTTTATTATGTCAAGCCTGCTTATAGGATTTATTGTCCTGAGCTGTAAAAAAGAATCCAAAACAGAAACCAATGTTACAACAGATACTGTCATAACTGATACCATCAGGACGGATTCTGTTTCCACTATAAATCCAATCCCTTCCGATACAATACAAAGTGATACGGTTTCCTCAAAAAAACTTACAGATACCACAGGAACCCATAAAAATAAAATTCCAAAGAAATAGCAGTTTTTTCTGTTATTACTTTGAAAAACCCGTTTTTATTAAGTAAAAATGGGTTTTATTATTTTGTATTTCTACAAATTGTTGAAATTACAGCTTAAATATGTGGTATCAAAAAATCAATTTAATTGCATTTTTAGTAGCAATACTTAACCAATAAATAAAATACACAATTAAAGTTATCAATATTTTTAACTTTTTTTAACTTTCAAAACAATCATTAAGGTGCGCTTTTTGCACTCATTAAGTATCGATTACCAATATATTTTTACTAAGATTAAGAAGAGGAGAAGAAGAAAACAACACCAAAAACAACTATTATGGTTATCGACGAAAACATTTTGATTTCAGCGGGAGCAGAAACGAGACACTACAGCCCTTCAGAAGTGATATTCTGTGAGGGGGATATTCCTAATTATTATTACCAGATTATTAACGGAGAAGTAAAACTCAATAATTATAATGAGGAAGGAAAAGAATTTATTCAGAATATTTTATCCGACGGAGAAAGCTGTGGAGAATCTATTCTTTTTATAGAGAAACCTTATCCTATGAATGCTGAAGCTATTACAGACTCTACTGTTTTAAGGCTTCATAAATCCATTTTTTTCAATCTGCTGAACCAAAACCCCGAATTATACATGGAGGTCAACAGTTTTCTCTCCGAACGCCTTTACTATAAATTCATCATGATGCAGAATCTTTCATCGCAAAATCCTTCAATACGACTCAGAGGACTGATGGATTATCTGAAGAGTTTCCAGAAAGATGCACGTCCTTATTCATTCCTGATTCCTTTAACTAGACAACAAATGGCTAGTCTTACAGGTTTGTGTGTAGAAACCGCAATAAGGACCATCAAACATATGGAAAGGGATAAAATCGTAAGAATTGAAAATCGTAAAATTTTATATTAGCATTTATTTGACATAGAAAATTTTGTGATTTTTTTCATTTAAATCTTTCTGAAGATATGAAAACGATAAGCTGTATGAATATTAATGAAAGTCTGCTGTACTCCATGAGTGCAGAGGACTGGAACTATAAAAGGCGGGAATTGGTTTTCAAAAAAAAGGATTCCCGGATTATAAGACTTTCCAAAAATATTTTCTTTGAAATGACAGACGGGAATCCTCATCTTTCAATGGAAATGAATGCCTGCTTTTCGCAGGAAATCTACTTTAAAAATTGGGCAGAGCCTTGCATCAGAAAATCCTTTGCGGAGGCAGAAAGGTTTACCGGATTACCTGAAAAGCTATCATCATGAAGACTGCCTAAAATGGTTCCACATTGAATTGACACGACAGCAGATTGCCAATCTTACAGGCATGCGTGTGGAAACATTAAACCGGACTCTTATAAGGATGGAAAAAGCAGACAGTATTATCATAAAAGACAGAAAAATTTTGTATTAATCCGCATTAACATGATCCAGGTCATAAAAAAGTGAATTATTCTGACGTATATTTGAAATATAAATTTTTCAATCCAATTCCTAAACCTTAGTAAAAAAAGGAACGTAAAAAGCATTTGCTTTTATTATCATTTAAAATTACCGACATCCAACTGTTGCCGTCTAATACTAGTCACGGGCTGCAATACACATCACTAAATATTAATAAAAAAAATTCAGTTATGAACACTAGAAATTCAAGAAACCGCAGTTCAAGAGGACAGTCACATTCATCAGAAAACCTTGAAGAAGTATACCAGTTAGGATATGATCATGGTTTCAACGATGCAACCAGAGATGAAGACTATGACGATGATTTTTCAGAATATGAAAATTATTTTGACGATGAAAATGAGGATTATGACGATGACTACGATGAAGATGATTATGATGAATACGACGACGATTATGATGATGATGAAGATTATGACGACGAAGAAGAAGACGATGATGATGATCAGGGAGGCCGTAGAGGTGGAAGAGGTGGTTCCAGAGGCGGAAACGGTAACCAGCAGAGAGACAGCCAGGGAAGATTTACTTCCGGTAGAGGTGGTTCTCGTGGAGGAAACTCCGGTGGTGGTTCCCGCGGACGTTCAAGTTCTGGTTCCGGCTCCAGATCAGGAGGCCGAGGCAGGTCATCATCAGGAGATGGTACTTCAAGAAGAGGTTTCGCTTCCATGAGTAAAGCTGAGCGTACAAGAATAGCCAGAATGGGAGGCCAGGCTTCTCATGGTGGAGGCAGATCTTCAGGCTCAGGCTCCAATTCAGGAAGAGGAGGTTCATCCAGATCAGGAAACAACAGTAACAGCTCAGGAAGAGGAGGCTCGAACTCCAACTCCAATTCAGGAAGTTCAAGAAGAGGATTTGCTGCAATGAGTAAATCTGAGCGTACAAGAATAGCCAGAATGGGAGGCCAGGCTTCCCACGGAGGCGGAAGATCTTCAGGCCGTTCCGGATTCGGAGGCAGACGTAATTCATAATTCTTTTTCCAGGATTGCCTCTTTAGCCATATATAAAGAGGTAATCCTTTAATAACAAACACCATTTACACCATGCCCAATAAAATATTAGAAACCAATACGGCAGTTTCTGCCACCAAAAAAGGTACGGCAGACAAGACAACTGTCAACGAGGATGAAATGAAAAATTCACCCCTTCACAAGTTCTTTGTGAGTGCCCTGAAGGATATTTATTTTGCTGAAAATGCCATTCTGGATGCATTGGAAAAAATGCAGGAAGCAGCTACTGCTGAAGAATTGAAAGATGCTTTTGAAGACCATCACCTTCAGACTCAAAAACATGTTAAACGTTTGGAAAAAGTTTTCAAACTCATTGATGAAAAGCCTGAAAAGAAAGAATGTAAGGCTATCAAAGGGATTATTGAAGAAGGGGAAGAAGTCATCAAAGCTACAGAAGACGGTACCGCAACAAGAGATGTTGCCCTTATTATTGCAGCACAGAAAGTAGAACATTACGAAATTGCCACTTATGGCGGATTGGCCCAGCTTGCCATAACTATGGGACATGATAAGGCAGCCGATCTGCTTGAAAGAACGCTTCAGGAAGAAGAAGACACCGATTCTTATCTTACAGATATTGCAGAAACATCCATCAACTTTGATGCAGAACAGGAAGACTAAACTATGTAATAAGCCATGTAGCTTGTTCTATATGGCTTATTTTAATCATGAAATCAAAATATATGGAATGCCAGAAAATAATAAAAACACTGAGACATAAGGATTTTATAAAAATACCGAATACCGGGAAGTGTTTTGAAGACGGGGCAGCAATCTATGCAAAAGAGATCAAAAAAAATATTTTTCTTTTATTTATTATTCTGAAAGATATTGATATTGAAAATATACAGGCATTAATTGCTCACTTCGACTGCTTCGGCAGTATCGGATTAAAAGAACCGGAGCAGATCATGTTTTATTTATCCATAAAAGATAAAAATGACCTTCATTATTTTGAAAAATATCTGGAAGCTTCTAATAACTAAAAACCATTCTTAAATATGACTTTTGAAAACGACACTTTACAACATTCCGGCCTGAATGATAAAAATAATGCAATAGAGAATGAGTCTTTATTTCCGTCTATTATGAATTCTTACGGAGTTACAGCTTTTCTGATCAAGTCTTTAGAAAAGATTAAAAATAATGCTACCTGTGAAGTCCTGAAAGGAGTGATAGACAATTATATGGAAGAATACATCCTCAATATCCGTGAGTTTCATTTTAATAACACAACGAAAACCACAGATTTGGATGCTGAAATAAGATATGAGTCTCCTGCCTTCACCTTGTATGCCAAAACAGCGTATTACAAAGTTCTGAAGGAAGAAGAATATATCAACAGACTTCTTGAAATTCTGGGAAATAAGACAGATTAATTGCTGCGGCCCCATTATTTACTGCTTTTGAAAGAAAATACACCAACCACAAAAAGATTATGAATATGAACACCAACGAACACAACAAAAAAGCAGAACAGCTGGATCTACACAGCACTTCCAATGAAAATGAAAAGCTGACCACCAATCAGGGCTTAAAGATCAACAACAACCAGGATTCTTTAAAAGCTGGCGAACGTGGCCCTTCATTGCTGGAAGATTTTATCCTGCGGGAAAAGATTACCCACTTTGATCATGAGAGAATTCCCGAAAGAGTAGTGCATGCCAGGGGTTCCGGTGCACATGGCGTTTTTAAGCTTACTAAAAGCCTTGCAGAATACACCAAAGCAAAATTTTTAACAGAGCTGGGAAAAGAAACACCTGTTTTTGTACGGTTTTCAACCGTCGCAGGGAGTAAAGGAAGTACCGATCTCGCTAGAGATGTCCGTGGTTTTGCGGTAAAATTTTATACCGAAGAAGGAAATTATGACCTTGTTGCCAATAATATGCCGGTATTTTTTATTCAGGATGCTATCAAGTTTCCTGATCTCGTACACGCTGTAAAACCGGAACCAGACAATGAAATTCCTCAGGCCGCATCTGCTCATGATACATTCTGGGATTTTATTTCACTGATGCCCGAAAGTATGCACATGATCATGTGGCTGATGAGTGACAGAGCCATTCCGAGAAGTCTGAGAATGATGGAAGGCTTTGGAGTACATTCTTTTAAATTCATCAATGAGGCAGGAAAAGTACATTTTGTAAAATTCCATTTTAAACCTAGGTTAGGTGTTCATTCCGTAGCCTGGAACGAAGCTCAGATGATTTCAGGAGTAGATTCTGATTTCCATAAGCGGGATCTTTGGGAGGCCATTGAAAACGGGGATTATCCGGAATGGGATTTCGGAGTACAGCTCATACCGAAAGAGGATGAGCACAAATTTGATTTCGATCTTCTTGACCCTACCAAAATAGTTCCTGAAGAAGAAGTTCCTGTACAGCTCTTCGGAACGTTAACACTTAACAGAAATCCGGATAATTTCTTTGCAGAAACCGAGCAGATTGCATTTCACCCGGGACATATCATTCCTGGAATAGATTTCACCAATGATCCGCTGCTGCAGGGAAGATTATTTTCATATACCGATACTCAGCTTTCAAGACTGGGATCTCCCAATTTCCATGAAATACCGATCAACAGATCTATCAACACGGTTCATAACAACCAAAGAGATGGTCATATGAGACAGCAGATCGTTAAAGGAAAAAGCAGCTATGAACCGAATTCCATAGGCGGCGGATGTCCTTTCCAGGCGATGATGTCTGAAGGCGGCTTTACCTCCCAGCAGGAAAGAGTTTCCGGAGTGAAGATCAGAGAAAGAAGTAAAAGTTTTGTGGATCATTATTCACAGGCAAAATTATTCTATAACAGCCAGTCTGCACCGGAGAAAACACACCTTCAGAATGCATTGATCTTTGAATTATCAAAAGTAACCCGTCCTGAGATCAGAGAAAGACTGGTAGGACAGCTTGCCTATATTGATACAGACCTTGCCTGGAAGGTAGCAGAAAAATTAGGAGTGGAAGTTAAAAAACTGGAATGGCCCAATCAAAGTCTGCCGGCGGATAGTAACATCATAGACCTTCAAAGCGAAGAAAGAGAACCTCATACAAAGATATCCGATGCTTTAAGTATGAAGAATACGGTTAAAAATACAATTAAGAGCCGTAAAATTGGCTTTATTCTGGCTAATGGCGCTGATGGAGGAGTTGTCAATGATCTTAAAACAAAACTTGAAGCAGAAGGTGCCAGAGTTGAACTGATTGCAACAAGTGTTGCTCCCGTAAAACTGAATGACGGTTCAGAACTGACTCCCAAACATTCTCTTAGCAGTACGGCAAGTGTCTGTTTTGATGCCCTTGCCATCTGCCCGGGAGAAGATTCTGTAAAAGAGCTGATGATTGCTGAAAACAAACATCTGGTTCTGCATTTCATCAATGAAGCTTATAAACACTGTAAAGCAATTTACTTTGGAAAAGATACGGAGGTGCTTTATCACAATTCCAATGTAGCCGCTAAACAACATGAGGATCCCGGAATCATTACATGGGAAGACGGAGATCCGGCAGATAAATTCATCCAGGCAATTGCCCAACACAGAGTCTGGGATCTTGAAAAGGAGAGAAACGCGTAATCATAAAACACCCTTCACACCAACACCAATCACTTTAAATATTTACATTATGAAAGCAGCCGTTTTTCATTCACCAGGTAATATTACCTGTGATACCGTAGAAGATCCCAGAATTCTGGATGAAAATGATATTATTCTGAGAGTGACCTCCACAGCTATTTGTGGCAGTGATCTCCATATGTATTCAGGAGGAATACCGCAGGCCCGGCCCATGGTAATGGGACACGAATTTATGGGTATAGTAGAAGAGACCGGGAAAAATATCAGTCACCTGAAAGCAGGCGACAGGGTAGTAGTTCCTTTTCCCATTGCTTGTGGAAGCTGTTTCTTCTGCCAGCATGATCTTCCCACCGCATGTGAACATAGCAACCCCGATTATTACGGCCCGGAAGGAGGTATTTTTAAAGAAAAAGGCGGAGCTCTGTTCGGATATACCGACCTGTATGGAGGATATGACGGTGGCCAGGCCCAGTATGTAAGAGTTCCCTACGCGAATTTTGGGCCCAGAAAAGTTCCGGAAAACCTTAGTGATGAACAGGTTTTATTTCTTACTGATATTTTCCCAACAGGCTACACAGGAGTGATGTGGGGAGAGCTTAAAGGAGGAGAAACCGTTGCGGTTTTTGGAGCAGGCCCCGTAGGGACAATGGCCACAAAAAGTGCTGTTCTTCATAACGCAAAGAAAGTTATTGTAATTGATACCCTTCAATACAGATTAGACAGAATCAAAATGCTTACAGGATGCGAAACCATTTTGTGGGAAGATGCTGAAAGTACTATTGAACAGATCAGGGATATGACAGACGGGCGGGGTGCAGATCTTTGTATTGAGGCCGTAGGATTTGAACCGGAAAGAAGCTTTATAGACCGGGCAAAAGCTGTTTTAAACTTTGAAAAAGGTTCTATCAAAGTGCTGGAAGCATGCATGAGCGCGGTACGCAGAGGTGGCATTGTTTCTGTTCTGGGAGTTTATCCCGTTAATTATGACAATTTCAGACTTGGACAAATTTTTGACAAGGGAATTACACTTAAAGCAGGACAGTGCAATGTTCATCCTATTATAGACCGGCTTATGGACTATGTCGTGACCGGAAAAATCACTCTTGATGATGTTATTACCCACCGTTTATCTCTTGATGAAGTAAGCAAAGGATACGAAATTTTTGATAAAAAAGAAGACGGATGTGTAAAGGTCGTTCTTGACCCATGGAAGCTGATAGGCTTTTAATATAAATTATCAACCAATCACTCAAAATTTAATAGTATGGACTTTCAAAAAAATCTTCTCGAATATATAAGTCAGTCACTGATGACCACGGATGAAACCATTTCAATTGCGGAAAGTGTTACTTCAGGATGTTTGCAGCTGGCCTTTTCACAGATGCCTAATGCTACTATGTTCTACAAAGGAGGATTGACAGCCTACACATTGCCGGAAAAAGTAAAACTGCTAAAGGTTAACAGACAGGAGGCTGAAGAGTGTGATTGCGTTTCAGAAAATATTGCGGAGACGATGGCTTTAAATGTAGCAAAACTTTATGAATCCGACTGGTCTATTGCCACAACCGGTTACTGTACACCAATCCGTAATTCCGGGTATAAAATTTTTGCCTATTTCTCATTCTCTTACAAAGGTGAGATCATCCTGACTAAAAAACTGGAATTACATCCTAAAACTCAAGCCCTGAATGCCCAGCTATATTACACCGAATTTATTTTGGGGTGTTTTAAAAGTGAACTCAACAGGCTTTTAATCTTAAAATAAATCTATGGAACGCAAAAATCAATATGCACTCATTACAGGTGCTACCAGCGGTATAGGCTACGAACTGGCAAAGAAATTTGCCAGTAACGGATATGATCTTGTTATTGTGGCCAGAGATCATGAAGAGCTGAAAAGAAAAGCCGATGAACTCAAAAATTATGGAGTGAATGTGATCAGCATCTCCAAAAATTTATTCTTGCAGGAAGAAGTCTATTCTCTTTATTCCGAATTAAAAATGAATGGAATAAGCCCTGAAATATTAGTGAATGATGCCGGGCAGGGAGTGTACGGGAAATTTCAGGATACGGATATCCACAGGGAAGTAGACATTGTTCAGTTAAATATCATTTCAGTCATCATATTGACCAAACTGTTTTTAAAGGACCGGCTGCCCGAGGGGTCAGGAAAGATTTTGAATCTGGCATCTGTAGCCAGCAAAGCTCCCGGCCCGTGGCATTCGGTATATCACGGTACTAAAGCATTTGTATTATCATGGTCTGAGGCCATCCGTGAAGAGCTGAAAGATTCCGGAATTACAGTGACGGCTCTTTTACCGGGACCTACCGATACCGATTTCTTTAATAAAGCGGATATGAACAGAAGTAAAATACTTGAAGACCGTGATAATCTGGCATCTCCGGAAGAAGTGGCTGCAGATGGTTATCATGCTTTGATGAATGGTGATGATAAAATAATATCAGGGTTAAAAAACAAACTTTCTGTAGCAATGGCGAATATAGCCAGTGACAGTATGGCGGCTCATAGAATGGCAGAAATGCAGAAACCTTCAACAGAAGAATAAAAAGACTTATGATAGAAAAACTAGACAATAAAACAGTTTTGATTACCGGTGCAGACAGCGGAATAGGAAAGGCTGTTGCCCTTCTTTTTGCCCTGGAAGGTGCAGATATTGCCATTATTTATCATTCCAGTGACAACGACGCCGGAAGAACAAAAGCGGAAATTGAGAATCTGAATAGAAAGTGTCTCATTTTCAAAGGAGATATCAATGATTACGATTTTTGTGAAGAAACGGTAAAAGAAGTGATCTCGGCATTCGGAAAAATTGATATTCTCATCAATAATGCCGGAATTCAGTTTCCTGCAGAAAGTATTGAACAGCTTGAAGAGAAAAACATCAGACAGACCTTTGATTCCAATATTGTCGGAATGATTTTGTTAACAAAAGTAGTATTCCCTTATTTAAAAGAAGGAAGCTGCGTTATCAATACCACTTCCGTTTCCGCCTATCAGGGGCATCCTGAACTCCTTGATTATTCTGCAACAAAAGGCGCTATTGTTTCCTTCACCCGTTCTCTGGCACTGCAGGCAAAACCCAAGGGAATCAGGATCAATGCCGTTGCTCCGGGACCTGTGGCTACACCACTTACCGAAGAAACTTTTGATGAAAAGAAAGAAAATCCCAATAAACCTCCTTTGGAGAGAAATGCTACTCCTGAAGAAATCGCTTTCAGTTTCCTGTTTCTGGCAGGTGATGATGCGTCACAGATTACGGGCCAGGTACTACACCCCAATGGAGGGCTGATAGTAAATGGCTAAAATATATAAAAGTATAAACATAAAAATATTTAAAATATGAAAACTACAGCACTTATTTTAGGCGTTATCAGCCTGTTTGCTTTTACTTCCTGCCGATGTAATATTGATGAAGACGAAAACCAGAAAAGGGATCAGAAAAGCAGTTCGTCCAATACCGATAAATCCGGTCTGCCCGAAAGTGATACCCTGAGTATCAAATAAGTTAACAATAAAAAATTCTGATGATGTACAGAGACGGTGCAAGAAAAAGTATTTGGCAGGAAGAGATCAGAAAATTTTCTACAGAAACGGATCTCAGCTCATTATTTGATGTTGCCATTGTAGGAGGTGGAATTACAGGAGTTTCAACAGCGCTGAAACTTCAGGAATCCGGAAAGAAATGTGTTATCCTCGAAGCAGCCAATATAGGATTTGGAACTACCGGCGGCACAACGGCCCATTTAAACGATTTTTTTGATACAACCTTTAATCAGGCTATCCGTGATTTTGGACTGGATAATGCCAAACTGTATGCACAATCCGGAACTGATGCCATCAGCATTATTGAAGATAATATTCAGAAATATCAGATCAGCTGTGATTTCACAAGAAAGTCAGCTTACCTTTTTGCCCTGGATGAAAAACAGGAAGAACAGTTAAAAGATATTGTAGAAGGAGCAGCCAGGGTAGGTCATGAAATGAGTTATGTGAATGAAATTCCTTTTCCCATCCCATTCAGAGAAGCGGTGCTTATTCCCGGGCAGGGGCATTTTCATCCTGTAAAATATAGTAAAGCGCTCTGCGAAGCTTTTATAAAACTGGGCGGCTCTATTGTAGAAAACTGCCATTGTGAAGAACATGATGAGCAAAATGATTTTGTAGTTTTAAAAACTTCAAAAGGGGAAATAAAGGCCGCAAATGTAGTCTATGCTACCCATATTCCGCCTGGAGTCAATCTTCTTCATTTTACAAACGCTCCCTACAGAAGCTATGCCATGGCTTTTACCATGAAAAATGACAAATATCCGTGGGAGCTTGGTTATGACCTTTGCGAGCCCTATCATTACTACCGTATTCAGAATATTGAAGGTGAAAATCTATTGATTGCAGGAGGTGAAGATCACAAAACAGGACATGCTGATGATACCGGAGAATGTTTTTCAAGACTTGAAAATTATGTCAGAAAATATTTTGAGGTAGAAACAGTCTATTACAGCTGGTCCAGCCAATATTACGAACCAGTGGACGGGTTTCCCTATATAGGAAAACTTCCCGGAAGCAAAGAAAGAATTTTTACAGCTACAGGCTTCAGAGGAAACGGAATGATCTTCGGAACACTTTCGTCACAAATCCTTCATGATCTTATCCTCACAGGAAAAAGTAAATATGGAGATCTGTTCAATCCTTCCAGAATCAAACCTGTTGCAGGATTTTCAGATTTTGTAAAAGAAACGGCAACGGTAGCTTTTGATTTTGTAAAAGATAAAATTTTAACCGAGAAAATTGAGTCTTTTTCTGAAGTCGGTGAAGGTGAAGCGAAAGTGATCAGATATGAATCAGAATCTTATGCTCTTTACAAAGAAAATGACGGCACTTTACATCTGCTCAGAAGTACCTGTCCACACGCAGGATGTGAAGTCCGGTGGAACAGTGCGGAGCTGAGCTGGGATTGCCCATGTCACGGTTCCCGGTTTAATGTCAACGGAAAAATCCTTACCGGACCCACCACAAAGAACCTCCAGAAGGTATTCCCTTATCAAAAACGTGATTCATAAAACTTTAAACCTTAAACTTTAAATATTGAACTCTAACCTTTAAACTCAGAAATATGTCACGCACCAGTTTCCTGTATCGCAACAGCTTAAGTATTGTTCTGATTACTCTGATGATTATTTTTCTTGCAGGACAGTTTTTTATGGGCTGGAAAACAGAAAATAAAGAACTCATTGAAAACGGCCAGCCTGTTTTAAAGATCGGTGAATATATCCATAGCGGTCACTTTATACAGGCTACTTTTGAAAACTGGGAAAGCGAATTTCTCCAGATGATGCTGTATGTTTTATTAACGATTTCTCTGAGGCAAAAAGGCTCCAGTGAATCAAAATCTATGACAGAAGAGGAAGATGTTGACAAAGAACCTGTACCACATCCCAAAGCGCCATGGCCTGTAAAAAAAGGCGGAATATGGCTGAAACTCTACAAACATTCTTTATCAATTGCTTTTGCTCTCCTTTTTCTGGCGAGTTTCATTTTGCATTTCTATGGCAGTCTCAGGGATTTTAATGATGAACAAATGATGAAAGGTAAACCTGCAGTAACGGCCGTTCAATATATTTCAGAATCGCGGTTCTGGTTTGAGTCTTTTCAAAACTGGCAGAGTGAATTCCTGGCGGTTGCTTCCCTGGTTCTTCTCTCTATATGGCTTCGCGAAAAAGGTTCTCCGGAATCAAAACCCGTTGATATGCCTCATGATGAAACGCCTTGATTTTTATTCACTTTCGGCTTTGTCTGCATAATGGCAAAATACGATGATGTAAAAGCGGATAAACTCTGATAGCCCACTTTATAGGCTACTTCACTCAACGTGTACTGTCTGGTATCTATCAGTTCAATACTTTTTAAAATCCTTGTCAGCTGAAGGTATTTCTGTATCGTAATTCCCGTTTCATTTTTAAAAATTCTCTGGAGGCTCCTCACAGACATTTGTGCTTTTTCTGCAAGAGCATCCATGTCCGGATTATATTTAAAATTGGAATTAATTTCATTGCATACAGGAATCAGTCTTGAATCCGTAGGAACAGGAATCTGCAGACTGCTGCTTTCTTTGCAGAAATTGGGAAGGCTTTTTAAAATAGCTTTAAAAAACAGATCCTGTTCTTCGTTTTCATCCAATAACTGGTTCCATTTTGAGGCATACAAAAGCATTTCTTTTAAAACAGCAGGAACAGCAAATACCTGAACATGCCGGTAAAATTCATCTTCAAAAACAGATCTGAACAGGAATACCATCAGATTTACTGTTTGTGCCTCAGAAGTGATCTTATGGGCTTTTTCCGAAGGAATCCATATGACATGATGCTGGGGGACAAGATAAATTTTCTGGTCGATATGGAAGTATTGGTAGCCTTCTTCCACAAAAGTGAGCTGAGCCCGGCTGTGCTTGTGCTCATAATCATCATGTTTCCAGTTTTTTTCACACCATACATAAGCTTCCTTGTTGATAGAATCTACAAAGTGGCTTTCCGTTTTTTCAATCAGTCCGCATTTCATTTTGTCGTTTTGAATGTATATTTTGGCAAATTTAATAAAAACGACAATAGTAATTTTGTACTGTCACTGTCATGGTTACAGGATTTAACACATAAAAAACCTATATCTTATTCAGAATGAAAAAACTATGTCTTTTTTTTATCTTAATTTTATTATCAAATACCACCCACATCATGGCACAAAATAAAGCTAACATACTGGTTCTTATTCATTCGGACAATGGCGGAACCTACGAACTGGCTAAGGAACTCGCCAAAGGAATTGAAAGTGAAAATAACGCAGTTTCCCATATAAAACTTGTCAAAGCATCACAAAATCCAAACCTGAAAAATCTTCCGGTTGCAACACCAGATGAGTTGACCCATTATGACGGAATCGCTTTTGGTTCCCCGGTTTATTTCGGAAATATCAGCACAGGAATGAGTGAATTTTTATCCGGAACTGTTCAGCTCTGGACCAATCATGCGTTGGAAGGAGTTCCGGCTACTGTTTTTATGTCTGCCGGAAGCGGAGCAGGAAAGGAGCTTGCTCTTCAGGCGTTCTGGAACAGCCTTGCCGTCCACGGAATGGTTCTCGTGTCTAATGGAATACGTGGAACAGAAGAACTGAACAAAGCCATTCCGCAAGGAAATACTGTTTTGGGAATTACCAGCATGGCTTCTTTAAAAGATGTGGAAAGACCTACGAAAGGAGAGCGGAATATGGCTGAAATTCAGGGAAGAAATTTTGCAAAAATAACATTGGCATTAAAAGATACGCATCCTAAAAAAATGCTGGTTGTTACGGAAAATCATCAGAATTTTGGTGAAATATTAAAGCAGAAAAACATTATTCTTCCACAGGTTCCAAAACCGGCGGGAAATTATCAGCCGTTCGTCCGTTCCGGAAATCTTGTATTTATCAATCAGGTTGCTTTAAAAAACGGTAAAATTTTCAATCCGGGTAAATTAGGTGTTGAAGTGAATGAGCAGCAGGTAAAAGACGCTGTAAAAGTAACCATGCTGAACGTGATTTCAGTGTTAAATGAAGCTGTAGGTGGAGATTTGAGCAGAGTAAAACAATGCGTGCAGCTTACGGGAATTTTCAATACAAAAGATGATTATACAAAACATGCTGATCTGATGAATGTGGCTTCTGATCTGGCTGTTGAAATCTTCGGGGAAAAAGGAAAACATGCCAGAGCTACCTTGGGAGCTTCTTCCATTCCTGTGGGCTCTTCTGTAGAGATTCAGGCGGTTTTTGAAGTAGAATAATTTCCCAGTCTAAACAACAAAATCACAAATGTTTAAAAACACTTAAGTTAGCTTAAAAAAGTATACAGAAAAATCCGTGTAAATCTGCGAAATCTGTGGGAGAAAATACTTCTTTAACCACAAAAGTTAAAACACTTAAGTGACAGATAGCTGCTGAGAAGCTCAAATAAGTTTAAAAAATATTTGATTTTTTGATTATATAAATATCGTGTAAATCTATGGAAGTTAAAAACCCGAGATAATCTCTGCGATAACTGGGATACTTTGCTCCAGCTGCTCTTCAGAAAGTGCTCCGTAACTTAACCGGAATCCGTTTGCCTGGCTTTTACTGTATTGTTTAGGATGAATAATCTTAATATTTTTTTCCAGTAAAAGCTTTGTTACAGCATCCCAATCCAGCCTTGTTTTGGGAACAATCCAAAAGGCAAGGCCTCCTTCAGGCAATGTAAAGTCAGCAATATCTTTCATGTATTTTGTCAACAGTTCAAAGACAAAATCTCTTTTGTTTTTATAATGAACAGTGGCCTTTCTGATGTGCTTTTTTATGGCTCCTTCCTTAATCAGCTGGAGAACTGCCTGTTCCATGATAACATCTCCATGTACATCAATAATTTTTCTCAGATCACCAATTCTTTTTAATAATTCCTGATTTTTAGTGGCCAGATAACCGATCCTTAAAGCCGGAGCTACCACCTTGCTTAAAGTTCCGATGTACACATAATTGTGCAGTTCGGGAAAGCTTGAAATGGGGAGAATAGGGCGGTATCCGAAGTGAAACTCATTATCATAATCATCTTCAATAATGGTTATATTGTATTGGTTGGACAGCTCAATTAATTGTAATCGTCTTGCCAGACTCAAAGTAACTGTAGTAGGGTATTGTCTGTGAGGAGTAATATACAGGGCTTTAATATTCTGATGTTGCTTTAAAAGCTTTTCAACAGTCTCCATATGGATTCCTTCCTGATCTACAGGGACCGACAAAAGCTTTGCTCCTGCATACTCAAATGCCTGCCATGCAGGCTGATACCCCGGATCTTCTACAATAACCATGTCTCCGGGATTTAAAAGTGTCTGAGCGGTAAGGAACATTCCCATCTGGCTGCCCCTTGTAATGGAAATTTCATTTTCATGAATATGCATTCCACGCTGGTGGTTGAGCATCTGAGAAATCATTTTTCTAAATTCTGTGTCACCATGTTCATTTCCATACCCCATCATCTGCCACTTGGCTTTGATGCCGAAAATTTGTCTGTAGGCTCTGGCCAGCTCTGTCACAGGGGCAATTTTACTGTCGGGATGTCCATCATCGAAATTGATTACAATTCCATTAGACATTACCTGCTGATGAGATGGGTTATGTAATGCCTCTGCATTCTTTTCATGCAAAGCCGGGAGTCTTTCCGATACGAAAATACCTTTCCTTTCTCTGGAAATTACCCACTCTTCATTGATCAGCACCTGATAGGCTTCTACAACAGTATTCCTGTTAATTTTCAAGGTCTGGGCAAGATTTCTGCTTCCCGGAAGTGCGTCTCCGGTTTTTAACCTTCCTGAACGTATATCAGAGATGATCGTATCCGCAATCTGTAGATAAACTGCTTTTTCAAGCTTTTTATCAATTTCTAATTCTAATTTCCAAGGGCGTAACATCTGGACTATCTATTTATATAAAAACTGAATCATTTAAACAGTCCAAAGATAGAATAATTTTGCCATGCAATAAAGCACAAAACCCTAATAATTTAAAATCATGGACAAGAAACAATTCAGTTCTAAAGACTTCCACGAAACCTTTGCAAGACCAAAGTATTTAAAACCGAGTCATTTGATTCATAAAAATGTAGAAAATGCAGGAGAACACAATCAGTTTTCAACAGAAAGGAAACACCCGGTTTTTTTTGTAGATCTTCCGAGTAAAAATGTAAGCATGACGATTGGCGGACTTATCCCAGGACAACAAACCAACAGACACCGCCATACCTATGAAACCGTTTTGTTTGTCATTGAAGGGAAAGGATGGACAGAAGTAGAAGATGAAAGAGTATATTGGGAAGCCGGAGATGCGGTATATATTCCTTCATGGGCATGGCATAAACACCAGAATCTCAGCGATACGGAACCTGCCAAATATATCGCCTGCGAAAATGCGCCTCAGCTGCAGAACTTAGGAGTTGCTTTAAGAGAGGAAGAAGGCAGAGACCTTTAATACCAGAGCTTTAAGCCGTTAAGAATTTTGTATGTTAATTATTGATATCGGATATGACTTTTCCTTTCAAAGCGTAGCTTACTTAATCCTCTTAACAGCTTAATACTTTCTTAATGGTTTAAAATTATTTTCAAATTTTAAAATCAGTAAACATGAAAAATGTTCCATTCAAAGGGATAATTGCTTATCCCATAACACCTTTTGACCAAAATGAAAAAGTAGATATTCCTCTTTTTAAACACCTGGTAGAAAGACTGATCACTTCCGGAAGCCACGGAATTGCTCCATTGGGAAGCACAGGGGTAATGCCTTATTTATCTGACGAAGAAAAAGAAGAAGTTACGGAAGCTACTTTACAGCAGGTAAAAGGCAGAATTCCAACGCTTGTAGGCGTTTCCAACCTTACAACAGAGAAAACCATTCATCATGCTCAGTTCGCAGAAAAAGCAGGAGCCGATGCGGTGATGATCATTCCTATGAGCTACTGGAAACTTACCGATGACGAAATTGTAACGCATTATGATGCGGTAGCACGCAAAATTTCTATTCCGATTATGGCATACAATAATCCGGCAACTAGTGGAGTAGATATGTCTCCTGCTTTGTTGAAAAGGCTGCTTGAAATTCCCAACGTAACGATGATTAAAGAAAGTACAGGAGATGTTCAGAGAATGCATTACCTGAGAAGAGAACTGGGGGAAGATGTTGCATTCTACAACGGTTCCAATCCTTTGGCTCTGGCGGCATTTTCCGCGGGAGCAAGAGGCTGGTGTACAGCAGCTCCTAATCTTATTCCTGAACTGAATATCAGCCTTTATCATGCGGTGGAAGAAGGTGATCTTGAAAAAGCAAAAACGATTTTCTATCAGCAGTTTGACCTTTTAAAATTTATTGTAAACAAAGGATTGCCGCGAGCAGTGAAATCAGGTCTGAATATTCTGGGTGAAGATGGGGGAAATCTGAGAAGCCCTCTGAAACCGCTTCACGAAAAAGAAACCGAAGAATTAAAAAATATTATGAAAACCCTTATCAATCCAGTATAATCTTATGAAAAAATCCATTTTTTACCACGCAGGATGCCCTGTATGTATCAGTGCTGAGCATGATATCGTTAACCTTATAGGTTTGGAAAATGTAGAAATTATCCATTTGGGTAATGACAGAAGCAAAATTGAGGACGCGGAAAAGGCTGGAGTAAAATCTGTATCCGCTTTAGTGACCCCTAACGGCAATGTGCTTCATATTAATTTTGGAGCTTCTATGGAAGAGGTGAAAAATTAACAGTATTAATTTTGTAGTATAAACGGCTCATAAAATTGAGCCGTTTATTTTTTTTCCGCTGTAAAATCTGTGGGAAAATGTATTGCTTATTCAGAGCTTTCTAAATCGTTGCATTTCCTTCCACACCGTCGGAATTATCGGTTTTGTTGCCTGTGATTGCGGCCGCAACAAAACTAAACAGGCTTACTAGTTTTCCTGCTTTAGTATCCCAGTAATAGGTTTCTTTAGGTTCTACACGGATAATCGTAACATTGGGATCGTCTTTACCATCAAACCAGGCCTTAGCCATTGGAGACCATTTATCTTCTATGGTTGCTTTGTCCTTGTAAACAGAAGCTTCTCCATACACCGAAAGATACTGGGAGTCGCTGTTGTTCATAAAAAACAACTGTACTCTCCGGTCTTCTTTGATTTCAAAATTCTTATTGCTGGTTCCACTGCTGATAAACCACAAATTTCCGCTGTCGTCTGTTTCCTGAAGGGTCATAGGTCTTGAATTGATGGGAGTGGTTTCCAGTTCTGTACAGAACATACATATTCTTGCTTTTTCTGACAGTTCTTTGATCTTTTTGATCGCTTCAAGGTGGGTAAGGTTTTCTGTTGACATATTAAATATTTTAAGTGATTAATGTAAATTAAAAGAAATTTATTCAGCAGAATGATGAATAATTTGCTTAAGTCTTTCAAATACCCGACCAAAAAGAAATAAAATGTGGTACCTAAGCTTAATTTATTTATAAAATTCGGCTCAAAGTTAATCTCTCCTTAAAATTATGATCGAAAGATTATTGTTTCTTGCTTAATGTTGTCTGAAGATCACTCCACGCGCCTCCGTTGTATACACGTTTAAATCCTTTTTCTTTCAGAATAATTTCAACTTTTACACTTCGAAGTCCGTGTGAACATACTGTTATATATGTTGTTTCAGGATCCAGTTCTACATACCGTTCTCTGATTGTCCCTAATGAAATATTAATGGAACCTTCTATATGTCCTGTCTGGAATTCCTTTTCAGTTCTTACATCAAGAATAACAGCTCCTTTTCTGATGAGTTTGGGCAATCCGTTGTCCAAGGTCTGCAACCGGTAAACTCTATACACAATGTACAGAATAAAAACTGCACCCAAAATGAGGAGAATACTTTTCATAGCTTGCTCAGTATTTTTTTGTCAATATAAAAGGTTCCGAACGGAATAAAGCAGGCAAGAATTACCTTCCATGTTATTTCTTTAAATTTCCAGTTTTGTTCTACACCCACACTCAACGTATTGAATAGGAAAAGCAGGAATAATGTTCCATGAACAGGGCCGATAAGCCTTACAAACAAGGGATTTCCCATCCAGTATTTCACCGGAACAGCAATAAATACCAAACTCAGGAGTGAAATTCCTTCCAGGATCGCCAGAATTCTCAGTCTGCCGATTTTTGTTTTAAATAAATTGATCATAATTATCTGAAATAAGGTCTGTTTGCAAAAGGAGAAAATGGCCAGGGAATGGCAATGAAAATAATGATCAGCGCACAGGAAAACCAAATGCCCATCGTTTTGAATTTTTCTTTATCTGAAAGCTTTCTTTTAGCCAGCGCAGAACCAATTGTGATAATGACAATCGCTGTAATCATCAGTACGATATGGATTAACCCGAAAAACAGATGTTCAAATGAATCTTTAGCCACATTAAAATGTTTCCAGAAGTATTGAATCACAGGGCTTTTGAGATAAAAAATCATTCCTGTAATCAGTTGGATATGAGCAATTGTAGCGGTCCAGTGTCTCACAGAATTGTCGGCTGCTGTAAATTTACGGTCTGAGAAATATCCTTTAAAAGCCCGGAAAATTGCGTAGATTAAACTTATTAAAACCAGCCAACGGGTTTGGGAATGTAAAAAAGTCAGGGTTTGATACATGGGTTATTTTTTGAACAGAGCAAAGGTAAAACAAAAACATACTAATTAGTATGTTTTTTAATAAAAAAATTACTGAAGGCTTTTAAAATAAGACTTAAGCCCTTTTAAATAAGTGAGATATACTTCTTTTGAGTTTTCAAGTTTGCCCAGATTTCTTACTCCCCAATACCCTGAAATGACAAAAACACTCACTTCTTTTGCACTTACTTCTTTTTTGATTAATCCGGCATTTTTACCTCTTTCAATACTTTCTGCAAGCGCCAGTTCCCATTCTTTTGACAGTTCGTGAAGAGCCTGGGTAAAGGCGTTATGCCATGGAGCCATTTGCTGCACAAAATTAGAAGTAGGGCAGCCGTATTCCACTTTTAAAAAATCATTTTCCATCAAAAGATGGTGCATGATATCATAAATGCTTTTTAAAGGATCCGGATTGTTGTGAAGAGTGTTAATGAAAGTTTTTCTGAAGTTGGGTTTCATCAGATCGTTGATAATTGCCAGCCCCATTTCATCTTTGGTTTTAAAATGATAATAGAAAGCACCTTTCGTCACCTGAGTCGTTGCAATAATTTCATCAATGCTTGTAGTCTGAAAACCTTTCACATAGATCAATTCGAACGCTTTCTGGAGAATAGTAAGACGGGTTGCTTCTGATTTCTTCATTAAAACTGCTGATTATTGTTGCAAAGAAACAAATTTTACAGGGAAAATAAAACTATCATTATTCTGATACTTTGATAGAATTTAAATAATTTTTATAATACAAATATTCATCGGAAATTTGCCTTGTCAATATCAACAAAATTACAAGACAATGAATTTTCAAAAAGAAATACAGATCAATACTGAAGCACAGACAGCCAAAAGAGGTCTTCCTGCTGCTTTATGGGCATTAACAATAAGTGCCTTCGGAATAGGAACTACGGAATTTGTCATTGTAGGACTTCTTCCCACAGTAGCTTCAGACCTTGGAATTACCATTCCTTCAGCAGGGCTTCTGGTAAGTCTTTATGCGATAGGAGTAGCTATCGGAGCACCCATCTTAACAGCACTCACAGGGAAAATGCCGCGTAAGATGCTGCTGGTATCAATCATGCTGTTATTCGTTATTGGAAACGGACTGGCTTCTATTGCTCCCAGCTTTATAACTTTAGTGCTGGCCAGAATACTTACAGGATTGGCGCATGGGGTTTATTTTTCTATAGGTTCTACCATTGCAGCTTCACTGGTTCCTGAAGAGAAAAGAGCTACCGCAATTTCCATCATGTTTGCCGGGCTTACACTCGCCATAGTAACGGGAGTTCCCCTGGGAACATTCATAGGACAGCATTTCGGGTGGAGAGCGACTTTCATCGGCGTTTCGATCCTTGGAATTATCGGATTGATCGCCAGTTTATTATTGGTGCCTAAAAATCTTAAGAATGGAAAAACAGCTTCTTTAAAAAGCCAGTTTAAAGTACTGGGCAACAGACGTCTGATTTTTGCTTTTTTAATGACCGCAATGGGATATGGAGGTACGTTTGTGGTATTTACGTATCTGTCGCCTATTTTACAGAAAATCACAGGGTTTCAGGAATCTACAGTCACTTTTATTCTTCTGATTTATGGAATTGCCATTGCCCTGGGAAACCTGATTGGAGGAAAAGTAGCCAATAAAAATCCTCTGAATGCCCTTTTATGGATGTTTGCTGCACAAGGACTCGTATTGCTGGCATTTTATTTCACCGTAAATAGTCCTGTTTTCAGTATCGTTACACTTTTCCTTCTGGGAGCATTATCATTTGCTTCGGTTCCCGGACTTCAGCTGTTGGTAGTCCAGATTGCAGAAAAAGAACTGCCTGGAACTGAAGACGTTGCTTCGGGGATTAATATTGCTGCTTTTAATATTGGTATTGCCATCGGATCTTATGCAGGTGGAATGATTGTAACATCCTCTTTAGGACTGGCAAGCACACCATGGATAGGAGCTTTGTTCCTGTTGGTTACGGTTTTAATAACCATCTACAGTATCCGTTTAAGCAAGAAAAATATATAGTTTTTTACCCTTGTCAAGGTTTAAAACCTTGACAAGGATATTTTTACATAATAAAAAAAAATTAAATCTCATAAATATCCGCATCCGTAAACACAAAAAATGTACTTTTCTTAGGCAGATTTTTCGTGTCCAGTCCTGTAAATTCACTGAATGCAGGCAGTAATAACTGATTGCTGCTTAAAGCAAAACAGGGAAGTCTGATATTCTTTACCGCAGAATTCAGCACAATTCCCGGATGGATATGTCCGGTAATCTGAAATCCGGATCTGGATACATCAAAATCATGAATGAACGTAATATCATTTATTTCCAGCCATTCAGCTTTATGATTAAAACATAACTTTTTTTCCAGCGTTTTTGAAATCCGGTCATGGTTTCCTTCAATAAGATAAAACTGAATATCAGGATATTGATTTTTCCATATACAGAATTCATCCACATCAGAATTGTCTCCGGCATGAAGTAAATCTCCGACCACTACAAACTTTTCCGGCTGAAAATATTCAATCAAAGCGGATAATCTTTCCAGATCACTTTTCATAATATGATTGGCCAGTGCAATACCGTTTTTTCGGAAATGAGCGGTCTTTCCAATGTGAAGATCGGAAAGAATCAACGCTTTTTCTTTTTGCCAGAATGCAGCCCGCTGATTGGTCAGAATGAAAGTTTCATTTTGAATGGAAATATTTTTAGTTGCTATAAACACTTGATAGATTGAAAAATTGAAGGTTTAAAGGTAAGCTATTTAAACCGGATCAGCTAACTTTCCGGCTGACGTGAAATTTTTCATCAAAAATATAGGTCAGAGGAAAACCGGTAGCAATCTCTCTTTCTAAAATCTCTTCAGGAGAAAGATGCTCCAGATACATAATTAAGGCACGAAGGCTATTTCCGTGGGCCACAATTAATACATTTTTGCCTTGTTTCAATAACGGCTGTATCTCTTTTTCAAAATAAGGGATCACTCTGTTATAAGTATCTTTAAGACTTTCTCCGCCTGGCGGAACTACATCATAAGATCTGCGCCAGATGTGAACCTGTTCGGCTCCATATTTCAGCGCTGTGTCTGCTTTATTTAATCCTTCAAGGTTTCCATAACAGCGTTCGTTGAGTGCTTTATCTTGAATGACAGGAATATCAGGATTTCCAATGACATCCAAAATGATAGAGAGGGTATGCTGTGCTCTGATGAGGGCAGAAGTAAAAGCAATATCAATTCTTTCTCCTTTCAAGGCAATGCCCGCTTTTTTTGCTTCTTCAATACCCGCTTCTGTTATATCGATATCTTTCCAGCCTGTAAATCTGTTTTCAAGATTCCAGAGTGACTGTCCGTGACGGACCAGGAACAACTTCTCCATTTTAAATTGTATTAAACTTCTATAAGATATATTCTAAGTTACGATGATTATTTAAGCTTATCAAGAAAATTAACATAGAATATTAGGCTAAGAATAGGATTAAAATTGGAAGGAAACTTAGGAATTCATTTATGAAATATCACTTATATCAGCCAGTTTCAACATTCTTTTAATTCTCGCATCCAGACCTTCGCTGGAAAGCGTTTGTCTTAAGCTGTCTACTTTAATCGGAAAACTCAGTGGTGTAAAGGAACGGGAATGTTTTAAAATAATTTCCGATTTTTCAATTCTTTTAAAAGCCTCTACAAGCCTTTGTTCCTGAAGCTGCATATTAAAAACTTCTGTATACGCCTGCTTTATTAAAAAATGATTGGAATCATGGTCCTCCAGTACTTTAAAAATTAATCCTGCAGAACTTTGCAGCGATTTGTTGGAGCGCTGCTGTCCGGCATAATTTTGAATGACCATTCCTGAAATCACGGCAATATCACGGAACTTCCTTCTGGCCATTTCCGCAGAATTGATGCTTGCAATGACATCATTCATCAGGTTTTCTCTGGTTAGAATCTGCTGTAGATTATCCTCATTTAAAGGGATTTCCTTATCGCTGAACAGCTCAAATCCATAATCATTCATGGCCATGGAAAAGGAAATAGGAGCGAGCTTTGAGATACGGTAGGCAATCAGAGCAGCCATGACTTCATGCACAAGACGCCCTTCAAAAGGGTACATGAACAAATGGTAACCTTCACGGTTCTTGATCATTTCCACCAGAAATTCATCTTCTTTGGGAATATGGGAACGGGTTTCCTGATTGATCAGTAAAGGATGCAGAAATTTCAGTTCTTTTTCAGAAGCTTTCGGACTTAATGCATGAGAGAGTTTTTCTCTTAAAAAATGACCCAGATTGGAACTTAGCGGCAGCCTTCCGCCAAGATAACTTGGGACTAAAGCTCTTCCTTTAGCGGCCCTTACGTAGACTGTCATATCTTTAATCATGGCGACCTCGAGGGTTCTTCCGGCCAGAATAAATTTTTCTTCTTTTTTAAGTTTTGAAATAAAATATTCTTCAATCATTCCAATATAGCCTCCGGAAATAAATTTCACTTTCAGCATGGCATCACTTACAATCACGCCCATATTCATCCGGTGAAGCATTGCAATTTTCCTTGAAGTGACTTTATACAGACCGTCTTCCATAATGACGATCTTGTGGAATTCTTCATAGTTTTTTAATACACTGCCGCCAATGGTCAGGAATTCGAGAATGCTTTTCCATTCCTCATCCAGCATTTCCTGAAAAGCATACACTTTTTTGATTCTTCCATAGAGTTCATCAGGATAAAAGCCATCTCCAACAGCCAATGTCATAAGAAACTGAACCAAAACATCGAAACACAGGACCTGGGGTTCCCGTGGCTCAACGACTTTCTGTTTTACGGCTTCTTTTAACGCTGAAACTTCGATCAGTTCTAAAGAATGGGTCGGAACGCAATAAATTTTTGAAGTTTCAAAAGGGGAGTGGCCGCTGCGTCCTGCTCTTTGAAGGAAACGGGCAACTCCTTTGGCAGATCCAACCTGAATAACGGTGTCTACAGGCTTAAAATCAATACCCAGATCGAGGGATGATGTGGAGACAACAGCTTTTAACTTTCCTGAACTTAAGTTTTCCTCAATCCAGATTCTTAAATGAGCATCAATAGAACTGTGATGAATGGCAATCTGCCCTGCAAAATCCGGATGCGCATCCAACAATAACTGATACCACATTTCACTCTGACTTCTGGTATTTGTAAAAACAATGGTAGATTTTGAATCCAGAATAATGGGAACTACTTTATCGGCGAGCTTATTGCCAAGGTGTCCTGCCCATGGTAATATTTCAATTTCATTGGGGAAAACCGGGATAATATCTATCTTTTTGTGCTCTTTGGCGGTTATTTTTGTCTTTTTAATATCATAGGGAATAAGCACATCCATGGCTTCATCCAGATTTCCGATCGTGGCTGTAATGCCCCAGATTTTCATCTTCGGGACATATTTTCTAAGTTGTGAAATACCGAGTTCTACCATGACACCACGTTTTGAACCTAATAATTCATGCCATTCATCCACAGCCACACATTTCATTCCGGTGAAAAAACGTTCATTATTTTTCTGAGCGAGAAGCAAATGGAGACTTTCAGGAGTTACCACAAGAATTTCAGGCATTTTTTTCACCTGCTGCTGTCTTACTTTGGGATCGGTATCTCCGTTTCTTACACCTACCGTCCAGTCAAGTCCGATTTCGTCAATAGCTTCCTGCATTGCTTTTGCAATATCTTTGGAAAGAGAACGAAGGGGTGTTATCCAGATCATTTTCAATCCTTTTTTATATTGTTCAGGATGATTGAGAAAGTCTGAAACCAAGGCTAAAAACACGGAAAAAGTTTTTCCAAAACCGGTGGGAGCAACCACCATTCCGCTGTATCCGTTTCCAAATTTCTTCCAGGTTTCCAGCTGAAATTTAAAAGGGGCAATACCTTTATCGGTCATCCATTGCTGGATGATCTTTAATCCGGTGGTATGTTCAAAAGCTGCCAATTTATATTTGATTAAAATACTATTGTATTAATTTTTTAATTTCTTCCAAATCATCAATCTCATCTACCGTTTTGTCTTTCCGCCATCTTACAATTCTGGGAAAACGGAGGGCGACACCGCTTTTATGACGGTTGCTGAATCCTATGCCTTCAAAAGCAATTTCAAAGACCAGTTCTGCTTTTACGGTTCTTACAGGACCAAATTTTTCAATGGCATTTTTGGTTACAAACCGGCTGACCTCCATGATTTCCTTGTCTGTTAATCCGGAATAGGCTTTAGCAATAGTTACCAATGTATCACCATTTTTCACGGCAAAAGTATAATCGGTGTAGTAAGCACTCCGCCTGCCGCTTCCTTTCTGAGCATAAATCAGGACAGCATCAATCGTGAGCGGATTGATTTTCCACTTCCACCAGTCGCCTTTTTTCCGCCCGGAATGATAGGGAGAATTTTTTTGTTTCAGCATCAGTCCTTCACTGTTTATTTCCCTTGAATTTTCACGAAGAGCATCCAGTTCTTCCCATTTCTCAAAATCCAGACTTTTTGAAATACTGATATTTTCGGGCTTTTCATTCAATAATAATTCTTCAAGAAGAGCTCTTCTTGCGGAGATCGGTTTTTCTCTCAGGTCGTTATTTTCAAGTTCCAATAGGTCATAGACAAAAACTTCAATCGGAATTTCTGAGAGCATTTTCTTTGTTAAAGTTTTTCTGTTTAATCTTTTCTGTAATTCATTAAAATTTAAAACCTTACCCTCTTTAACCGCAAGTATTTCTCCATCCAGTACAAAGTTACCTTTCATGGATTTTACGACTTCTGTGATTTCAGGAAATTGTTCTGTAACAAGTTCTTCACCTCTTGACCAGATGAAGACTTCGTCATTTCTCCTGATGATTTGTCCGCGGATTCCGTCCCATTTATATTCTACCAGCCATTCGTCGGGATTTCCCAATTCTTCAGTCGGTTTTTCCAGAGGATAGGCAAGGCAGAAGGGATAAGGCTTTGAATTGTCAGGATTCACATTTTCCGCATCAATAAGTTCTCTGAAGGAAACTTCATCCGGCAGCCATTTTCCCATTAAGCTGTGCATCAGTGCACTCGGTTCCTGGCCTGAAAATCTGGTCAGGGCATTAATTAATGTTTTGTCTGATACTCCGATCCTGAAACTTCCGCCAATTAATTTATTGAAAATCAAGCGTTCGGTGTAATCCAAGCCGTTCCACGACTGCAGAACAAATTCTTTTTTTTCTGCATCGGTTTTGCCTTTTAAACCAACGATATCATTCATCCATTCTGATAAAGTACGCTCTATTTTTTCCTCGGGAGGCGGAAGTATTAAGGATAATGTTTCTCCCAGATCGCCAACAGAAGAGTAAGATTCCTGAAACAGCCAGTAAGGAAGCCGGGTAATTTCCAGTGCCCAATCTTTCATGTAATTGGTATTGACATTTCTTTTGGGTCTTTTCCCGGTAAATAAGGCGATAAACCATACTTTGTCTTCATCAGGAGCACGTTCCAGATAATCGATGATGGCATCAATTTTAGCGTTGGTCTTATTGGTGGTTTCCAAAGCGTTGATAAGTTCTGCAAAATGTCTCATGATTCCGGGGTTTCAAGGGTTTCTTTTTCAGATTCTTCTTCGTCTTCACCAAATAATGTTTCCACCACATCAGACTGGATTCCGATTTCGTTCAGATATTTTGAAAAAACTTCGGTTTGTCCGTGCGTTACGTGTACAAGCTCTGCTTCTGTTGCTTTCACAGTCTGTAACAATCCTTTCCAGTCTGCATGATCACTCATCGCAAATCCTGCGTCTGCACTGCGCCATCTTCTGGCACCGCGAACCTGCATCCAGCCGGAGCATATTGCAGTAGCCGGATCCGGAATCTTTTTAATTACGTTGCTGTCGAGTAAAGCAGGCGGAACAATCACAATTTCGTGTTCCACTTCTTTCGGACGTTCCCTGAAATCTGCAATGGTATATTCAGGAAGATCAATTCCCACTGCTTCAAAGGCTTCATTCAGTTTTCCGATAGAATAGTGAACGTATATTTTTCCCAGTTCTTCCACGGCTTTCATAATACGCTGGGCTTTTCCGAGAGAATATCCAATGAAAACAGAGGTTTTGTTATTTTCTTTATTCTTCAGTACCCAATTCTGAAGTTTATTATTTAAATCCGGAACTTCCAGCCAGTTGTAGATGGGAAGCCCAAAAGTACTTTCAGTCACAAATTCATTACATTTTACCAGCTCAAAAGGAGTGCTCAATCCATCATTCTGAACTTTATAATCTCCTGAAACTACGGTTACATATCCTTTATATTCAAGCCTTATCTGTGCAGAACCAATGATATGTCCTGCAGGATGAAGCGAAAGTTTTACTCCGTTGATGGTAATAACTTCTCCATATTCCACGCCCTGACATTCGATATCCGGTCCTATTCTTTGGTACAAAATAGGTTTTGTAAAATGATGACAAAGGTATTTTTTCATTCCCCAACGGGCATGATCGGCGTGGCCATGGGTAATAACCGCCATATCCACGGGTCTCCAGGGATCAATATAAAATTTCCCCTGTGGGCAGTAGATTCCTTTTTTAGTAAATGTGATTAATTTCAATGGTGTGACTGGTTTACAAAAATACGCTTCAAAAACTTAACCAATTTTAATAATATGGTATTTTTTATTAATTAAAAACTGATTGTTTTACGGAAAAACATCAAAAAAAGCTGTCTCCATTTGAAACAGCTTATTATTTTATTTTTCATTCAAAACATTGTTTACATAATCAATCCATTGATAATCTGGGATGGACTGATCAATGAAATAGTCAGGCTGAATGCCTTTTCCATCAATGGCCATATCCGGAATACGAAAACTTTTGGAGAGCGAATATCCCAGTTTAAATTCGTTGCAGGGTGAATTTACAAAATACATATTGGAGATATCCAGTACTCCGGCAGTAGTTGTTCCAAAGAGTTTTACCTTTTTACTTTGTTTGGCAGCGAGTAAAAATTCTTCTGCAGTACTGCCGTTTCCATTATTGATGATAATTCCTACATTTTTGGGGTAAGGAGAAATTTTATTCATCTTATTGATTCCTACAGTGCTTCCATCATCCTGTAAACTTACATACTTACCCAGATTCTGGCTGAGTTTATCATACGCTTTTTTCAGATATTCTCTTTCGTCTTCCGGTATTCCGTATTTCTGGTAATTTTCATAAAGATCCAGCATTCTCTGATTATTCAGTTTCGTGGAATAAAACTGCGTTCTGACACTTCTGACAGGATTGGTGTAGAGATAAGGAATAATTTTAGCAAAACTGTTATCACTGCCGCCTCCGTTATATCTGATATCAATAATAAGATTTTCCGTACTTTCGATTTTAGATTTGTTGGCTGTAATTACGCTGTCTATATCTTTTTTCAAAGCGCCGTTGAAGGAAGGAATCCTCAAAAACAATGTCGTTTTGTTAAGGGGTTTCAGAAAAGGTTTTTGAGCCTTTATTGCTTCATAGTGTGTTTCAATTCCTTCTTCCTTTTCAAATGCAGGGGAAACTCTTTTCAGGGTAAAATCATTGATTTCAAGATAGTTTTTTCCCACCAAACGTATGCTCTTTATTTCCTGACCAGATTTATTTCTTACATAGAAAGTTCCTTTCGACCTGTCGGCACTGAAAATAAGTTTTAATTCATAAGGCTTCCAGTTTTCTGCGCCGGATTTGATAATGAAACCTTTGTATACATCTCCAAATTTTTTAATCCCTATGGTATAAGGGTCAGTTTCCCAGATTCCTTCAATATCAGAATCTTTTTTAGAAACAATTTCTTTTTTAAATTTATCAATATCTATTGTTACCGTTTCTGGTTTATTATTTGTGGTTGAGGCTGGTGTTTGAGGCTGAGATTGCTGATTCTCTTTTTCGATCATTCTGATGGAAAAATGCCCGGATCTGAAGAATGTAAGCCAATCATAAATAGTCTGAATACATTCCGTATCAGATTTTGCATTTTTGATTTTTTCCAGAAAATCATCATTATGAGCCTGGTAAGCTGAAATTCCCTTTTTATCAATGATATACTGATATCCGGCATCATTTTCTTCGAAGGTTTTTTTTACCCATTGGTAATTACTTTCACAATTACAGTTTTGAGCATAGCTAAAAGAAGAAGAGGAGATAAAAATTAAAAGGAGTATTTTAATTTTAAGCATAGGTTGGTTTTTAGTTTTTAAAGGTTACAAATTTAACGATAAATCTATCTTTTTATGATGTAAAAAGAGGTTATTAAACAAAATCTTATTCCACTGTTTTTTTTGAGCTTTTCAGCAATATAAAAATGAACCTTGAGCCAATATTGCCCTTTGAAAAATTTTTGAATTTTGGAGCATCATTAAAAAAGAATACAATGAGTAAAACAATTTTAATTACAGGCGCAGCAAGCGGATTTGGAAAGATTGCTGCTTTCGAACTTGCTAAAAAAGGGCATCAGGTAATTGCTACTGCACAGATCTATCCTCAGATGAGTGATTTAATCCGTGAAGCCAAGGAACATGGAATAACCTTGATCGTGGATAAACTGGATGTAACCAACCCAAGAGATGTGGAGTATATTGTAAAGAAATACAATGATATAGATATTCTTATCAGTAACGCAGGAATTATGGAGGGAGGTCCCATTGCAGAACAACCGGTAGATATTATCCGTTCTATGTTTGAAGTGAATGTTTTTGGTGCGTTGAATCTTGCACAGGGTTTTATCAAAAAATTTGTTGAAAAGAAAAGCGGGAAGGTTGTTTTCACCTCTTCAATGGGAGGTTTATGGACTGTTCCTTATGTTGCTGCTTATTGTGCTTCAAAACATGCGCTGGAATCTATTGCAGAAGGTTTAAGAACTGAACTTGCCCCATTCAATATCAAGATTGCAACCTGTAATCCGGGTGTATTTGGAACAGGTTTCAATGACAGGGGAGTAGATTCTATTTTCCACTGGTATGATCCGAAAATCAATTTCACTCCGGAATCTGCTTTTGATGGAGCTGCAGAATCTTTAGCGCACCAGCTTGATCCTCAATCTATGGCTGAAGTAATTGTAAATGTAGCTTTAGATGACAACAGTAATTTCAGGAATGTACATCCAAAGGAGACTGAAGATTTTGTAAAACAGCTTCAGGCAGATGCATGGAACACAAAAAGCTAATCATATGGAACTGAATTATAAAACTGCCGAAAAAGTCTTACATGCAGCAAAGGAAAAAGCATTATTGATGAATATTCCTGTGAGCATTGCCGTGGTAGATACCGGCGGACATCTTATCGCATTAGCCAGACTGGACAGTGTTTACGGAGTGATTGATTTTGCCCTTAAAAAAGCAAGGACGGCGGCTATGTTTGGAGTTAACAGTGATATTATGGGAGGAATCATTTCAGAAACAGGTGTCCATGGCTATGGAATGCTGAATTCTAACGGTGGGCTTCTGACGATCGCAGGCGGTGTCGTCTTACAAGATAAAGCCGGAAAGATTATCGGCGCAATAGGTTCTTCAGGGGGAACTCCGGAACAGGATAAAGAAATTGCCGAGGCAGGAGCGCAGGCTATTGCGTAAATTTCAGATATTTGTATCATGGAAAATACTTCTGAAATCATATTTGATAAACTGGTTTATTCATGCGCCTTTGAATCTTACAGAGGTCATGAAGAGTTTATTCCTGATTATTTTCTGGGGTTTCAGATTTCAGGAGAAACGCACGCTTTCCATGAACAGGGAAAAACGGTGATCAAAGAAAATACAGTAGTTCTGGTAAGGAAAAATCAACTGATCAGAACAATCAAATATCCTTCAGCTTACGAAAAGTATCAGTTTATTTCTATTACGCTTGATGATGAAACATTAAGACAGTATGCCACTGAGAACAGAATAGCAGCAAATACACCTTTTCCGGGTAATCAGCGGTTGTTTTTTGAGCCTGATGATTTCTTTGGGAGTTATTTTGCTTCTCTTATTCCTTACATCAATAAAACAAAGGAAATTCCTCCAAAGTTAGCGGCATTAAAAGTGAAAGAAGCCATAGAGTTACTTTTGCTGAGCAATCCGGATTTTAAAAATCTTCTTTTTGATTTTTCCGAGCCTCATAAGATTGATCTTGCAGAGTTTATGAACAAAAACTATATGTTCAATGTTTCCGTAGATGCTTTTGCAAGGCTTACGGGACGCAGTCTTTCCGGATTTAAAAGGGATTTCAGTAAAATATTTAAAATGGCTCCCAAACAGTGGCTGAAAGAAAAAAGACTGAAGGAAGCCTATTATTTGATTAAAACTCAGGATAAAAAGCCTTCAGATATTTATCTTGATCTGGGCTTTGAGAATTTATCTCATTTTTATTCTTCTTTTAAAAAGAAATTCGGAGTAACGACTACGGAGCTTTAAGCATTGCTGGTTTGCCGTAAATGCAAAGACACAGGAAATACTCTTGTGTTTTTGTATTTACCTTTATGTAACGAATAAAACATTCAATAAATATTTGATTACAAATACTACACGGGAACCGGATTATTTTTCAAAATCATAAAAGTTGATTCCTGTTTCTTCATTTTTAATTTTTACAACTCTCGTTGCCAAGGGGTAAAAAATAAATTCTCCGGCACCCTGAATTTTTGCCTCCAGAAGGTGTCCTGCCAAAGCTGTGTAATCTTGTCTTCCCAGCGTAATGTGAAGGTGCAGGGTTTGTTTTCCTTCTATTTCAGAAACATTTCCGGAAATATTGGTGACTTCCATCTGTTCTTTGAAGGTCCTGTCCACATATTTTTTGGTGACCGGATTAAAGAACCGGAGAGTGGCTTCACTCACAGCTCCTATTCCTGTTACTTCTCCCGCCCGGATATTCTGATTCTGGATAAAGTCGGTTAAAGCATCTACAATATTGGAATGATTTTCAATACTAACGATGTAAATATGATCCACTTTCCTTGCAGACCAATGGTTTCCTTTATAATTCATGATTTCCATGTTATTGTATTGTTTTCAAATAATTGATGATTCCTATAACGTCATCCTGACCGAATCCTTTATCATGTGCATTCTGATAGGTTTGAACCAGAGCCTCAGACAGAGGATAATCAGCACCTGCATTTTTGGCAAGAAGGATATCTTTCAGCATCAGGTCAAGGGCAAATGCCGGGGTGTACTGATCGGCAGTCAGCATAGGTGTTTTTACTTTGGTTGCCCCGCTTCCGCTGGCACTTTCGTTGATTATTTCCAGCATGTCTGATCTTTCAATCCCCAGCTTTCCTGCCAATAAAACTGTTTCTGCAAGCCCCTGATAAATGGCAGACAGAAAATAATTGACAGATAATTTTCCTGCAATACCTTTTCCGTTTTCACCTAGATGTTTTACAGATTTTCCCATTTTCAAAAGGCAAGGCATGGCTCGCTGAAGGTCTTTTTCTTCACCTCCTGCCATAATGATCAGGGTTCCTTCCTTTGCCGGCTGGGTGCTTCCTGCTACAGGTGCATCGATAAAGGAGGCCTCTTTTATTTTCAGAGCAGCAGATGTTGCCGAAGACGCTTCGGGTGAGATCGTACTCATATCTACAAAGAGTTTCCCTTGAATATTTAGTGGAAGAATTTCTTTGTATACTGCTTTTACAGCAGTGTCGTTGGTTAGCATTGTGAATATAATATTACTGTTTTGAACAAGGTCTTTAATCTGGGTGCAGACTGTAGACTTTTCTTCAAAATCCTTGGCTTTTTCAGAAGATCTGTTATACACTGAAAGCGGAAATCCAGCTTTTTCAATATTCTTTGCCATAGGATGTCCCATATTTCCTAATCCGATGAATCCGATTTTTTCCATAGTATTTTTTCTATTTTTTATTGAGTAAGTCTTAATATCCTGATTGAAGAAGAGCCCTCTGAAAGGAGATCAATGAGTATATAAAATACGTTTGTTTTGCAGCAAAATATTGACCAAACAGCCACTTTACCCAATTAAGTTTTAATTATATTTTTATCCATAAGCTTTTAAAACCGGATAAACTTTCAGAAATTTGCAGCAAATAAGAATTAATGAAGATCGTAGATATAGACAACTGGAACAGAAAAGAACATTTTGAATTCTTTTCTAATATGGCAAGCCCTTATTTTGGATTTACAACGGAGGTGGACTGCACAAAAGCCTATGATACCGCTAAAGAAAAAGGGTACTCATTTTTTGCCTATTATTTTCACAAATCTATGGTGGCCGTTAATAGAGTAGATGAGCTGAAGCTCAGAATTATTGATGGGCAGGTAATACAGTTTGACACCGTTCATGCCGGCAGTACGATCGGAAGACCGGATGGTACTTTCGGTTTTTCATTCACTCCTTTCTCAGAAGATTTTGAAACATTCAACGCAGCACTGCAGGAGGAAATAAAAGGAGTACACGAAACCACGGGGCTAAGATTAAGCAACGGAAGGCTGGGAAAAGATCACATCAGACATACTACTATTCCATGGAATTCATTCAGTGCGATATTGCATCCTACAGATTTTAATACAGCAGAATCAGTTCCAAAAATTGCTTTTGGAAGATTCAATATCCGTGGAGGCAGAAAATATCTGCCGGTTTCTGTTGAAGCACATCACGGATTGGCAGACGGTATTCATATAGCAAGATACCTGGAAGAGTTTCAGAAAGAACTGGATCAGGAATAAGACATTATAACAAAAGCCGGACTTAAAACCGGCTTTTGTTTTTAGTAATAAATCTTCCCACGTTCTATTTTCAGGATCTGATCCTTTTCCATCTGTTTTATGGTGCGTATAACGGTTTCCACACGTAATCCCGTCAATGAAGCAAGCTGCTGCCGGGTAAGAGGAATCTGGAAAGTATAAGGCTTTTTATCATCATGATAGCTTTTCAGATAATCCATCAGTAGTTTTAGCCTGGAAACAGGATTTTGAAAAGAAAGGTTATAGAGCATGATATATTTATAATACATTCTTTCTGCAAGGCACTGATAGATATTTAATGAAATTTCGGGATTATCCTGGATCAGCTTCAGAAAGTTCTGTCTCGGCATGATGAAAATACTGGAATCTTCCATTGCAATGGCATTCATCGGGTAGGGTCGGTCTACGAAAAGTAAGGATTCTCCAAAGCTATGGCCATCTGATAATATATTCTGGATAAACTCTTTCCCGTCTTCCATATAATTATTAAGCTTAACTTTTCCTTTTTCAATCTGGTAATAATACATTGGCGAATCTTCTTCCCGGAAAATAATATCTTCTGCTTTATAGTTTTTAATTTTGGCTCCAAATGAGATGAGCAAATTTTCAGTGATCATAGTTCTAATTTATTTTCAGCTAAAATTTTAAATGCTCTTTAAGAGACTGTTTAATGCTTCAAAGTTTATAATAATAAAGGAACTGTGATTTTCTTGATTTTCTATGCAATGTGGTACCATTAATATACCACATATTATCACTTTTTTTTGAGTAATTCTTTTGTTTAAATATTGATCCAGATCATAAAAAGTAACCTTGGTAATCCACTACATTTACAACCCATCAAAAAGAAACAGTACAAACAATGGGAAACAGGCTGATAAAAGCTGTTAAGAAATTTTATTAAAAAAATAACGTGGTATCTATGTGGTACACGCTTTTAATAAAATTTTAATCATTTTTTCTTTCTTTGCCAATATAAAATTGATATAAAATTCACATGTGGGATTTTTTTAACATAATTATTCAATAAATACAACCTATACACTATGAAACATTACATTATATTAATTAAAAGTAACAGAATTTTGAATACATAAAAATTAATTTACCCCCAATTAGTAAATCAGCAAAATACAGATAGAAAAGAGAAAAAAAAGACTTTGTACTGATATGCGCAAAAGATGCCATATCTGAAATAAGTAGAGATGAGAAAGTATTATGAAAAATAAAAAACCTGAAACGAACATAGAGGATTTGAACCAAAAGATTCTTGTACAAGACGAAATTATGGCTCTTGCCAAAGCAAATTCTCCACGACTGCTGAATAAATTCAGACTCGTCTATCCCGATTTTTTTAAGAAGTTATCTGCTATACAGCCTGCACTAAAAAATTCTGAATTGATCTTTTGCATTTACCTTAAGCTCAATATGACAACAAAGGAAATTGCAACCTGTATTTTTGTAACTCCAAAAGCGATACAAAACAGGAAAAACAGGATCAGAAAAAAACTCAATATCCCTTCGGAATTTGATATCTACAAATGGTTTAATGAAATTTAAACCATTTTTTGTTTAAACCTCTACAATAGTTTTATCCAAATCGTGATACAAAAGAATTTTCCAACGGTTTTCTCTTGCTTCTTTTTCCCACTTCAACCGTAATTCCATTGCCTTTCTACCGTCAAAATCACTTTTGTAAGCTAAATGATATTTTAAATAAGAAGCCTGCGGGAGGTCATCAGCTCCATAGAAAACAGTTTCATCATTTTCTCTGATCCAGAACACCTGCATAAACGGTGTGTGTCCGCCTGCAACTTCATAGGAAATTTCATCTGTGATCTCTCCTTTATCATCATTCATCCACGTGATATTCGGGAGCTGAATCAGTTTTTCCAGGATCTCAAAATCAAAAGATGGATTGCCTTTATTTTCCATTGCAAAATCCAGTTCGCGTTTCTGTATGTAAATCTGAGCATTTGGAAAAGCGGCTTCAAAACCATTTTCTGTGAGCTTCACAGCTCCTTCAATATGATCTTTATGAAGATGGGACAGCAATAACCTGGTGACTTGTTCAGGACGAATATTTTCCTTTTCAAGAATTTCTGAAACCACAGTTGTTCCGGTGCTGTTTTTCCAGCCAATGCCGGCATCCAGAAGGATATAGTCATTTTCAGTGATGATAAGAAACGGCTGAACCGACATTTTGATTCCACCAGCCTTATCAAAATTTTCTTCTGTTAAAAGCGTAAAATCCTTGGTTTTGCTTGCCGAAAAATTGCCTTCTTTAAGTGGAATGATTTTCATGCTGCAAATTTCCTTATTATTTCCAAGATTCAAAAAGTTTTTCGTCAATATATATTATCCATAAAAACAATCAGGCAGGCAGAATACTGAAATCATTCTACTTATCTCAGAATCACGCAGCATTCGTAAAAATGTAAAAGAAAAGAGCAGATTATTTCCTTTTTTAATGATTATCTTTGATCTCTTAAAAATCTGAAAGTATGCATCGTTATCTGCTTTCAGACTGCTTTCAATTCAAATAAAAACTTTATACGCAATGCAGGAGAATTCTTCCAATGGTATTTCCCGGACTGTTATCTGGCTTATGGCCGTTATTTCCGGACTCGTGGTGGCGAACAATTATTATAATCAGCCTTTACTGGCCCTTATTTCAGAGGAATTGCAGGTTTCTGAGAGTGCAGCAGGTAAAATTTCTGTACTGACTCAGATCGGTTATGCGTTAGGGCTTTTGCTGATTGTTCCGTTGGGAGACAAATTTTTCCGCAAGAAACTCATTTTAATTGATTTGTTTCTTGTTTTCGGATCACTTTTATGGATGACTTTTGCTACTGAATTATGGATGCTGTATGCAGCCAGCTTACTCATCGGGACAACTTCAGTTATTCCACAATTATTTGTCCCTATTGCAGCGGAACTTTCATCAGATAAAGAAAAATCCTCCAACATCGGATTGGTCATGTCCGGATTATTACTCGGGATTCTTCTGTCCCGCTTTGTGGGAGGAATTGTAGGAGAAGTCTGGGGCTGGAGAGCCATGTTTGGAATTGCGGCAGGGTTAATGATTATTGTCTGGTTAGCTGTCTATAAAATGCTTCCGGAAATGTCGCCCAATTTTAAAGGTAGCTATAAAGAGCTGATGCAGTCTGTAGCTCATCTTGCAAGAACACAGCCTGTTCTTCAGCTGGCATCATTCCGTGGGGCAATGGCATTCGGTTCTATGTGTGCTTTGTTTACCACATTGGTTTTTCATATGGAAAAACCACCTTTTAATGCAGGTTCTTCTGTCGTGGGAAGCTTTGGATTGGCCGGGGCTGTAGGAGCTTTAGCTGCTGCTAAGGTGGGAAAACTTCAAAAGTATCTGGATATTAACAGAATTATCTTGTATTCTTTACTGATTGTCATCGGAAGCTGGGGCTTTACCTATTTTGCAGGTGAAACTTATTGGGGACTGATTGTAGGAGTAATTCTTGTAGATCTGGGAGTACAGTCAAGCCATATTATGAACCAGACCAACTATTTCCTTATCAGATCAAATGCAGTCAACAGACTGAATACAGTGTATATGGTTTCTTACTTCATTGGAGGATCACTGGGAACATGGTTGGCTTCTATTGCCTGGCAAAAGGCTCAATGGACCGGCGTATGTCTTGTAGGAACTGTATTTGGAGTACTGGCTTTGATTGCCCATATTTTGTTTTCAAAAAAAGTCAATAAAACAAACGCAGAAATGTAATTTTTTATATTTGTGATTCGTTTAAGAAGCGGGATTTTATCTTTGATAAAATCCCGCTTCTTCTATTTTCAGGTTTATTCAATTTCCGGATCTGTAGAACCTAGCCAGGTTCTTCCACCTGTCAGGATTAAACTGTAATAATTTTTGTTACATTAAATAAAATACCCTATCTTTGTACTATTAATTTGATTTAAAATTAAATACAATGAAAATAGAAATCTGGTCGGACGTAATGTGTCCGTTTTGCTATATCGGAAAAAATAATTTTGAACAGGCTTTGAATAAGCTTCCTTTTAAAGATGAAGTAGAAGTAGAGTGGAAGAGTTTTCAGCTGGATCCAACTTTAGATCCGAAAGAAACTCAGGATACCATTCAATATTTCAGAGAGAAAAAAGGAGTTGCCGAAGCTCAGGCTACTCAAATGCTGGGACAGGTTACCCAAATGGGAAAAGGAGCCGGAATTGATTTCAACTTCGGAAAAACATTGATCACCAATACATTCAGTGCTCATAAATTGCTTCATCTGGCTAAAAAGCATAACAAATCCAATGAAATGGAAGAGGCATTATTTATCGCTCATTTTATTGAGGGCAAAAATGTAGGAGATACTGAAGTTTTGACAGCTCTTGCTGAAAACTTAGGGATTGACAGAGAAGAAGCACTGCAGGCTATTACAACAGATCAACTGGATTATGAAGTCAACCAGGATATTCAGGAGGCAAGAAACAATGGCATTTCCGGAGTTCCTTTCTTTGTTCTGAACGGTAAATATGCTGTTTCCGGAGCTCAGCCTGCAGAAGTATTTGAAAATGCACTCCAGCAGACTTATAAAGAGACGGTGAGCCCGTTTAAGGATCTTTCCGGTGAGAACGGAGCTTCCTGTGATGCAGACGGATGCAGTATTTAAGATATCAGAACCCCAAAATAAAACTATTTTGGGGTTTTTAATTAGGTATATAATTGAATATTTATATATTTGAAAAACTTCAATGAAATCCTTTAAGATTTAAGAAAATGAACATTAACATTTTTAGATATGCCTCAATTATTTCTTACCTGTTCATTATTTTAATGGGACAAATGATAGGATTACCATTTATTTTTTGGCTTCTATTTACTGCTTTTGATTTCTGGAATATAGAGCAAATTTTTGCTGTATTAGGGCTTTTAGGTGCTATACTTAATGTTACAAGATGGAAAAATAAAGTACCCATAACAATCTTAAGTTTTATGATGATGCTTTCACCAATTATGAGCAGGATAATGCAAACTCCTATAGAAAAGTTTAATTATTTTGCATTCAAGATTCCTTTGTTTCTGTTTATTGTATGTTATTTAATATTTATCGTTCTTAATGCAAAAAAAGGAAAACCTGTTGTATCTTTGTAATACAGTGTCAATAGCTGTATAAATCTGATTTCTCAATGATAAAAATTAACAACAACACCCATTACTCAATTGATGATACCCTTTTTGTTTTTGCATTAGATTCCGAAGCAGGAACTGTTTTCGACGATAAAAACAAATTGATTACCGGTATCGGAAAAGTAAATGCGGCGATTGAATTAACCAAAGAAATTCACACAAGAAAACCTAAGCTGATCGTAAATTTAGGTTCTGCCGGAAGCAAAGGATTTCACAAAGGAGAAGTCGTATGCTGTACAAAATTTATTCAACGTGACATGGATGTAAGAGGGCTTGGTTTTAAACTATATGAAACTCCATTATCAGGAGTACCACCTGTACTGGAATATGGTCTTAAAATGGATACTTTGAAAGAAGGAATCTGTGGTAGCGGTGATAGTTTTGAAATGAACCACTCCGAAACAGATTACAATATTGTAGACATGGAAGCCTATCCGCTGGCATTGATTGCCCAAAAAGAAAACATTCCGTTTTTATGCCTGAAATATATTTCTGACGATGCAGGAAGTGATGCTGCTGATGACTGGAGTGTACAGGTACATCTGGCTTCCGAAGCATTTAAGAAAATTCTTTTTTCATAACATTTATTCTTATCATTATGAGTTCAATTATCATTAATAAAGCCTCCGCCGAAGATGTAGAAATTGTACAAAATTTAGGAAGACAGACGTTTTCCGAAACTTTTGCAGAAAATAATACGGAAGAGGCTATGAAAAAGTATCTGGAAGAAAGCTTTAATACGGAAAAAATAAAGTCAGAGTTGAATAATCCTGATTCATTTTTCTATATTGCCTGGGAAGAAGACAATCCGGTTGGTTACCTGAAAGTCAATTCCGGAAAGGCACAGACCGAACTTCAGGATGATACCGCCCTTGAAATTGAAAGAATCTATGTAAAGAAAAGCCATCACGGTAAAAAAGTGGGCCAGCTTCTTTATAACAAGGCTTTGGAAACAGCTGAGCAACTTAAGAAATCTTATTTGTGGCTTGGGGTTTGGGAAAAAAACCTGAGAGCTTTACAATTTTACAGAAAAAACGGATTCGTTGAGTTTGATAAGCATATTTTCAGGCTTGGGGAAGAAGAACAGACGGATCTGATGATGAAAAAAGTATTGGAATAATTTTCTTCAAAATAGGAAGATTGTATGTAACCACTGATTACGCAGGGTTTCACAGATGATTATGCAATACAATCCTTTATACTTTCCAAATACCAAAATGAAGCATTCAGAATTTGTAAAACATATTAATCACTATTATCCTTTATCTGAGGAAACGATTAAAGATTTACTGGATATCTGTACAGAAGAATATTACCGCAAAAATGATCTTCTGCTGGAATCCGGTTCTATGGCGAGATATTATTACTTTCTAAAGTCGGGAATAATAGGATATTATACAGTAGATGAACAGGGAAATAATATCTATAAAATTTTCTTTGAAGAAAACAGCTTCATAGCCTCTACAGCAGCCATTATTAAAAACGAACCCAGCGATTTCAATATGATTGCACTGGAAGACTGCTCAGTAATACAATACCCCGCAAAAGCTTACCGTGAGCTGCTGGAAAAACACCATGATCTGGCTCTTTTTCACCTGCATTATCTGGAAAAAAACTGGGTGGTAAAAAAAGAACCTTTGGAAGTCTCTCTGAAGTATGAAACAGCAAAAAAAAGATATTTGCAATTGCTTGATAATGCATCTCTTTACAACCGATTGAAACAGCATCACATCGCTTCTTATCTGGGCATAACACCTACACAGCTTAGCCGGATCAAAAAGGAAATTAGCGGAGATAAGCACTGATTAAATTTACCATCCATTTTTAATAATCACCCATAAAGTGATTTATTTCATGTTTCTGGGATATATCCTGTTATTATGTTAAATTTACATTATATCACAAATAAGAGATATAATTTAAATATTAACCAGACATGAAGTTACATCACACGTATTTCTATCATCCTGATTTTGTAGAAAATAATACAGCTGTTATTGAACATTTTGAAAACCAGGAAATTTCAATGCAAAAAATCCAGAATGCCTTAGGCAGGGCAGAACGTTTTATTGTTCCGCAGAATTCTTTTGAAACAACACTTTCTATGGGAATTGAAGCTGCAAGAGGGGTTCTTAATGAAAGTAATATTTCTATTCTCGATATAGATATTATTATTTTTGTAAGCAGCTCTCCTGAACATCATATTCCCTGTGATGCCATCCAGATCCATCATGCATTAGAGGGAAAACCGGATACCTTATGTTATGATATTAATGCCAACTGTATTGGAGCATTTATAGCGCTGGATCAGGTATCAAAATATTTAAAAGGAACGCGGTCCGGAACAAAAGCTTTGGTAGTTTGTGCCGAAAAATTTTCGGGGATATTAGATCCTGCTAATCCTACGACAGCTTTTGGTTTTTCAGATTCTGCTTTTGCCTTCATCGTAGAAAATGATGGAGACGACACGTCAGGGTTAATAGATGTATTATATCATACAGACAGCAGCTTTTGTAATACCGTGCTCTACCCACCTAAAGGAAGTTCAGGTCATCATCATGGCGATCTGACAACCTGGGATCGTATTTTCGACGGAATGGGAAGTGTCAATTTTGCACTGGAAAATATCCCTCTGTTCTTAAAGCGCAATCAGATAAGTCTGAAGCAGATTGACTTGTTTTTATTTTCACAGTTTTCTATCAAGAATATCAATATTATCCGCGATTACTTTCAGTTGCCGGAGGAAAAAATTCCTTTTTACTCTAAAGAGCTTGGGTATACCGGAGCATCCAGTCCATTTTTAGCTTTAGACCAATATCAAAAAGAAGTAAAATCATTGAAAAAAGGAGATTATATTCTTATATGGACACTGGGAACAGGCTATCAGGCAGGATTAATGCTTTGGAAATATTAATCATTGACTGATCTAATTTTATGAAAAGAATTAACAAAAGCTTCAACATAGGTTGAGGCTTTTCTCTTTTTTATGCTACAATTTTGCTCTGTCAAAGATGCATTGGTACACAATATGTTTTAAAAAATACAATACCAGTGATTATCATTAATTAAAATTTTTTTCAGCATGAAGAAGCTTATCAACATTGTAGTTGTACTGACAGCACTTGTACAGTTATCAGCCCAAAAAATTATTCATCAGGAAATTTTCAGTCCGAAAATGAATAAAAAAATCAAAACAGTGATCATCACTCCCAATTTACAACCTAATACCAGATATCCGTCCGTTTATATTCTTCACGGCTTCAGCGGTAATCCGGACAGGATTATCAAGCAGGATATTCCCGATCTGGTTAAAAAAGCTCAGCAATTTAAAACCATTTATGTCCTTCCGGATGGAAACTACAGTTCATGGTATGTAGACAGCCCGATTGTTAAGGATTCCCAGTATCAGACCTTTATTGGAAAAGAGCTGGTAGAATTCATTGATAAAAACTATCCTGTGAAAGCTGAGAAAAAATTCCGCGGGATTTTAGGATGGAGTATGGGAGGCTATGGAGCTACCAACATCGGGGTTACGTACAACAAGACATTTGGAATCGTTGGAAGTTCATGTGGAGCACTGGACTTCAACTCGTTCGGGGAAGGATATCAGAAATATATGGTGAATAAAGTCTTAGGACCACTCGAATCCATCAATCCCAGTTTCCTTACCGACAGCAAAATAAAACTGATGGCAGGAGCAGATCAGCAATATATTTTCGACTGTGGTACAGAAGACACTCAAATGATTACTATGAACCGGAATTTTCATAGAAAGCTGACTGAAATGAAGATCCAGCATCTCTACACAGAATCTTTAGGCGGGCACGTTCCGGAATACTGGAGCAGATCATTATCTGAACAGTTGTCTTTGTTTGACAGATTTTTTAAACAGTAAATTACTCCACAAAAGACACAAAGTTTTTAACCAAATAAATTTTTAGAGCAAATTTTTATGCGGAATAAGTACGCATAAGTTTTGCTAAAATCTTTGATTTTCAACTTAGTGTGAACTTTTTTTGCAGCATCATTTTAAACTTGCTTCATTGAACTAAAATGTATTAATATATAAGCTTTTGTGACTTTTGTGGTTTGTAAAGTTTTAAAATTTATAAAAAACCTTTTTGAGCAATGCCCAAAAAGGTTTTCGATTGATTGATGTTCAAAAATGCCAACTAACCAGGCATTCTATTAAAAATGTTGAAAGTTTTTCCCCAAATGCTCCTCTATCACAAAGAACGGATCTTCCGTAAGGGTGTGTGCTCTCATATCGATAAGACTTACTTTGCTCATCATACGAAGCATGATCCTTCTTTCACATGGCTGTTCTACACCGTCAATATTTCTTATTCCCGCACGGAAGGCCGATCTTCCATGGGCACATAAGTGATTATTTACCAGAATAACATCTCCTGCCTGAGGCGTAAATCCTGAATAAATCAAATGTCGGGCTTCTTCCCAGAATTCATGCAGTGTATGCTGCGCTTCATCAGACTGTCTGATGCTGGAATTGAAAAGCTGTTCAGCAGCATCGAATCTCATGAAAGGAAGGCTGTAATTGCCATACAATACAGAATCCAGGGTTTCTTCTTCACTGTTTCCCGTTTCCAGGTTGGCGTCTTTCGGAATTTTATAAATAGGATCAAAAAGAGCTCTGTACTTTTCCCCGATAGACTCATGAGAACGGATGGAATATAGCGTTGAAGGAACCTGCTCTTCGTTTCTCACATACATAAAGCTTAAAAAATCAGCCTGATGTTTCAGAAAAGCGTCTTCCGTATGGACGTATAAATCTGTAGAAGATCCTGATCCGGTTTGCGTTTCCTTCATTTTTTCATCAGGAATGATGGCATGGATCAGTCCGCCGCCTTTACGCTGTGAATAATATTGTACCGGTTTTGATGGAAGTGCGCCATGGATAAGGGCACATGCAAAGCCATATAAATTAAATTTTGAATAATCGGCCGCCTGCCAGTTGGGAGGAGTAGAGCCTATATTCTCCTGATCGATATCCATGAGTCCGGTAAAGATCAGTGCACCATATTGATTTTTTGAAAAGTCACTCGCAAAATCAGCCGCTATATTTAAAATTCTCTCTGGTAAAAAATAAGACGCCAGCTGATGTACATGTTTTATAAAATCACGGTTTTCATAAGTGTCATACTTTTTCTGAAGATGCAAAGCTGCATCTTTTATCATTCTTCTTTCCTGAGAGGTGACTTCTATGACCGTAGGAAGCAGTTTTACAGCTGTTAAACAGTCTTTATCTAAAATTTCTGTAGAATTCATTAAAAAAAATTTGGTGTTAAGTAATAATTTTTATCTTTGTTTTTAATTATTCTAAATAACAATAGCCGAGTCAAATTTAGTAATAATTATGTAATCACCAAATAAAATATAATAAAAAATGCAAAATTTAAAAACCTGACTATCAGATATATATAATCATATATCGAAAAAACCACAACAACTTAAAGATTTAAAAAATCACATTACAAAACATTTATGAACAACAATTTAATATCCCTCGAAGAGTCTTCAACTGCTGCTTCACCTCGCATTTCGGGGAATTTTGGGAATATTTTTCATCCTGACAATTATGATCATTATCGTAATGCTGTCAGCAGTACTTTAGACCTGGTTCAGGAATTTCTTTACAGGAACAACAAGCCTTTCAGTGGTATAGAAGCCAAAACAATGAAAGGAATGGTACAACAGATTGATCTTAATCAAAAACTTTCCAACTATAATGAACTGCTGGCTGAAGTAGATGAAATCTATGTGAAACATGCCACCGCTTTTCACCTTCCACAATATGTAGCGCATCTTAACTGCCCTGTAGTCATTCCGGCATTGGCAGGAGAAATCCTTGTAAGTGCCATCAATTCTTCTCAGGATACTTATGATCAGAGCGCGGGAGGAACATTTATGGAAAGAAAGCTGATCGACTGGACTGCGGGTCAGATTGGATACAATACCAATGAAAGCGATGGCGTTTTCACCGCAGGAGGATCACAGAGCAACCTAATGGGATTGGTGATGATGCGTGACTGTTTTTCTCAGAAAAGATATAACCACAATATTAAAATGGATGGTCTGCCAGCGGAGGCAAGCCGTTTCAGGATATTTGTTTCCGATAAATCTCACTTCAGCAATCTGAAAAATGCTTCCATTATGGGATTGGGTGAGAAAAGTATTGTTAAAGTTCCGACCGATGAACGTTTCCGTATGGATATTTCTCTTTTAAAAAAATACATTAAGAGGGAAGAGCAGCTAGGAAATATTCCTATCGGAATCGTAGCGACAGCCGGAACGACAGACTTTGGAAACATTGATCCACTGGATGATATCGCCAATATTGCAGAACATTATAACATCTGGATGCATGTAGATGCCGCTTACGGTTGTGCTTTATTATTAAGCGAAAAATACCGTGATCTTATCAATGGCATTGAAAGAGCCGACTCTGTAACGATTGATTACCACAAATCATTCTTCCAGCCGATCAGCAGCAGTGCTTTTATTGTGAAAAACAAAAAAGAACTGTTGATTCTTAAACACCATGCAGATTATCTGAATCCTAAGGAAATGGACGAAGAAGAAATTCCTGCACAGATCAATAAATCCATTACGCAAAGTACCCGAAGATTTGATGCGTTAAAACTTTGGTTTACCCTAAGAATGATGGGGAAAGAACAATTGGCAGAATATACAGATACCGTGATCGATCTTACCAAAGATGCTGCAGCGATGATCTCTGAAGATGCTGATTTTGAACTCCTTTCAGATTCCGACTTGAGTGTTCTTGTTTTCAGGTATGTAAATCCGGAAATCAGTGATCTGAATGCCTTGAATCAATACATCAAGATGAAATTGTTCTATAGCGGAGAAATCCTTGTAGCCAGTACAAAAGTGGATGGGAACTTCTATCTGAAGTTTACCTTCCTGAACCCGATTACGACTACGGAGGACATTCATCAAATTCTCACCACAATCAAAAATCATGGAAAAGACTTTAATTCAGAAAAATAGAACAGGAGAAAAAGCCCGGGAAATTACTTTCAGGATTCTGTTGAACGGAATGCTGAGAGAACTGGGAAACGGAAAATTCTATCAGGGCGTTCCGAAATATGATCTTCTTACGGCAAAAGCTCTTCAAAACAGCGATTATTCATTGTTTATGAGATTTGAAATGAAGAAAAGTGGACTGTTTTTATTTGCTCCGGTTTCCTATCGTTCAGAAACTCTTTTTCATGAATACGGACCTGTTTTGTGGGCGGTTGATCATCAAAATCAGGAAGTTTTTGAAGTGAATGATCAAAAACTTACTGAACTGGTTTACAGAGAACTATCTGAGACTACCAATGAAACGGGTTTCAGAAACTTTGTAGAAAGAATTCAAAGCAGTCTAAGAAATCTGAAACTGACGACAGAAGCCTGTCTTCAGGACGATCAGTTGTTGACCTATTCTTTTCTTGAATCTGAGCAAATGCTTCCTGCAGGCCACAATCTGCATCCTTTCACCAAATCAAGAATGGGATTCTCTGAGGAAGAACAGCTTTTATACGGTCCAGAATTCGGGAAAGGATTTCAGTTGGATTATTTCCTGATCCATAAAGACTGCATCACGGAAAAATCTCTTCCGGGAATCTCGGCCAAAGAAATCTTCGAAAAATGGACTTCTTTACCGGAAAGCTACGATTTTGAAAACATCAATGACTTTTACATCGTTCCATGCCATCCATGGGAGGCACAATATCTTTTATCAACAGCAGAATACCCTGAAATGCTGGGTTCCGGGAAAATCATTCACATCGGACCATTAGGTGAGGATTTTTATGCAACATCCTCCATAAGAACGGTATACAATCCTGATTTCAGCTGGATGTTAAAATTCTCTCTGCATGTTTTAATGACTGGTTCTGTGCGAACAAACAGCTTAAAAGATCTCAACAGAGGATATGCTTCCGCTATCTGGTGGCAGCAGGAAAAAGCCTCATTTGAAAATGACTTTCCGAATTTTAAACTATTGCTGGAGCCTTCCACATTAAGCGTTCATTATGAAGGGAATAATATGGACAGCCTGAATATTCTGCTCCGTGAAAATCCTTTTTCCAATGAAGATAAAGTGATTCTATTGGCAAGGCTTTGCCAGGATGAATCTAAAGATGGTTTCAATTTTACGACGCACTTCTTTAAAAATGTTGCCAATCACCTGGGTGTAGATGCAGAAAAAGCAGCTATAATCTGGTTTGAAAAGTATGTAAACCTATTGCTTTCTCCTTTGAACAGATTGTACAATCAATTAGGCATGGCTCCTGAAGTTCATCAGCAGAATCTGCTTGTACAATTGGATAATCAATTGCTTCCTCAATCTATTTATGTGAGAGATGGACAAGGTTATTTAATCAAAGAAAGTTTCAAAGGACAATATGAATCTTTGATCAAAGATTATCCTGAAGTGGAAGACCTTTTCATCAGGGATGAGCGTCTTCTGGATATTATTTCTCACCATCTTCTCGTAAGCAATCTAAGTGCTCTGATCGCTTCAATAGGTAAAACAGGATTGGTGAAAGAAAGAAGATTAATCCATATTCTGTACAGGGAATTTGAAAATCTTCATGACAGTGAACCTTCATCTTTAACGGATTATGCTTTGAATCAAAGATATTGGGCCGTAAAATCAAATCTTCAGTCGGCAGTTGCTGATGTAGACGGCGGTGTAAATGCTTCTTCAATTTCTTATGCTAAAGTTCCGAACCTTCTTCACAAACATTTCTTTTCGGATCAGTTAATCAATCCGCAGGGAACAGAGGTTTTCTTCAAAAGGTATTTCCAGAAAGAGGATGTTACTATGAGTATGCGTCCTATAGATCTTGAAAATGACCTTGAAATGCTTCATGAATGGTTCAACCGTGAACATGCCGTAAAAATCTGGCAGATGAACTGGCCTATTGATGAGCTGGAAACCTATTACAGACTGATGCTTCCAAGTGATGAAGCCCACAGTTACATCATCGCAGGAAACGATGAGCCTTCCTGCAATATAGAGGTGTATTGGGCTTGCAGAGATATCGTAGGCGATTATTACGAAGTATTGCCAACAGATTACGGAACGCACCAGTTTATTGCACCGACTGATCCAAAGAAAAAATTCGTCTCTCCATCCACCCAATCTATGGTTGATTATGTTTTTGCACAGCCACAGGTAGGAAAAATGGTAGGCGAAGGATCTGTAGACTCGCTTGCTTCTATGATGAACAAAGCCCACGTAGGCTTCAAAGTAGAAAAAGTAATTGAAATGCCTCATAAAAAAGCCAATCTGAACTTCTGTTACAGAGAATGGTACTGGGAAAAATTCCCACAGAATAAAGAGGTACAAATCACCACAAACATCACAAAAAATGACTAACGAAGCCGTATACAATGTAATAGGCATCGGTATAGGCCCTTTCAATCTGGGGCTTGCCGCATTATCCAATCCGATTCCGGAACTGAAAACCCTTTTCCTGGACCAGAGAGATGGTTTCGACTGGCATCCGGGACTAATGATCGACCATGTAACCCTGCAGACTCCATTTTTATGCGACTGCGTATCCATGGCCGATCCAACGAATCCTTTAAGCCTTTTGAATTATCTGAAAGAAACCGGAAGACTGTATAAATTTTTTATCAGAGAAGATTTTTTTATTCCGAGAAAAGAATATAACCGTTACTGCCAATGGGTCATCGAACAGCTTCCACAATGCCGTTTTTCTACTCAGGTAGTGGATATTACGTATGAAGACGGTTTATATCATGTGACTACGATTCACACCAAAACCAAAGAAACTACGATTTTCAAAACGGAAAGACTGATTTTGGGAACAGGAACACAGCCTCATATTCCTTCTTTCATTCCGAAAGATGATTCCAGAATTATTCATACGAGCTCTTATCTGTACAGAAAAGAGGAATTATTATCTCAGGGAAAAAAGATTGCGATTATTGGTTCAGGGCAGAGTGCTGCAGAAGTATTTTATGATCTTCTTCAGAACAGAAATGAAGAAACACATCTTGGCTGGTATTCCCGTCCCGACAGGTTTTTCCCTATGGAATATTCTAAACTGACACTGGAGCTTACTTCACCAGATTATGTAGACTATTTCTACAACAGAAGTGAATCTGCAAGGAAAACCATTTTAAGCAAGCAGCAAGCTCAGTTTAAAGGAATCAATTACGATCTGATCAATGATATCTACGATTTTATTTATGATCTGAATATCGATAATGCGGATCCTAATCTTACAATTATTCCTAACAGCCAGCTGAACAGAGTAGACAACAGCAATCCGGATTTCATCAATCTTGAGTTTACCCAACTGGAACAGGAAGTTCCTTATGATCAGGAAGCTGATTATCTGATTCTGGGAACAGGATACCGTTATCATGAACCTGCATTCTTAAAGAATATTCAGGATAGAATAAAGAGAGATTCCAGCGGATTGTTTGATGTCAACAGAAATTATTCAATAGATCACAACGGAGGAGAAATCTATGTTCTCCACGCTGAAGTACATACCCACAGCTATATTTCTACAGATCTTGGAATGGCTGCGTACCGTAATTCCTACATCATCAATGATATTCTGGGAAGAGAGCATTATAAAATTGAAAAGAAAATTGCTTTCCAGGATTTCGATGTTGAAAAATATGCTGATTTACCAACTGCCAAAATTTAATCAAAAAATGAACACCAACTTAAAAAATACAGTAAGCCAGGAAAACTGGAATCAGGCCAACAGAAATCTAATGGCCAAAACCATCGCAGAACTGATGCACGAAGAGCTTCTGAAACCTGTCGTAACCTTTGAAGATCAGGACGGATATACAGTTTTCACGCTCGAAACAGGATTTGAAAATATTTCATACAGCTTCCGCGGGCAGGAAAGAATGATGGATTATTGGCACATCGATAAAAACAGCATTACAAAAATAGAAAACGGTGAAGATTTATCTTTAGTAGATGTGGCGGCTTTCTTCCTGGAAATGCAGTCTGTTTTTGATTTAGATCCTTATACTATTGCAAGATATACGGAAGAATTACTGCATACGCTGTATTGTGATGCTTTAATTTTATCCAAAGGAGTAATGTCTTCAAAAGACCTTGCTGATGCGGATTATCAGACGGTAGAGCACAATATGACCGGACATCCTTGGGTAATCGTGAACAAAAGCCGATTGGGTTTTTCTCCAAGAGACCTGAAAACATTTGCCCCTGAAGCAGATAAGAATTTAAAGGTAATCTGGCTGGCTTCCCATAAAAGCAGATCTTCATTCCAGTCTCTGGAACATATTGACAGAGAGCAGTTTTATCGTTCCGAAATAGGAGACCTGTTGTATAATGATTTTCAGCAACAACTGATCAGTGAAGGGAAAATTGTTGAAGATTATCATTTTATTCCTGTACATCCATGGCAGTGGGAGCATAAGCTTCAGATTCATTTTTCCGGGGATATTGCTTCCGGACTTTTAATCCAATTGGGTGAGGGTAGTGATACGTACAGTCCGCAGCAGAGTATCCGTACTTTATTCAATGTAGATCATCCGAAGAAAAGATATCTGAAAACAGCTGTTTCTATTCTGAGCACGGGAAATATCAGAGGATTATCGCCTAAACAGATGAAAATTGCTCCTGCCATTACAGATTGGGTAAAAGGTTTAATAAAAGATGACGCCTATCTGGAAAATAAAGAAACGATTTTCCTGGGAGAAGAAGCTGCTATTACTTATCTGCACCCTCAATACGGAGCTATTGCCAGCGTTCCTTATCAGTATAATGAATTCCTCGGAGCATTATGGAGAGAAAGTGCTGAAAACTATCTGAAAGAGGATGAACAAATGGTGACGATGGCTTCTTTACTGTACGTAGATGAAAGTGGAGTTCCATTGGTTCAGGCATTTGCAGAAAAAGCAGGAGTGAGTATCAAAGAATGGATTGAAAGCTACCTTGATGCCTATCTTACGCCTTTGCTACATATCTATTACACGCATTCATTATGTGTAACACCACACGGTGAAAACATTATGGTGGTTTTGAAAAACGGAGTTCCGAAGAGAATTGTCATCAAAGACTTTGTGGATGATATTGTACTTACTACAGAGGCCAGAGAAAAACTTCCTGCACACCTTGCAGATGGTTTGATCCAGTCTTCCAACAAAGAAAATATTCCGCTATTTATTTTGCTTGGAGTTTTTGATGCCTTCTTCAGATATCTGTCGAATGCTTTGCATACGTATTCCGGTTTTAAAGAAGAAAAATTCTGGGAATTGGTTCACAACTGTGTAGAAAACTATAAAGCTGAGAATACCCACCTTCAGGAACGATACGAAAAGTATGACCTGTATGTTCCGGCATTCAAAAGATTCTATATCAACAGTCTGCGTCTGAAAAATAACGGTTACAGTGAAAATAAAGCATTTGCCATTCCGAGAAAAGACGGAGCACTGCCCAACCCGCTGTATCAGATTGCCAATAGAAATCCAGTAGCAGCAGTATGAGGAAATTCCTTCATATCTTAAAAGAAGGAGCGGTTTTTGCCTATGGGGCTGTCGCCGGGAAAAAAGTCGAGCTGACTTCCGGAAGCATCAACCGTTCCATCTTTAGCCTTGCCATTCCTATGGTGATGGAGCTTGTAATGGAGTCTGTCTTTGTAAGCGTCAACCTGTTGATTATTGCCAGATTAGGAGATAAAGTTCTGGGTCTTGTAGGGATCACAGATAACTATATCAATTTTGCTTATGCTATCGCAGTAGGCCTTGGTATCGCAGCAGCAACACTTATTGCAAGAAGAGCCGGTGAAAAGGATAGGGAAGGAATGGGCAGAACGGCTCAGTATATTATCCTGCTTGCCCTGTTTTTTGCCCTGCTTATTGGTGGTATTTCCTGTTATTTTTCCCCTGAAATTGTTGATTTTCTGGGAATCAATGCCAGTACGGTAACCGAAGGAGTTTCTTTCTCGAGACTGGTCTTCCTGAGCATCGGACTGGTGATTCTCCGCTTGTCTGTGAATGGCCTCTTCAGAGGTGCCGGTGATGCAGATATTGCCATGAAATCACTTTGGATCTGTCATATTTCCAATATCATCTTTGCGGTAATCCTTGTTTTCGGATTAGGATTTATTCCTGCTTTTGGATTGATGGGATTGGCATATGCTACAGTTTTATCGAGAACATTAGGAGTTTTATACCAGGCGTTCATATTCGCCACAGGAAAAACCAGTATCAGCATCAGAGTTCCTTTTCAGCTTGATATTCCATTGTTGCAGAAGATTCTGAAACTCGCCTTTGGAGGATTGGTTCAGTATATCATTCCAACATCCAGCTGGCTGATTATGGTGAAGATCATCTCCACTTTCGGAACAACCGCTCTTGCAGGATACATTATTGCCCAGCGTATTGCTTCCGTAGCTACGATGCCTGCCTGGGGAATAGGAAACGCAGCAGGAGTGCTTACAGGACAGAACTTAGGTGCCGGAGAGCCGGAACGTGCTGAAAAAACAGTATGGAGAGCCGGAACTATTAACATGACATATCTGGTACTTGTAGCCTTATTCTGGCAGGTTGCAGCGGAATATGTGGTGAAATTTTTCACTACAGAAACGGAAGTCGCAAGATATGCAGTTCAATACATCCATGTGGTATCTATGGCTTATCTGCTGTTAGGATTTACCATGGTAATCAGCCGTGCATTGAATGCAGCCGGAAACATCATGCAGGTTACCCTGCTTTATATCGTCATGTTTTATGTGATTCAGCTTCCTATGGCTTATCTCTTGGGGGTAAAGCTTCATTGGGAACTGACAGGAATATTTACCGCTATCGTTTCTTCGGAAATTGTCTTAGCAGTGTTATTCCTGATAATTTTTAGAAATGGAAAATGGAAAACTATAAAAATTTAAAATGAACACTACAGAAGAATTTTATGAAATTATCGCCTCTGCCATCGCTATAAAAAAAGAATTGGTAGATGAAAAGCTTACGTATCAGGAAATCCCGGAATGGGATTCTATGTCTCATCTTTTGATCGTAGAAGCGCTTGAACAGTTTTATCAGATCAAATTTGATTTTAATGATATTCTTGAGATGGGAACCGTCGGAAAAATTCGCGAAAAAATGAAAAAATACGATGTATTCGTAGAAAACTAAGCTTATGAAAATTTTAGAAAATGTAATTGCCAATAAGAACCTGGGGTTTACAGATGCTTCCACCGGTACAACAATACCGGTGGGAACACTGTACCGGTCTTTAGGCTTAAACCCCGTAGAAAAAGGCCTGCTTTTTTTGTACAATGATAATCAGCTTCCAAGCATTGAAGTGCTCCTCAATTTTTATGGAACAGCACATACCATTGCGTTACTGGGACAGAAACTTCATGAGGAATTTAAAGAACGCATTGAGGCAGAATATCGTCCGAAATACATCTTTGATCCACAAAGGGAAACCATTGAAGGATATTCTCTGAAAGCATTCTCAGACAACATCAGAATCTTTGCAAAGGATGATTACAAAGCTGAGATTGTCATTCATACGGACATTAAAATACTTCTGAGTACTTCAGGGACAACAGGTGTTCCGAAATTGGTTAAACTCTCAGATGAAAGTCTTTATCAGAACGCATTGAGCATCCTTCAGTACATGCCGATTCAGGGAACGGATGTAGTTCCTTTAAACGTTCCAATCAATTTCGTATACGGATTCTCTATTTTCACGACCAACTGTATGCGTGCCGGAAGAATTGTCTGTACGGATAAAGACATTATGCAGAAAGCATTCTGGGACGAAATGGAGGAGTACGGCTACAGTACTTTGGGCGGAGTTCCTTTTCTCTATGAAAATCTGAACAGAATAGGCTTTTTCAGAAAAAATTCTCCAAGTCTGAGATATTTTACCCACACCGGAGGCGTGATTAACGCGGAATTGAGAAAAACTATTTTCTCTTATTGTCAAGAATTTAAAAAGGAATTCTTTGCACAATACGGACAAACAGAAGCGGGAGGAAGAATGGCTTACCTAACCACAGAAGGATTGCTGGAAGAAGAAACATCAATCGGAAATGTGGTAGATAGAGGAAACTTCAAAATTGATCCTGAAACGGATGAATTGCTGTTTTCGCATGCCAGTATTTTTGGCGGTTATGCCAATACACTGGAAGATCTTGCTACGTATGAGCAGCCTTCTGTACTGCATACCGGAGATACTGCCAGAAAAGGTGAAAACGGAATTTATTGTATCACAGGAAGAATAAAACGTATCATGAAACTTTTCGGAATACGTCTTAATCTGGATGAGGTAGAATTTATCCTTAAAAATGAAATGCAGGGTAATACTTTCGTATGTCTGAATGCCAATGATAAAAAAATCGTTGTGCTGTATAACAATCCGGAAATTGATCCTCAGATCATCACCGAAACCATTAAAAATAAACTGCGTATTAATCCACAATATGTACGCACAGAACTTATAGAAACATTTCCTTTATCACAAAACGGTAAAATAAACTATCCACTGTTACAAAACTTACAGCATGAAAACATCTAAAACCCTTATATTACTTCTTGGTCTTGCTTTATCTTCCAATTCGCTTTCTGCACAGCAGGGCGACAGAGTTCATGGCAAAATCATGCTGTCTGAAAAAGCACCGGTAAAAAATGCTGTTTTAAGACTTGTCAATACGTCTTATCAGGCAAAAACCAATAATTTAGGAGAATATTACTTTGAAAATGTGCCACCTGGAGAATATACCCTTCAGGTGGTTTTAAATGACATTGAACTGATGAGGGAATCCATCCACATTCAGAAAGATGTCTATGAAATCCCTGCGATCTACGCTCCTTTACACAACAATGTGATTGAAGGAATTACCGTATATGCAGTGAGCAGAAATAAATTTCTGGATAAAGACAGTACTTCAGTGGCTAAAATGCCTCTGAAAGTTCTTGAAAATCCACAGGTTTATACAAGCATCAACCAGCAGATCATGAAAGAACAGCTTACTTACGATATTTCGGAAGTATTGAAAAATGTTCCGGGTATGGTAAAAATGCAGGGAAGTCCGGGAAGAGGCTCGGGAGACGGAAGTTTCTACTACAGCCTTAGAGGTTTCCCTACGAAAGTATCGATGGTAGACGGTGTTCCTGCAACCACCAATGGTGAGATCGATCCTGCAGATATTGAACGTCTTGAAGTCATCAAAGGACCTTCAGGAACGTTGTATGGAGGCGCGGTAACTTCGTTTGGAGGCCTGATTAATGCGGTAACCAAAAAACCGAAAGATTATTTCGGAGGAGAAGCTTCTTATCTCATGGGAAGCTACAACCTGAACCGTGTTACCGCTGATGTTTACGGCCCGATTACAGAATCCAGAAATATGTTATTCCGTTTAAATGCAGCGTATCAGTATCAGAATGGTTTCAGGGATTCCGAATTCAGAAAATCATTTTTTGTAGCCCCAACTGTAAGCTACCAGGTCAATGAAAGGTTGAAATTTAATCTGGGAGCTCAGATTTATAATTATGAAGGAACCAATACTCCGATTATTTTCCTGACCAGAACAAGACCCTACGTTGCTCATACACCAGATGAACTTGGATTCGACTGGAAAAGATCTTACTCCAACAATGATATGACTTTAAAAGCTCCGTCTATCAATGTAAAAGCAGAGGCTAATTACAAAATTTCGGATCATTGGACTTCGCAAACGTTGCTTTCAAGAAACTTCAGAAAAACGGAAGGATTATATCAATACCAGTTTATCAGAGGGACAACCAGTGATGCCCTGCTGGAACGTAATGTACAGTGGCAGAACTCTGAAGCTTCTTCTACAAGTGTTCAGCAGAACTTCAACGGAGAATTTAATATCGGAAAAATTAAAAATAAAGTGTTGATAGGATTAGATTATTTAAATCAATCGATCAACAATAATCATTCTCCGATTGTAGTGTATGATTACATTGATGGGACAAATCCTACGGGGCCGGTAGTGGCACCGGTAACCGGAGTTTATGGTAACATATCCAGAGATCTGGCTCTTCAGAAAATTCAGACTGCAACTCAGGCTGCTATTGTGGCAGGTAAAACGCCTTTGGTAAGAAATAGCACTTCATCCAACCTTTACGGAGCTTATATTTCAAACGTAACCTATATTACAGACCGTTTGATTACGCTTTTAAGCTTGCGTATGGATCATTATGAAAGTAAAGGACAGCTTAATCTGAATGATAACAAACGTACCGGTGATTTCAGTCAGACCGCATGGTCTCCAAAAGTAGGAATTGTATATCAGATCGTTAAAGATCAGTTATCTGCCTATGGTAATTATATGAACGGCTTCAGCTATACAGCTCCTGTTACCCAGCAGTTACCGGACTATAGCGGAGATATGAAACCACAGATGGCCAATCAGTGGGAAGTAGGAATCAAGGGAAATCTTTGGAGAAACAAAGTGAATTTCACGGTTGGATACTACGATATCCTTGTCGATAATATCCAGAGAGGAAGTGGTGTAATCCGTGACGGAAAAGAATACAATATTGTTGTTCAGGATGGGAAGCAAAGAAGTAAAGGGATTGAAATCGAAACCATCATGAACCCTGTTCAGGGATTAAATATCATGGCCGGATATAGCTACAATCACAGCAGATATGAAAAGGCTGATCCCGCTGTAGATGGGCGCCGTCCGGAATCTGCAGGTCCCGCCAATGTATTCAATTCATGGATCAGTTATATTCTTCCGATCAAAGGACTTCAGGGACTAGGAGTAGGTTTTGGAGTAAACCGTGTCGGAAAACAGATTACCGGAAATAAAACCGTTACCGGACAATTTGCATTTCCTGCCTATACTTTGGTGAATGCTTCCATTTCTCTTGAAAAAGAAAGATACAGATTAGGATTTAAAATGAATAACCTGGGCAATGCACAATATTTTGCAGGGCAGGGAGTGGTAGTCGCTCAGATGCCTCGGAATTTTGTTGCTGAGGTAAGCTTTAAATTTTAAGAATGAAGCTGAAATTTAGAAAAATTGCCTATCAGTTACATCTATGGCTCGGACTCGCGTCCGGGCTTATAGTTTTTATTATGGCCGCTACCGGATGTATCCTCTCTTTTGAAGAAGAATTAAAACATAGTGTTCACCCCAACAGATATTTTGTTGAAAATATCGGCAGAAACAAACTTTCATTGGCTGAGCTCACGGAAAAAGCAGAAAAAGCACTTCCCGAAGGTTTAAAAGTCAAAAGGGTAGTGATTCCTTCAGATCCTGCACAAACCTACGTGTTCCGAACCCTTAAAATGGATAATGAAGCGTTAACGTATTGGGGAACCTATCTTTATTATTACCGCATATATATTGATCCCTATACCGGAAAAGTACAGGAAGTGGAAGACGCTAAAAAGGATTTTTTTGAAATTGTGCTGGATCTTCACAGAAGACTTTTGCTAGGTGAAAAAATCGGAAAAACAATTACCGGTTATTCCACACTGATATTTGCTGTGATTCTTCTATCAGGGCTTGTGATATGGTATCCCCGTAAAATGAGCAAAAGCATGCTGAAAGGAATGTTTTTCATTAAAATATCGGCCAACTGGAAAAGAATCAATTATGACGCTCATAATGTCTTAGGATTCTATGCCATCATTCCTTTACTTTTAATCTCTTATTCTGCATTGATATGGAGCTTTGAAGATGTAGATAAATGGGTAAAGAATACATTAAATGGAAACATGCCTATAGAAAAGAAAGCCAAAAGCGTTATCCCTTCTAAAGAATTTTCAAACCGGCAAAACATTGTCAATCTTATTGGAAACACTGTGGAAAAAGGACTTCAGGATAAGAAATCAGCCTTTATCAATTTTCCGAGATCGGAAGAAGGAACCTGTTATGCTGAGCTGACTTATGACGGAAGACAATATAGGAATGAACATTTTAATTTTGATCAATATTCAGGAGAAGTTTTAAAATCTCAATCATATAAAAATAAAAATATCGGATATGGAACCGCATTAAGAGAAAGAAATTATGATCTTCACACCGGAAGCATCCTGGGACTGACCACCAGAATTATTTATTTTCTGACAGCCATTATCGCAACTTCACTTCCCATCACCGGTTTTATCATCTATTTAAACAGAAAAAAGAAGCAACCGAAGCATAAGAAAAACAAAATAATTTTTCCTTCTCATCATTAATAAAAGCCTCTTGAAGGGGGCTTTTACTTTTACTATAATTTAAAGTGGGTTAAACTTAATTGAACCACAAAAGTCACAAAAGTTTTAAACATGTAATTTTTTTAGAACCAGACTTTATATATGATAAGTACACCTAAGTTTTGTATAAATCTTTGATTTATCTTATGTGAGCTTTTCTGCTCCATTATTTAAAATTTACTCAATAGCTAAAGCATTTTAAAATAAAATCTTTTGTGACTTTTGTGGTTAAAAATTATTTAAAATTATCTTGTAGGTTTTTAATTATCCAAGCAATACCTTTACATTTTTTGAAAACACTTCAATCCCTTTATTCATCTCATCAAAATTAAGATCTCCGAACCCCAGACGCATTGCCGTAAGCCCTTTATTCTGATATAGCAAAGTCTTTGGAATGAAAAGATTGTCTTTTGCACAGTTCCTGCTCAGCTGCATCAGATTCAAAGGGATATTCCATTCCAGCCATATGGCCAGCCCTCCGGAAGGTTTTTGAAAAGAGACAAAATCACCCAGATTCTCTTCCAGCAACAAAGAAAAATAATCACGCCTTTCCTGGTAGACTTTTAAGGACTTTTTCAGATAACGGTTGATTTCCCCTTCTGCAATCATCTCTCCAAGCGCTCTTTCCATGAGAATATCACCTTGACGGTCAATAATTCCCAGATATTTACGCATTTCTGTCATCAGATTCTCAGGAGCCACAATAAATCCTGTCCTGAATCCCGGAGCCAGAGATTTTCCGAAAGAACCGATATAGATCACCATTCCGTTGGTATCAGCACTGGCAAGGGGAAGAATAGGGCTTTTATCGTAGTGAAATTCATAATCATAATCGTCTTCCAGAATAATAAATCCGTATTCATTGGCAAGTTCCAGAAGCTCGAAACGTCTTTGAGCACTCAATGCAACCGTAGTAGGATAGTGATGATGCGGCGTAAGATAAAGCATCCTTATTTTCTGCTTTTTACAGGCTTCACGAACGCTTTCTACGATAATTCCTTCTTCATCAATCGGAATCGAAACAATATCAACACCAGCTTTCACAAAGATCATATTGACTGAAAAATAGCTCAAAGCTCCTACTAATACGGTATCACCTTTGGAAAGAAGGATCTCGGAAACAATATAAATACTCATTTCCGTACTTCGGGTGATCAGCAGATTATTCTTGGAAATAGGAAGCCCCCGGGAAAGATTGAGGTATTGGGATAAATGTTCTTTAAAAAATTCACTTCCGTCATGATTATAATGTCCAAAAGCTTTCTGGCTGGATTTGCGTTTCAGGATAGAACTGTAAAACCGTGAATGCTGTCCGATTTGCGTTAAGCGGATATCCGGTACCCCATCATTAAAGACATATTCACAATTGGAATGCTCGAAAGGATTATCTAAAATATTGGATGTTTTGAATGAAAAACCAGTCGAAACAGGGTAGTTCTGAAGGTTATTTTGCTTAAAATCATTCAATTTAACGGGTTTTTCCTGATCTTTTCCAATGACAAATGTACCTTTATTCGGAAAACTCTCCGTCCAGCCCTGGGCTGATAATTCATCGTATACGGCAACCGCTGTATTTCTATGGATTTCCAGCATTTCACTGAACGTTCTTGTTCCCGGAAGCTTGGTTCCAAAAGGCAAAAACCCCCGCTGAATTGCATTGATCAGCTGATTAGCGATCTGTAAATAGATAGATGTTTCTGATTTTCTATCAATTTTTATAAAACTTTCGTAAGGAATCTTAACCGGACTATCCATAATATCAAAACTGGCACCATACAACCATCCGGCAATATACTACTTTTGACATCAAAATAAAAATCTATGGAATTTCATCATCTGTTAAAAAGAATTGTACAGGAAGGAAGTACCCACGCCAAATGGCTGAACACTCTTTCTTTTATGGAAAATGCCGGTGCAAGAAAAATATCAAAATGTGAACATCCAACATTAGTTTCTCAGATTCAGCTGAAACATGCTGCTGAAGAACACCGCCACGCCTATTATTTAAAAAAGCAGATTGGGAAAATAAACCCTGAACTCTGCAAAACGTACGAAAGCAAAGAACTTCTGGCTCCTATCGCAACAAGCCAATATCTTCACTCATTGGATATTAAAGCCTGCCGTTATCTTCAGGAAGCTTTCCAACTTAATAAAACAGATATTAAATATGCTGCCTATCTTTTCGTAACCTATGCTATTGAAGTCCGTGCAGATGAACTTTACCCTGTTTATCAACAGGCACTTACCGAAGCTTCTTCTAAAATTATGGTAAAATCTATTATCCTTGAAGAAGAAGGACATCTGGAAGAAATGATTCATCAGCTCAATGAATTCTCACCAGACTGGAAGCACCATGCAGATCATATTCTGGACATAGAAAAAGAACTGCATAAAGAGTGGATTAATGCGATTACAGAAGAAGTAGCTCAATTAAATTATGCTTAGCAATACTTTACGTTTTCAGGAATACCTTGATAAACGAAAAGAGAAGGGAACCTTAAGAAGTTTAAGGCTTCAATCCGATGGAATTGATTTTTATTCCAATGATTATCTGGGGTTTGCAAAAAGTAAAGACCTTCAACAATTACTGCTGCAAAAGATTATGGATAATCCCCAACTGCTTTCGGGAAGCACAGGTTCAAGGTTAATTAGCGGAAACAGTCATATTGCAGTTTCCGTGGAAAATGAGATTGCGCAGAAACATCATTTTGAATCGGCATTGCTTTTCCCATCCGGATACAATGCCAACCTGGCTTTGTTTTCAACGCTTCCCAGTCGTCATGATGTCATTATTGTGGACGAACAGATTCATCGGTCAGTACATGATGCATGTCAACTTTCGAATGCTAAAAAACTGAAGTTCAGGCATAATGACTCTGAAGATCTTGAAAATATATTGAAAAGACAAGAAGGTCATTGCTATATTGCCATAGAAAGCTTGTACTCGATGGAAGGAGATTTTGCTCCTGTTCAGGAAATCGCTTTGCTTGCCAGTCAATACAAAGCCTCTCTGATTGTAGATGAAGCCCATGCATTTGGGGTTTTTGGATATGGATTGATTGAAAAATACCGCTTACATAATCATGTTTCGGCAGCGGTTATCACTTACGGTAAAGCTCTTGGAAGCCACGGAGCAGCAATTCTTTGTAATGAAACAGTGAAATCTTATCTGGTCAATTTTGCAAGTCCTTTCATCTATACCACATCAGCACAGGATTTTCAGTGGATGAGCATCAAAACAGGATATGAATTTTTAGATCAAAATCATGAACTGGCTGAAAAACTTAAGAATAACATCAAAGTTTTCCGAAGCAGAAAATTACAGTCTCCATCGGCAGAAACAAGTCCGGTTCAGGCTATTGTGATCCCGGACAATCAAAGACTGAAAGAATTACAGGATATTTTATCTGAAGAAGGATTTTTGACCTATGCTATATACAGTCCCACAGTAAAAGAAGGAAGCGAAAGATTGAGAATCTGCCTCCACAGCTTTAATACAGAAGAAGAAATTATGAAACTGACGGGAATTATTAAAGAGTTTATTTAAAGCAAAAAGATTCAAAACCCGTAACACGAATCCCGAACCCCGCATCACGAAAGACATGAAACTATTTATAACAGGAATAGGAACCGAAATAGGAAAAACAGTATGTTCAGCTGTTTTGGTTCAGCATTTTAAAACAGAATACTGGAAACCCATACAATCAGGCGATCTGCATTATACTGACAGCCATAAAATTGAAAAATGGACAGATACCAACGTCTGCCATCCGGAAACTTACCGTTTACAGCTGGCTGCATCGCCGCATCAGTCTGCAAGAGAAGAAAATATCACCATCAATCTGAATGATTTTCAACTCCCAAAAACAGCAAATCCACTCATTGTAGAAGGAGCCGGAGGCCTTATGGTACCCATTTCAGACACTACATTTATGATTGATCTGATTGAGGAATTAAACATTCCTGCAGCACTGGTTGTAAGAAACTACCTGGGCTGTATCAACCATAGCCTTCTTTCAATCTTAGCCTTACAACAGAGAGAAATTCAGTTGGAATACTTAATTCTTAACGGAGATTTCCCCGAAGATACAGAAAGAGTAATCTGCAGTTTTATCGAAAAAGAAACAAAAATTATAAAGATCCCGGAAATCCGAAACATAGATAAGGAATCTATACAACATGCTGCAAAGCAATTAGTAATAACAAAATTATGATAATGGATACTACAACAACACTGAGAAACAACTGGACTAAAGAAGAAATAGAAGAGATTTACCACCTTCCTCTAATGGAACTGATCTATAAGGCAGCAACCGTACACCGCGAATGGCATGATCCTTCCGAAGTACAGATTTCAACACTATTATCGATCAAAACCGGCGGATGTCCTGAAGACTGCTCCTATTGTGGGCAGGCAGCCCGTTATCACACCAACATCAAAGTACAGGCCTTATTACCTACAGAAACGGTAATTGCTCACGCCCAAAAAGCGAAAGATTCAGGATCATCAAGATTCTGTATGGCAGCAGCATGGCGTGAAGTTCGTAATAACCGCGATTTTGACCGGGTGATTGATATGGTAAAAGGAGTAAACGAACTTGGCCTTGAAGTTTGCTGTACATTGGGTATGCTTACCGAAGAACAGGCCATCAGGCTTCAGGAAGCCGGATTGTACGCTTACAATCACAACCTTGATACTTCTGAACAGTATTATGAAGAGATCATCTCTACCAGAACTTTCGACAACAGGATCAACACAATAAATAACGTAAGAAAAGCAGGAATCACAGTATGCTCCGGAGGAATCATCGGACTAGGCGAAACTCACAGAGACAGAATTTCAATGCTTTTAACGTTAGCAACAATGCCAAAGCATCCGGAATCCGTTCCAATTAATGCATTAGCAAGGGTAGCAGGAACTCCGTTAGCAGATAATGAAAAAGTAGATACCTGGGAAATGGTAAGAATGATTGCCACAGCAAGAATCGTAATGCCATCTTCCATGGTGAGATTAAGCGCAGGCCGTATAGAAATGACTGAAACAGAGCAGGCATGGTGCTTTATGGCAGGAGCCAATTCCATTTTCACGGGAGAAAGAGAAACTTTACTGGTAACGCCTAATCCTGGAGTTTCTGAAGATATGCAGATGCTGCAGACCTTAGGATTGAAACCTATGATGAAAAAAGAAACATGCTGTTAGTAAATTATAAACGATAAATAATGAGTGATGAGCTGGATTATTGGTATTATAGCGCTTATTATAAAACTGGTTTTTGAACTTTTATAAACTTCTCTATAAATTGGAAAACGCAAAGGCGCAAAAGCTTTTATAGTAAGTAATATTTTAAGGTGCAAGGATTTTATCTCCGATAAAATTGATTATGTACAAATGATACGCCTCAACTACTAACAAGCGTTGTACTTGCTGAAAATCTTACATTGAGCGAAGTCGAAATGTTCTTGCGTCCTTAAATATCCCACGCAATTTATGATAAAACTTTGCGTCTTTGCGATTAATCCAACATTTACGCCAACATATTCAACTAAATTATTGTTAAATCCACCTCCATCACTCATTACTTTTTAGATCAATATATGAATACATTAACCAAAGAAATCAGTTTGCAGAAGAGAGATAAGGCGGTCAACTGGCATCCGTATACCCAAATGAAAACAGCTGATGATGCCATTCCTATTGTAAAAGGAAAAGGAATTTATCTGTATGATACCGAAGGAAAAAAATATCTGGATGTCGTTTCATCATGGTGGGTAACATTGCACGGCCATTCTCATCCTTATATTGCACAACGTGTTTTTGAACAGTTGAATACACTGGAACAGGTGATTTTCGCAGGATTTACCCATGAGCCGGCAATACAGCTTTCAGAAAATCTGCTGAAACTTCTGCCTGATAGCCAGGAAAAAGTCTTTTATTCAGATAATGGTTCTACCGCAGTAGAAGTTGCATTAAAAATGTGTATTCAATATGCATACAATAAAGAGAAAAAGAAAACAAAGATTTTAGCTTTTAAAAATGCCTATCACGGAGATACTTTCGGAGCCATGTCTGTAAGTGGAAAAAGCTTCTGGACAAAACCTTTTGAAAGCATGCTGTTTGAAGTCGTTTTTATAGATACACCCAATGCAGAAAATCTGGAAAGCCTGCAGAAACAGATTAAAGAATTAGCTGATGAAGTGGCTTGTTTTATCTATGAGCCATTAGTTCAGGGGGCTGCCGGAATGCTGATGTATAAAGCCGAAGACCTTAGCCAGCTGATGAAGTTCTGTAGAGAAGAAGGCGTTCTCATGATCCAGGATGAAGTTTTTACAGGGTTTGGAAGAACAGGTAAACTTTTCGCAGCAGATTATCTTACGGAAAAGCCGGATATCATGTGTTTTTCAAAAGGATTGACAGGAGGAACCATGCCCATGGGAATCACTACCTGTTCCAATGATATCTATGATGCTTTCCTTTCTGAAGACCGTTATAAAACCTTATTTCACGGGCATTCGTTTACAGCGAATCCTTTAGCCTGCACCGCGGCTCTTGCCAGTATGGAATTACTATTGACAAATGAAACTCAAATGAATATCAACCGCATCACTCATCAACATTCAGAGTTTGTGAAAGCACTTGCTTTGCATCCTCATGTAGAAAAGGTTCGTCAGATCGGAACTATTTTAGCGTTCGATTTCAAAACCGGGAATGATACTTCTTATTTTAATGAAATAGGGAAGAAGCTTTACAATGAATTCTTACAGAGAGGGATTATCATGAGGCCGTTGGGAAATGTAATATATCTGGTTCCGCCATATTGTATTACTTCCGAAGAATTGGATTTTGTTTATCAGAATATTACGGAGGTACTGGATCAGTTTACACAATAAGCGATCCCTTCCGGTAATAATTATTTTTAATTTTTTAATGTACCTTATAGGTTTTCACAACCTATAAGGTTTTTATGTTGAATGTAAGCACCTGTATTTTTAAATTTCCTGTTCTGATTTCTTCAAAATAGTTATCAATTCTTTTAATTCATCTTTACTGAATTCCAGTAAGTTCTGATTAAAATGATTGGATGGAATTTTTATATAATTCACCCAGGAAGAAAGTTTTTCACGGTAAACACTTCCGAATTCAATATTACTCATCGTTACAAACTTATATCTGGTTTCCTGGCCAGCTTTTTCACTTTCTTTCTGTTCCATATCCTGAAGAACCTGAATCAGTTTTCTCAATTCATTTTTATCAATGGTAAGGGTCTTTTTGGAGATTTCATCAAAAGTTTCATATTCATACATGATTCCCAGAAGAGTATCCGAAGAATTTTCGGAAATATCTTTCGTTACAATCTTTTGAATATTCAGGTTTTTAAATTTACCTAAATTACTGATTTTCTTCTCAATTAATGTTCCTTTTCTTGAATTGACAGTAAGTCCGCGGGATGTGGTGTTGGATCTTTGAATCGTTGGTGGAGGCGCTATCTGTGCAGTTACCCATGTGCCTATTGCGCAGGAGATCAAAATAATGATTCGTTTCATTTGTAAAGATTTTTATTAGTTTTTATGTCCTTAAAATTACATTGTAATTTTCAACAATATATAAAATATTTAAAAATAATTTTATCCCAATTCATTTCCCCATGAATGCAATTCCAAAAGAATAGGACCCAGCTTCCGGCCTTTTTCAGTCAGTTTATAATAGACTTCCGGTGGGAAATTATAAACTTCAATCCTTTCAATAATATGATCTTCTTCCAACTGTTTCAATTGCTCTGACAGTACTTTCTTGGAAACACGGGGCATAGAACGCCAAAGTTCCGCAAAGCGTACCCGGTCTTCTTCAAAAAGGTTGTGCAGGATCAATGGTTTCCATTTACCTGAAAGAATATTCAGACTTCGTCTTAATCCACAGTTTTTAAATTCTTCAAAATTCATAAGTCAATTGAATATTTATGGTTAACTTTTTGGTAACCTTCGATTGTTTTGCTGTTATTAGGTAATACATTTGTCAAACAAAAATACCCAAAATGAAATTACAATTATGGCGCAATGCGACATTACTGCTTAATATTGACGGAATTTCTATCCTGATAGATCCGATGCTTGGTGACAAAGGTTTCAGAGGAAAAATGCCCATGACAGACAGTGAATTACTAAATCCTCTCGTAGACCTGCCTTTTGATAAAGAAGAATTAAAGAAAAAGCTGGAAAGAGTAGACGCAGTTGCTGTTACCCACCTTCATCCTGATCATTGGGATGCTGCTGCTATTGAACTCCTGGACAAGAATATTCCGGTCATCTGTTCCGATGTTATTTCAGGACAGATTGCAGAACAAGGCTTCACCAATATCATTGTTCTGAAGGATCATCTTCAATGGAATACTATTGAAATATCTAAAACCAAAGGCCGGCACGGAACCGGGGAAATCGGAGAGAAAATGGGAATAGTGAATGGTTTTGTCTTTAAAAAAGACAATAAATCCGTATACATCGCAGGAGACACGATCTGGTATGATGAAATTGCTGCAGAAATTGACAAACATCAGCCGCAGCACATCATTGTAGCGGGTGGAGCTGCTACTTTTTCCGTAGGAGATCCTATTATTATGACCAGTGAAGACATCGTAAAAGTATGTGAATCTGCTCCGGAATCCACTGTTTGGGTAACGCATCTGGAAGCCCTAAGCCACTGCAGGGAAGACAGAAAATTTATTCAGAAAAAGATCCTTGAAAACGGATTAGCGGGAAGATGCTTTATACTTGATGATGGTGAAGAGGTAAGCCTGAAATATCTATGAAACAAATAGGTTTTATGGCTTATTTTTTGAATATTCCCTGATAAATAATTGGTATGCTGTCAGTTTTTCTCTTAAATCTTGATTGGAAAGAATTATTATTGGGACACGAAGAATGGTCTTTTCTTTTAGAGATCATTCTTCGTACCATGATTATGTTTCTGGCTATTATTATCGGACTTAGAATTTTAGGAAAAAGAGGGGTAAAACAGCTCTCAATCTTTGAATTGGTAGTCATTATCGGCCTGGGATCAGCAGCAGGAGATCCTATGTTTAATAAGGATGTCGGAATTATTTCTTCCCTTATAGTTTTTATTGTTATTATTCTCCTGTATTCTATTGTGACCCATTTTATCGGAAAAAGTAAAAAATTTGAAAATCTGGTGGAAGGAAAGTCCATCTGCCTGATAGAAAATGGTGAATTCTCCATTAAAAACTTTCAAAAAGAAAATCTCGGGAGTGACGAATTCTTTGCAGAACTCAGGCTAAAAGGAGTTTCTCAGCTTGGCCAGATTGAAATGGCCATAGAAGAAATATCAGGAGAGATCAGCGTATTCTTTTTTGAAAATGAATCTGTAAGATACGGGCTTCCTATTATGCCAGACTCATTAAATAATCCGTTACAATATATTCATGAAGACAAACATTATTCTTGTATATTCTGTGGGTATACAGAGCATAAAAAAGCAGGTAATGCCGGAAGCTGCCCAAGATGCCAAAAAGAAGAATGGGTAGCGTCCAGCAATAAAAGAAGGGTGACCTGACCTTTAACTTTCCTAATCCTCAACACATTTATTTCTTGCCGCCTTCATTCCAAAATACAGCATCAGCAGTACGGCACAGCTTAACAGATAGAATGAACTGTTCCAGGAAATATCCCAATCATGCAGTTTTCCAAACAACGGAGGCCCGAATGCAGCAATCAGATAACCTACAGACTGTGCCATTCCTGATATTTTAACCGCATTGCTGCTGTTTTTCGTTCTCGTGGAAAAAAACAGGATCGACAGGCTGAAAGATAATCCATTTGATATTCCGATAATCACAGCATTCACATAAATCCACTGAGATTTCAGAAAGACAAACATCATGGTACTGATGAACATCATTGCACATATGAAAAGGATCATAAGTCTCTGATCTTTCATTTTACTGGCAATAATCGGACAGCAGAATGTCACAGGAATCATCGTAATCTGAATAACAAAGAAGACCCAGCCCGAGCTTTCTCCCTGCATATGAAAATCGGCAAGAAAGGAAGGAAGCCATGCTACCAGGCAATAATAAAATAAAGACTGCAATCCCATAAAAATACTGATATTCCATGCCTGGGCAGATTTGAACATATTAAAATCTGAAGTACTGAGTGCCGTTTTAGATGGAGCCGGATTTCTTTTGTTAAATATGAATTCCAATGATAGAACCAGGAAACCCAATGCGGCAATCACCAGCCAGATTCCCAGAGAACCTTTCCATCCCAATCCAGTCAGTTCTCCTATTTTCACGCTGAATCCGGAAGCTAAGGCTGCGATAAGATTCATCGATACAGCAAAAATTCCTGTCATAAGACCTATCTGCTTCGGAAAATTATTTTTAACGTATCCGGGAGTAACCACATTTCCAATGCATATTCCCAAACCAATAAATAGAGAACCCAAAAACAAAAGCCATAGAGATCCGGTGATTCGCAAAAATAATCCGAAGCTTAAAATAATCAGGGAATACATCAGAAGCTTACTGATTCCAAACTTATTGGAAAATCTGCTCACCAGTACGGAACAGGCGGCAAACATAAACAGGGGAATAGAAGTAAGCAGACTCACCTGAAAATTATTCAGTTTCAAAGCCTCCCTTACTTCTCCAAGTACAGGAGCAACCGCCACAATCGGCGAACGGAGATTGCTGGAAATAAGTATAACTACCAGAACATTAATAATTAATAAAACATACGAAGCATTCTTTTTTACTTCACTCTTCATCATAATAAAAACTTTTGTACAAAATTAGCACAGTAATTTTGTTTAATTTTGCCAAAGTTTTAACCTGAAACGACATGAATGCTAATGACAGTATAAAAATAGATGACCTCAAAAAACCATATTTTGTATGGTTTGAAGAAAACTGGATTCATGATAACGTACTTCATCACCACCAGAAAGGCCAGCTCGTATATGTGGAGAGCGGTTTTCAGTATATTACCATTGAAGAAAAAATCTATCTCCTTCCCCAGAATCATGCAGTATGGATACCTCCCAATGCTGTCCATAAAACCAATTCCCATTCTGAAAAAATCAAACTGATGATCATGTTTGCGGACATCAGCACCGAAGAAGCTTTTTATCATAAAGTGAACGTATTTTCTGTTCCGCCTGTTTTGAAGGAAATGATAAAATATGCAGAGAAATGGTCCAAGCTGATGACTTCGGATCATAATGAAAGCCTGTTCCTGAAAGCAATGTTCAACGAACTTCCACGGTTTGTAGAACATTCCCTGACTCTTCATATCAGTCTTCCTAAAGATAAACGCCTTGCTAAAGTCATAGAACATCTCCACAGTTGTTACCGAAATGAGATCAAAATGGAAGACCTGAGTGATACAGTTCTTCTGTCTTTCCGTACACTGGAACGTATTTTCAAAAAGGAAACAGGTCTTACCCTGAGCAAGTATCAGCAAATGCTTCGTATCATCAAAAGTCTGGAGCATTTGAGTTCCGGGAATCTTACGATTTCAGAGACAGCTTATGAAGTAGGATATAAAAGTGTCCAGGCTTATACCAGAAGTTTTCAGTCTGTGATGAAGTTCAGGCCAACTGATTTTATGAGAAACATTCAATAGGTTTTTAACCTTTATAATGACAGTTTGAATATATTAAAAAGGGGAATTATTAACAATATAAAACTTCTTGGTTTCCTTTAAATAAAAGCAGTGATCAGGCTCAAAAAAGGAAATATTTCACATTTTTATCATTTTTCCACTTCAACAGTCAATATTCAATTATGATATTGTTAAAAATAAAAAGGTCTCCACGAATGGAGACCTTAAAAAAACACAAATGATGAAAAAAAATTATTTCGATTCACAAATATAAACAAAAATCATGTTATGCAAAACATCATAAGGTTATTTTTTTTAAAAATTATTGATTTTATATAAAAATAGTTATTTCCTAAATCTTTCCTGATTTCTTTGAGATTCCGAAATTAGTAATATAAAAACCTATCCTAATAAATATAATTCGCCATCTGAAGAATTGTACGCATGTTTTTTAACCAAAATAAAGAAATAGCAAAAAGTGAATTATTATCAGAATACGACCTTGCCTAGCTAATATTCAAACAATTGTTTAACTATTTTTGTGATCCCGCTCATAAATTCTGTAAGTTTTTTGTGCTAATTTGCTCAAAAACGCCGTCATATGAGTCCAAAGATACTAAAGGGAGTTCCTGCACAAAAATCCGGAGGTTTCCATGATACGGAAAGCAGAAAAGTGTTTCAGCAGCATCTGATTCCGGAAAAATTTGAAATATTAAAAAAAAGATTTTTTTCAGTTAATCAATGGGAAAGCTACAGCGGGAAGGCGTTTGCGGCATTTAAACTGTATAATTTTAATGGTGATCCTGTCGACCGCGGACCTCTGATAGGAGATTTTATCCGGATTGATATTCCGGGGCCGGGAGAATCTGAAGCGAAAGGTTATGATTGGGTAGAAATAGCAGATATCTGTTTCTATGAGGATAGTTTTTCCGAAAGTATATCCATCACATGCAGGCCATCGATAGATCCTCAGAATAAGAAAAGCGTTCACATTGCTCATTTTTATAGTTCTGCAGCCACCTCAACGTTTATGATATCCAGAAATACCGATTATTTAAAAGCAGCTGTATACGGGCGAAATGAAAAACCTAACGGAAATGCCAAGTTTCTGGATGTTATCAGAAATTTTGCGATTGCTATAGGCGGAATGATGGGAATTGCAAAAATACAATGGAAACAGCTTACTGATAGTTTTCTGGATTTTGATTAAAACGGCTGTCCCTTTTTTGACTTAGATCAAAGTTTTGTGTTGACTGTTCGGAGACCTTTGCACCCGAATATTTTAAACAAAATTTATGAGTACAACATTAGAAAAAGGACAGACTATTAATTTCTATCAGGCAACCGCTCCTATTATCATTTCGGTATTGGGAGTTTATCTTACCATAGGAATTGCTTTGGGAGTAGTTCCCGGGTTTGTTCAGAACACTTTAGGTTTTGACAGTATTATTGTAGGTCTTGTCATCGGACTGCAATCATTGTCTACACTTTTAACCCGGGCCTATTCCGGAAAAATTACAGATACCAGAGGTGCCAAGAAAAGTAAAATGTCGGGAGTAATATTAGCCGTTGCTGCCGGGATTGTTTATGTAATGGCTGTATTATTTCAGGCGCATCCTTTGCTGGCCCTTTCCTTCCTTTTAATAGCAAGAATTATTCATGGGATTGGCGAAAGCTTCCTGGTTACCGGCGCATTAACCTGGGGAATAGGCCTCGCGGGACATTCCAGCTCAGGCAAAGTAATGACCTGGAATGGTATCGCGATGTATGCAGGAATTGCAATCGGAGCTCCGATAAGCATCTGGTTAAGTAAAGAATACAATATCCTGCCTGCTTTTCTTCTTATTGCCTTACTTCCGCTGGTAAGCTGGCTTTCTACAGCAAAACTTCCTTCTGTGGCCGTGGATAAAGATCATGTACGAACTCCTTTCTACAAAGTAATTGGTGCCATATCCGGTCAGGGACTCAGCCTTGCTTTTTCATCAATGGCATTTGGATGTATTGCTTCTTTTATTGCCTTGTTTTTCTCCCAAAAAAACTGGGGTGATGCTTCACTGCCCTTTATGGTTTTTGGAACATGTTATGTGCTGACCAGAATTTTCTTTGCTTCTTTTCCGGATAAATACGGTGGTTTTACAATAGCCTTAATCTCTCTGATTATCGAAGTGGCCGGACAAATGCTGATCTGGACCTCTGCATCCAAAACATTGGCCATTATCGGGTGTGGGATGACAGGTGCCGGATTTTCACTGGTTTTTCCGGCTTTGGGAGTTCTTGCCATTCAAAAAGTAAAACCGCAGATGAGAGGAACAGCATTAGGAGCCTATGTAGCATTTGTTGACCTTTCATTAGGTCTCGCAGGCCCCATTGCAGGATTAATTGCAGGCTGGTTTGATTACCAGACCGTTTATCTCTTCGGAGGCATCAGCTGTATAGTGTCTATCATTATTTTACTGTTTAATAAAAAATAAAAAATGGAAAATTCTATAATAATTCAGGCAGAAAAAACGAAAAAAATCCGTTCTGCATTTATCGTTAAAAACAAGCAATATCTTACGCCGCATCTTATCCGTGTAATATTTGATATTGATGATAGCCAGGCTGAATTGCTGTCTCATGTACGCTCCGGTTCTAATAATAAAATTTTTATCCCGGCTGAAGAGGGAAGTACTCCTCTTGTCAGAACCTACACCAACAGGAAGATTGATCTGGAAAACCGGGAATTAAGCATTGATTTTGTCGCCCATGGTGACAACGGACCAGCTTCTGCCTGGGCATTAAAAGCCAATCCTGGTAATGTATTGGAAGTAGGGATGAAAGAAAGTAACAGACCTTTAATTCCTGATGCGGATTTTTACCTGATTGTGGGAGATGCAACCGCACTGCCTGTTATTTGCGCCATCGCAGAACAGTTTCCATCCTATGTAAGAGCAAAAATAATATTGGAAGTGGCAGGTAAAGAGGATGAGCTTATGCTTTGTTCTGCAGCAGATATTTCGGTTGAATGGCTGTACAATCCTCATCCCGAGCAGGGAAGCAGGCTTGCCGAAGTGGTGAAATCTGTTCAGTTTCCATCAGGTGTATTGAAAGAATATGTTTACATCGCTGCAGAATATACTACTGTACATGAGCTTCGCACCTATTTTAAAACAAACCTGAAATGGGACACCCATGCCCTATACGCCTGTTCCTATTGGAGAGCAGGGCAACCGGAAGGAAAAACTGCTGAAAGCACTTAAGAAGCAGGAACAGCAATAAGTTTTTAACATATTTATTGCTACATTTGCGGTGACTGATTTAAATAAATGGAAGACGTATTAGTTTCATATATTAAAAGCAAAATATCAATAACAGATGAAGAATTGAAAGTTATTCTTTCTTATTTCAAACCTGTCAAATTAAAAAAGAACGAGCTTCTCGTTACCAATGTTCATTCTCCCAAAAAAACATTCTTTGTTGTAAAAGGTTGTTTACGGATATTTTACATTAATAAGGAAGGGCAGGATTCTACAAGATATTTTGCTTTTGAAAATCAGTTCGCTACAGCGCTTCATACCTTTATTACTTCGGAACCTTCTGATGAACTTCTTCAGGCAGTAGAAGATTCGGAGGTTTATTATATTACCCATCAGGATTTTTATCATTTATTGGACATTATCCCTCAATGGGAAAAATTTTACAGAATTTATATTGAAATTGCCTGTATTGCCAACACTAAAAGGCTGATGTCTTTTATGGTGCAGGATGCTCTTGAAAAATACAAACAGTTACTGGAAGAAAATCCGATTATTGTACGCCGGCTTTCCAACAAACTGGTGGCTTCCTATCTTAATATCTCACAGGAGACACTGAGCAGACTGAAGTCAAGGCTCTGATTTTTGTTTGATCAACCGAACATTTTTACGAAGAGTTATTATTTATTTAAACTGCTTTTAAACTGGCTAAAATTCTCAAAAAATTAATACTAAAGCCCATTCAGAAAAAATTTAAGCCCTATATTTGCACTCATGTTAAAATGGTTCTCTATATTATGTTCAATGATGTATGTGCTGGCTACTACCAATGCGGGGGAAGTACTTAAAGTGCCTATGTTTGTGGAACATTTCATGGAATACCACGGAAGTCTTTCAGAATTTGTAATGGAGCATTATGATAACCACAAAGAGGATTCAGACTGGGATACCGATCAGAAACTGCCGTTTATCAATCCACCTATCGTACTTACCGTACACGCACAGCTTCCGGAGCTTTCATTCGAAATAAAAAAGCCTAAGGAAATTACTGTTTCAAAGAAAAGCAGTATTTACAAGGAAAAAGACTTTTCCAACCAATACCTTTCTCAGATTTTCCAGCCACCGCGGCTTTCTTAATTGACTTCACATTAAAAATTAATGCTTTATGTTCTTACCTAAAGCAGTGAATTCTTGTTACATATCAATTAATTCGTAATGCATTGTATTAATGCTTAACCCTTACCTGAGAAGTTACAAACGTTTATTTTGATACTTTAAGTTTTGGTAGAATTTCAGCTTTTATAAAGCATTCCGGATTACCATTAATCGTTTTTCCATGTTAAATAAAATTATTGAGTTTTCTGTAAAGAATAAACTCATCATTGCTCTGCTTACAGTGGCTCTCCTCCTTTTTGGAGTTTATGAAACCACTAAACTTCCCATTGATGCCCAGCCGGACATCACCAATAATCAGGTTCAGATCATTACGACTGCTCCTTCATATGGTGCAGCAGATATAGAACGTCTGGTTACATTTCCAATTGAACAGGCTACCAGCAATATCAGCGGAATCACAGAATTGAGAAGCTTTTCACGCTTCGGACTGTCATTGGTGACGGTAGTTTTTGATGATAAGACTGACGTGTATTGGGCCCGACAGCAGGTTCAGGAGCGTTTACAACTTGTTCAGGACAATATTCCTGCCGGAATCGGTAAGCCGGAATTAGGTCCTATTTCAACCGGATTGGGAGAGATTTTCCAATATGTGGTAAGAGCCAAAAAGGGCTACGAAAATGTATATGATGAAACGGAGCTCAGAACGATCCAGGACTGGGTAGTCCGAAGACAGCTTTTGGGAACAAAAGGGGTAGCTGATGTCAGCAGCTTCGGAGGAAAACTGAAACAGTATGAGATTGCCATCAATCCTAATCAGTTACAGGCATTTAATATCAATATCAATGATGTTTTTGCAGCTCTCGAAAAAAACAATCAGAATACCGGAGGGGCTTATATTGAAAAGAAAGAAACCGTTCTGTTTATCCGCAGCGAAGGGCTGCTGGGAAGTACAGAAGATATTGGAAATATTCAGGTGGCAGAAACCAAAGAAGGTATTCCGGTACATATCAAAGATGTAGCGTCTGTCAAGATCGGTTATGCAACAAGGTATGGCGCCATGACCTATAATGATACAGGAGAAGTATCAGGAGCAATTGTCCTGATGCTGAAAGGAGAAAATGCCAATGTCGTGATCGGAAATATTAAACAAAGACTGGAAAAAATCCAGGAATCATTACCGGAAGGAGTCGTAATTGAGCCTTTTCTTGACCGTGCTAAAATGGTAAACAATACGATCAGCACTGTAAAAACAAACCTGATGGAAGGGGCTTTGATTGTGGTTTTTATTCTGGTTTTATTTCTGGGGAATTTCAGAGCTGGATTACTGGTAGCATCAGTTATTCCTTTGGCCATGCTTTTTGCCATTATTATGATGAATATTTTCGGGGTAGGAGGAAATCTGATGAGTCTCGGTGCGCTGGATTTCGGTCTTATTGTGGATGGAGCCGTTATTATTGTGGAAGCCGTACTGCATCAGCTTGCGCATAAGAAGCATTTTGGAAAAGATAATATGCTCAGCAAAAAAGAAATGGATGATCAGGTTTCAGGCTCTGCAACTAAAATGGTTAACAGTGCGGTTTTCGGACAGATCATCATCTTAATTGTATATCTTCCGATTTTTACCCTTCAGGGAATTGAGGGCAAAATGTTCAAGCCTATGGCTCAGACCGTTGCCTTTGCCCTGATCGGAGCATTTATACTTTCCCTGACTTATATTCCAATGATGAGCGCTCTGGTATTAAGCAGAAAGAAAAAAGAAAAAGAGACTATTTCAGACCGTGTGATGAGCAAGGTGGAAACCGGGCACCAGAGACTTCTGATGAAAGCGCTTAAATTCAGAAAAACTATCATCATTGGTGTATTAGTCCTGTTTGCCGGTGCTGTTGTTACCCTTTCCAGGATGGGTGGAGAATTCATTCCCTCTCTGGAAGAAGGTGATTTTGCCGTCGAAATGAGAATTCTTCAGGGAAGTAATATTAATGAAACCAAAAAAGCGACCACTCAGGCAGCGAATATCCTTTTAACACAGTTTCCAGAAGTACAAAAAGTGGTCATGAAAATTGGAAGTGCAGAAATTCCCACGGAACCGATGGCAATGGATTCCGGAGATATGATCATTGTTTTAAAGCCTAAAAAGGAATGGACCTCTGCAACATCATTTTCTGAGCTTTCTGACAAAATGAGCAAAGCATTAAGCGTTATTCCGGGACTGACAACCAGTTTTCAGTTTCCTGTACAGATGCGTTTCAATGAGCTGATGACCGGAGCAAGACAGGATGTGGTCTGCAAGATTTATGGTGAAGACCTGGACAGCCTTGCCACCTATGCAAAAAAGATGGGAAGCATCATCAACACCGTAAAAGGTGCCCAGGATCTTTATATTGAACCGGTAGTAGGCGCTCCGCAGGTTGTGATTGATTATAACCGTTCGGAACTGTCCCGGTATAATATTTCGGTGGCAGAAATCAACAGGGTGATCAATATGGCTTTTGCAGGGCAGACCGCAGGTGCTTTGTATGAAGGCGAGAAAAAGTTTGATATCGTTGTCCGAATGGATAATGAGCATAAAAAAGATATTACCAGCATTCAGAATCTTTTGGTTCCTACTTCTTCAGGAGAACAGATTCCCTTGTCACAATTGGCGAAAGTGGAACTTAGAAACAGTCCGAACCAGATTCAGAGGGAAGATACCAAAAGAAGGATTATTGTAGGTTTTAATGTAAGAGGAAGGGATGTTCAGAGTATTGTGGAAGAACTTCAGCAAAAAGCAGGTAAGGACCTGAAACTATCACCGGGATATACCATTTCTTATGGAGGTGCTTTTGAAAACTTAAATGAAGCCAAGGCCAGATTGGGAATCGCTGTTCCTATTTCGTTGGTGATGATTTTCCTGTTACTATTCTTTGCTTTCGGTTCAGTAAAACACAGTTTGTTAATCTATACTGCGATTCCATTATCTGCGATAGGAGGTGTGTACTTTCTGGCGTTGAGAGGAATGCCTTTCAGCATCAGCGCCGGGGTAGGATTTATTGCTTTATTTGGAGTTGCAGTACTTAATGGAATTGTTTTGATATCAGAATTTAACCGATTGAAAAAGAACGGAATAAACAACACCAGCAGAATTGTACTCATAGGCACAAAAATCAGGCTTCGCCCGGTCTTAATGACGGCTTTTGTGGCTTCTCTCGGATTCCTTCCCATGGCAATCAGCAACGGTGCAGGAGCAGAAGTACAGAGACCTTTGGCAACGGTGGTGATCGGAGGATTGATGCTTGCCACCCTTTTAACCTTGTTTGTCCTTCCAATTTTATACGTCCTGTTTGAACATATTAATAAAGATAAAATGAAATTCTCAAAAAAAACCAACTATAAAAAATTGTCTGTTTTCATATTGTTAATATCCTTTGGAACTTATCAGGCTCAGGAAAATATCACTTATGAACAGGCTTTGGAAAAAGCATACCAGCAGAATGGTACTCTTAAAAATTCAAAATTAGTCTCAGATTATCAGGAAAAACTGAAAGCCAGTTATCTGGATATTCCACAGACAGAAATTACCGGAGGATTTGGGCAAATTCAGGGAGAAGAAACCGATAATTCATTCGGGATCTCACAGAGATTCAGTTTTCCTACGGTGTATTCAAAAAGAAAACAAATGCTGGATGCCGAATGGTCTGCCAGTGTCATCAGTCAGAATCTTACTAAAACACAGCTTACCAAGGAAGTGACAGACGTTTTCTACAGGATACTGGTGCTTCAGGAAAAGAAAAAAGTGCTTGAATACATCAGCCAGCTTTACAATAATTTTGCAGACAAAGCAGGATTAAGATTAAAAAAGGGAGAAGCCAATATTCTGGAAGAATCCACCGCTGAAATCCAGAAAGAACAGATCAATGTACAGTTGAATACGTTAGAAAACGACCTGAATATTGCAAAGCTTCAGCTTCAGTTATTACTTCAGTCAGAGGTTCCGTACCAACCAGTTGCCGATCGCCCCACTGTGAATATCGGACTTCAGATTTCAGAAGAAATGGTAAAACAGCATCCTGAGCTTCAATATCTGCAGCAGCAGATTAAAGTAGGTGAGGCCGAAGTACAGCTTGAGAAAAGCAGATTGCTTCCGGATCTTCTTATAGGATACACCAATCAGAGTATGAAAAACATCAATAACAATCGTTTCAATTCAGTTCAGGTGGGCGTAGGAATTCCACTGTTCACCAAAGGACAGAGAGCTTTGGCAAAGGCAGCACAGGCAAAAATTGCCATCTCCGAAAATCAGTATCAGAGAAAAGAAATTGAGCTTAAAAACAGATTGAAACAACAGTTGAATAACTACATGAACCAACAACAGATCATCGAAAATTATGAACAAAAACAGCTTCCAAAGTCTGAAACTATTCTAAAAACGGCTCAGAAACAGATGGAAGTGGGGGAAATAGATTATCTGGATTGGGTCATACTGGTGAATCAGGCCGTAAAAACCAAAGCAGATTATATTGATCAGCTGGAAAAGCTTAATCAAACGGGAGCCGAACTTCAATTCCTAATTTCAAAATAATACATCATGCATTTCAAGAATATATCACTATACAGCCTTGCTTTCATCCTTACTTTATCTTCATGTTCCGGTAAAAAAGACGAAGAAAAAACAGTTTACGAAAACACCCAATTTTCCAAGAACGACAAAAATTCCGTTCATCTTACAGAAAAACAGATTCAGTCTGTAGGGTTAACAACAACCAGTATTCAGAACAGGAATATGGAAAAACTGGTGAAATTAAATGGAAAGGCAGAAATTGCACCATCTCACATCAGTTTGGTTTCCAGTATTATGGGTGGACATATCAAGTCTATCAATGTGATCAATGGAAGTCATTTCAGCAAAGGACAAGTGCTTGCAGTAGTAGAAGACCCTCAGTTTATACAATTACAGCAGGATTATCTGGTTACCAAAGCTCAGCTCGAAGCGGCAAGATTGAATTTCAACCGTCAGAAAGATTTGAATACAAGCAAAGCCAGCAGTGACAAAACCCTACAAACTGCCCAGGCAGAGTATTCTACTTTGAATGCTACCTTAAAAGGTCTTGAGGAAAAGCTGAGAATCATCGGAATCAATGCCAAAGGCCTGAGTACCGGAAATATCAGAAGTAAAATCAATATCTATGCTCCTTTTACAGGTTTTGTAAGCAAAATTCTGGTGAATAACGGGCAATATATCAACCCTGCAGATACTTTATTTGAGCTGATCAATCCGGCAGGGTTACTTTTAGAGTTGAAGGTTTTTGAAAATGATGTGAATGATGTAAAAGTGGGTCAGGAAATTTTGGTGTACAACAATCAGAATCCGGATGTGAAATCCAATGCAAAAATTGTCAGCGTAGTTCCCAGTATCGAAAACGGTGGTTCTGCAACCGCCATTGCCAGATTATCTTCTGTGAACAGGGAATTTGTAAAAGGCATGTATGTAAATGCTGAAGTCAATATCAGCGGCCGTTACACCCAGGGACTTCCCAACGAAGCGATCGTTTCTTTTGAAAACAAAAATTATGTTTTTGAAGACCTTGGAAAATCCAATTACAAAGTGATTCCAGTAGTGACCGGAATTTCTGACGATCAGTTTACGGAGATTGTAAAAGCCGATGCTTTAAAGGATAAGAAAATTGTGCAGAAAGGGGCTTACAGTCTTCTGATGATGCTTAAAAACAAAGCAGAATAAGTAAAGTGAAACCACAAAAGACACAAAAGCTTTTATTTTGTAAAACTTTAGCCCACTTAACTAAGCTGAAAAATAATGATGTAGAAAAATTTCACATAAGCGAAAATCAAAGATTTTCAAAAACTTAGGTGTACTTATTAAGCTTAAGCAAGGTTCTTATGAAAAGAAGTTAAGTGTCAAAAACTTTTGTGACTTTTGCGGTTAGAATAAAACAGACAAGAAGAAAAGATCAGTTATTCAGCTGATCTTTTTTATTTCAAACAATTTAAAAAAATGACATTTGACATGTTTTCAATAATTAAAATACTATTTAACGCATAATTCATTTTAAAATAATATTTTTAGGAAGTGAATAGTTGTAAAGGATTTTTAGATGAACAATAAAAAACTTTATCAAAACTTTATGACACAAAAACCTTTGCACAATTTCCATATTCCGGTAATGGGACTGGCTTATACCATAGACAGCCCGATTCGTGTTGCCCAGTATGGAATTTCTTCCGTCATCTCTATTATTGATGATGAAATCCTGGAAAAAATGAAGAACTTTTACAACAAAAAGTTCAATCTTGACTATTTCGGAATCTCAACAAAAACAGAAGATTACAGAGCAAAAAGAGTTACCGCTTATCTGGATATGGTAGATGATATCGTGAATGAAAAATTTGAATCTTTCAAACAGGAAATCAGCAAAAACAAGGAAGCTTTGAAGGAATTCATGGCTATGCTTCCGAATACATCAGACCTCAAAAACAGCCTTCAAAATCTTATCAATCAAAAAGATAACTGGAGTTCCAATATTAAAAACTTCATTGAATCGAATTTAAAACCGGGAAGTATTGATGTCAATATCATGACGAAAGTAGATAAAGACAACTATCAGAATAATGAACAGCTTCCTGTGATGTATAACGATGCTCATGCCTCACTGCGAGGATTTGCCAAAAGCAAATTATCATCATCAATGGTTCTTTCTGCAGGGATGAATCCCCGTTTGTATAGCTATATGGAGGAGTTTGATGATTTTTTCCCGGACGAAAACGGAAACATCAAAAAGAAAATTATCCTTAAAGTAAGCGATTTCCGTTCTGCAATGATTCAGGGGAACTTTCTGGCCAAAAAAGGATTATGGGTTTCCGAATACAGAATAGAATCCGGATTGAATTGCGGAGGTCACGCTTTTGCCACTGAAGGAATGCTTCTCGGGCCTATCATGGAAGAATTCAAGCAGAAAAAAAACGATCTGATACAATCAGCTCACGCCTTAATGACAGCTGCTTTGGAACAAAAAGGAAAGTATGTAGTTTCCGAACCTTTAGAAATGAAAATTACCGTTCAGGGTGGAGTAGGAACTGCTGAAGAACATGGGTTTTTATTGGCGAATTATAATGTGGACAGCGTAGGATGGGGTTCTCCGTTTTTGCTGGTACCCGAAGCAACATCGGTAGATGCAGAAACCAGAAATTTACTTTTACGGTCAAAAGAGCAGGATTTCTATCTGAGTAATATTTCGCCTTTAGGAGTGCCTTTCAATACAGTAAAAGGAACATCCAATGAACGATTAAAGTTTGAAAAAGAAGCAAAAGGTAAATACGGAAGCTCGTGTCCCAAAAAACTTCTGGCATTAAGCAAAGAATTTTCACCCGAAGGAACCTGTACCGCTTCCAGAAAATATCAGGATATCAAACTCAAAGAGCTGTACGACAATAAGGAAACCCTTACAGAAAAGGAATTTAATAAAAGAAAATCCGACATTACGAATAAAGCGTGTCTGTGTGTAGGACTTGTGAATGCTGCATACATGGAGCAGAATCTTGAAATCAAAGGGGAAAAGCAAGGCGTTGTCATATGTCCGGGACCGAATATTGCCTTTTTTGATAAGGAAGTTTCTCTTTCGGAAATGGTAAAACATATCTACGGAAACTCCAATATTCTTTCAGACAACCAACGTCCGAATATGTTTATTAATGAATTGAAAATGTATGTGGATTATCTGAGAAAGGAAATCACCGAATCCACTGCACAGATTACCCATTCGCAGACAAAAAAATGGAATGCTTTCAGGAAAAATGTTCTTGAGGGTATCGAATATTATCATGAGCTTTTTAAAGCATCACCATTCTTCAGCAACGGTTTGTCAACCATTCATCATCAGTTACAGGAATACAAACTTCAGCTTATCGCTATTGACATTCCTCAGGTTGAAAAATAACCGTATTTTTAATTGATAGATAATAAAAACAGCTTTTACATGGCTGTTTTTATTTTTTTTACTAATGAAATCACATGTATTTTTGTTAGAAGCGGCAAAGGCCTAAGAACATTTCAACTTTAATCAATGTAAGATTTTCAGAAAATGATATGTTAAGAGATTCTATAGATTTTTTGCAAAAAACATAAAAATAAGCAGTATTCAATTTTATCGAAGATAAAATTTTTGCGTCTTAAAGCAGTTAGCTTTAAATTATTTGCGCCTTTGCGCTTTTCCAACACATTCAATTAATCAAAAAAACTGGAAACATCAGCATTCCCATTTATAATAACTATGGCCGGAATGGTCATTTTGAATATTTTCCAGGCTTAATATTCCCTACCTTAGAGATCACTTAGTAAAATTATTTTTATGGAAAAAAGAAAAATCAAAAACACCGATTTAACGATTGCACCCATCAACTTAGGAGGAAATGTTTTTGGATGGACGCTGGACGAGAAACAGTCTTTTGATATACTGGACCGCTTTGCTGAAGCAGGATTCAATTTTATTGATACTGCAGATACCTATTCATGGTGGGTGAACGGAAAAGGCGGACAGTCTGAAGAGATCATCGGAAAGTGGATGAAAAGCCGTTCCAACCGTAATGATATCGTTCTGGCAACCAAAGTAGGTTCAGAAACAAAGGAACATGGCTATGATATCAGCAAAAAGCATATTTTACAGTCTGTAGATGAATCGCTGCAAAGACTTCAGACCGATCATATTGATCTTTATTATACGCACTTTGACGATAATATTACTCCCGTGGAAGAAACACTTTCTGCTTATGATGAGATCATTAAAGCTGGAAAAGTACGTTATATCGCGGCTTCCAACTTATCACCGGAACGTTTGAAGGCATCATTTGAAGCTGCAGAAAAGAATAACCTTCCTAAATATGTTGCGTTACAGCCTCATTACAATCTCATGGAAAGAGAGGGTTTTGAGCAAAATTATGCTCCTCTGGCAGAGCAGTTTGATTTAAGTGTCTTTCCTTATTGGTCTTTGGCAGCAGGTTTCTTAACCGGTAAATACCGTGATGAAGCAGATCTGGCAAAAAGTGCAAGAGGTGAAGGCGTAAGAAAATATTTAAATCCTAAAGGACTGGAAGTATTAAAAGCGCTGGATCAGGTAAGTGCAAAGCATCATACAACACAGGGGACAGTTTCTCTGGCATGGCTGTTATCCAATCCTCTGATTACAGCACCCATTGTAAGTGCTACCAGTGCTTCCCAGCTTGAAACGGTATTCAATGCACCAAAACTTGTTCTCGATCAGGAAGATATTGAGCTGCTTAATAGAGCGAGCAACTAATTTTTTCGACTTTCATTATAGATTAAAAATTAAATCCGTTCAGCAATGAACGGTTTTTTTTTGAGTAGACGATGATAACCACCCCGTCAAAAATTCAAAGAATTTTTGCCACCCTCGGGAGGAGGGGGAATTGAGGTTTCCGATTGTTATATTCTGTTATTACTATTAATCGGAATATTCTTTCAGAAGCTGTCTGTAGCTCATTAATATGGAAGATTTTGAGATAAAACCGATGAAATCATTATTCTCACTTACTACAGGGAGATTCCATACTCCCGTATCATCAAAGGTCTGGAGAATATCCAGGGGTTTATTTTCACGGTGAAGAACGGCAGGTGGAGCTTTCATGATCTGGGTAACCGTCTGGGACGTTTCAATTTCTTTGTTAAAAAGATAAGGCCTTATATCATCCAATGTCAGAACTCCTTTCAATTTTCTGTTCTCATCCACAACAGCGAAAATATTTTTATTACCGTTCTTTACCATTTCAAACAGTTCTGTAACAGAAGCATTTTCATTGATTGTCTGTGAATATTGATCAATAAAATCTTCAGTTCTTAAAGCGAACAGCAGGTTCTTGTCATGTTTATTCGTAAAAATTTTTCCTTCATCAGCCAGTGATTTTAATTCCGGAGAAATCGGGGAAAACCATTTGGCAATAAGATAAGATATAATGGATACAATCATGAGAGGAATAAATAAATCATACCCGAAGCTAGATTCAGCGATCAGGAAAATCGCAGTAAGAGGAGCATACAAAACACCGCTCATTGCTCCTGCCATTCCTACCAAAACGAGATTGGTCACCGGAACATCTGTAAACCCTAAATGCTGGCATACCAAGGCAAACAGATAGCCCAGAGTTCCGCCTGCAAAAAGAGACGGAGCAAAGTTACCGCCGTTTCCACCGCTAAAAATCGTAAACGAAGTGGCAAAAGCCTTTAAAAGTAATACCAGGACAAGAAATATGATAATGGTCCAGTCTCCGATCTCAAAATACCTGAAAAAACTGTTTTCAATAATGGAGTAGGTGTTTCCATTCGTAAAAGCTTTTACCGTTTCATAACCTTCCCCAAACAACGGTGGAAAAAGAACGCATAACAGGGAAAGTACGGCGCCTCCAAACATGGCTTTACGCATTCTCGAAAGCTGCAGTCCTTTTATAAAATGTTCTACTTTTTGAGAAATAATCACAAAATAACGGGCATATAATCCCGTAACAATCCCTAAAATAAGATAGTACGGAACATTTTTATAGTTGAAGGGATCTCTGGTATAAAACCTGAAAAGAACATCTTCCTGAAGTAAAATCCTTGATAAAAGACTTCCGCAAACCGCAGCTACAACCAACGGAATGAAATCCGTAAAAACCACTCCGGTTAAAAGAATTTCAAAGGCAAACATAATCCCTGCAATAGGAGCATTGAAAGCAGACGCAATCCCGGCAGTAGCTCCGGCAGCCAGTAACAACGTACGTTCTTTATAACTTAACCTGTAGGTTTGTGCATAGTTGGAACCGATAGCAGCTCCGGTAACGGCAATAGGGCTTTCCAATCCTGCAGAACCTCCCAATCCTACGGTAACAGCACTTTGTATTACCTGGGAATACATTTTAACAGAAGCCACAATACTGGAATTCTGTGCAATTTCGTATAAAATAGCCCCGATTCCTTTACGATCCTGACCTTTAAACAAGGTAAGAACAATCATCGTTGTCAGAACGATTCCTAAGAAAGGAAAAACAATATAGAATAAAATCTGATATTCAAAATGAACTTTATTGGTAATGAAATAATGAATATTGTGTACCAGCGTTTTCAGGATAACTCCCGCCAGACCCGCCGTGCAGCCTACCAGAATTCCGGAAAGAACAAGAAATTGGTTTCTGCTCAGTCTGTTGTTCAGCCAATGCAGAATAAGCTCATAACTGCGTGCTTTTTCCAGTCCGTATTTCTGGAAATCTCTTTTAAATTTAAGGAAACTGAGGTACTTTTTTTTGTTGTGAATTTTCACCGTCGAAATATTTTACACTATCATCAGATTGATACAGTTCTGTAAATTTATGAAATATATCACAAAAAATATAGTAAAGAGCCTTTTTCAAACTATAGCGATGACTGTTTATTTCTATTAATCTTCTCTTATTTCTTTTGCTTTTCCTGAAAAAATAAGCCCAACAGCCAATGCTCCAATGATTCCTGCTCCTGCCAGGATCAAAGGTTTTTTAGAAACAGATAATAGTGTTTTCCCATCAATTCCCATATTTCCTGAGGAAGATTGGCGGACATTTCCACCTGTATTTTCTGCCTTATTGGCTTTCTTCATTATCATTCTCATTCCTGCAGAAGATACATAACGGATGATTCCCGGAAACATTTCATATAAATTTTTAAAAACAACAGCTGACCAGTCCGGATAAGAGGCTTCAGTTGGATTTTTAGCTGTTTTTACAATTGAAGCTGCCAGTTTACGAGGATCAAACGATGGAGGAGGTGTGCTGAGCTTTATTCCTGAATAATTGGCAGCATGTTCTATTCCTGATGATTTCTGAAAACCGGGATAAAGCGCACAAATATGAATATCAGGAAAATCTGAAACTTCACCCTGCAGGGTTTCTACCATTCCGCGAACGCCAAATTTCGAGGCCGTATAGGCTGTTCCATAAGGTGCCGGCATCCATCCGCCAATAGAGATATTATTCAGTAAGACTCCTTTTTTCTGCTTTTTAAAAACAGGAAGCACTGCATGTGCCGAATGCATATACCCCAAAAGGTTGGTTTTCACAATCTGATCGCTGATATCTACCGGAATTTCTTCAAACTTTCCAAATGCAAGCACTCCGGCATTATTCACCCAATAATCAATTTTCCCGCTGAATTCCAAAGCTTCTCTGACAAGATTCTGAACATCTTCTGCAACGGAAGTATCGGTAGGAACAGCAATCACTGTAGCTCCCAGTTTTCTGCATAATTCTGCGGTTTCTATAAGTGCTTCCTCTCCTCTTGCTGCCAATACCAGATCAGCTCCCTGTTCGGCAAAAGCTTCTGCCGTAGCCTTACCAACTCCGCTTGAAGCACCGGTGATGACGACTGTTTCTCCAAAAAACGGAGGCCTTCTTTGATTTTTCATAATATGATAGATTTAAGTGTTTTGTTTTTTTATCATGACCCGTTTCCTGTATTTCTTTTCGGAAAGAGAATAAGCCTGATGGATGGGTTATTGGTGATGAATAGCCGGAACCAGTCCATGGCCAGCTGAATTTTATTTTTAAACCCTACCAGAGGAATGATGTGAATGAAAAGCCATGTGAGCCACGCTGTAAATCCATTAAAAGAATGCTTCGGAAGATCTACTACCGCGTTGTATTTTGATATGATGGCCATACTTCCTTTATCATTGTACCGGAATTGTTCCAGGACTTTTCCGTCTTCTATCCGTTTAAAATTGGAAGCGAGATTTTTAGCCTGCTGAATGGCAACCTGAGCCAGCTGAGGATGTCCTTTGGGATATTTTTCTTCTGTCAGCATCAGACATATGTCTCCCAATGCATAAATATTGGTAGTTCCGGTTACTTTATTATAGTCATCCACCAATATTCGTCTGCCTTTCCCGATAGTTTCTTCCGGCAGGCCGGGGATTTCTTTTCCAATGACTCCGGAAGTCCAGATCAGGGTTTCTGTTTCAATAGAATTTCCGTCGCTGAGAATGACTTTACAGTCTTTATAATCTTTTACAGATACATTCAAAAGGATTTTCACACCTAATTCTTTCAGCTTCTCATAGGCCGTTTTCTGGGCCAGCTGACTCATAGGCGAAAGTAAAGTAGGTAAAGCATCAATAAGATAAAGATTGGAAAGTCCCAGTTTGATTTCCGGATATTCTTTCTGGGCAATATATTTTCCCATTTCCGCAAGCATTCCTGCCAGTTCTACTCCTGTAGGTCCGCCTCCGGCAATCACGATATTCTGAAGTTTCTCGGCTTCTTTAATGTCTTTATTTCTAGCGGCTTCTTCCAGAGTCAGCAGAATATGATTCCTCAGATAGAGGGCTTCCTCTATATTTTTCATCGGAAGCGAACATCTCTTTACATTTTCCATTCCGAAAAAATTGGACTCTGTCCCTAATGCCAGTACCAGATAATCATAACTGAGGATTCCCGTATCAGTTTCTATGGTCTTATTTTCAGGATTTACCCTAACCAGGCTGCCCATGTGAAACTTCACATTTTTATTGTTTGAAAACAGTTTTCTGAAAGGATAACTGATATTGGAAGCTTCTATAAACGAAGTAGCTACCTGATAGATAAGTGGCGGGAAAAAATGATAATTGTTTTTATCAACCAGAGTTATTCTGAACCTTTTATCATTTCTGAGAGATTTGATAAGGTTGATGCCCGCAAATCCTCCTCCTACGATTAGAATATGCTTTTTCATAGTATGTGATTATTTCAAATGGTGTACTGAAATTCATTCAATAACAAGACCAAAGGAGCTGCGAAATAAATATTTAACATAATATTCAAAATGCTGAAATAGTTATTGTTCCGGCAGCTGGTACGGATTTCAGTGTTTAATTACAATTTCCTTTTTAACATTTCTATGGAGGGCAGCATGATGTTTGTACTGTAAAAATCATCCAACACTTTAAATATTCAACATATGAAATCAGACATTTTAACAGAAAAGCACCGGCTGGGAATAGGGGGTGTAGCAATAGGAACAGCTTTTGAAAACATTACGGATGAACAGGCTCAGGAAATTCTACAGACAGCCTGGGAAACCGGAATCCGGTATTATGATACGTCTCCATGGTACGGATTAACCAAAAGTGAGCGGAGATTCGGAGATTTTCTTAAAAATCAGGACAGAGATGATTTTATTTTCTCAACCAAAGTAGGGAGACTTTTTCAACAGGTTCCGGAATCTGAAGTTCCTCCAACGATGTGGAAAAAACCACTTAACTACGACTTCTTCCATGATTATACGGCCGACGCCGTAGAAAAATCCATTGAAGACAGCCTGGAAAGAACCGGATTGAGTCATATTGATATTGTTTATATTCATGATCTGTCTGAAGATCAGGTAGGGGACCGTTATCCTTATTTTCTGAAACAGGCAATAAACGGAGCTTTTAAAATTCTTTCTGAACTTCGCAGTCAGGGAATTATAAAGGCATGGGGAATGGGTGTTAATAAAATAGAACCTATTTTAGACTGTATTGAATCTGCTGATCCTGATATCTGTCTGTCGGCCACGCAATATTCTATTCTGGAGCATGAAGATGCTGTGGACCGTCTTCTTCCTGCAGTGAAAAAAGCAGGGGTAAAACTGGTTTCGGGAGCAGGGTACAATTCAGGCTATATAGCAGGAAGAGAACGCTATAATTATAAAGATGTAATTCCGAAAGGAATGCATGAAAAGCGAGCCAGGATGACTTCCATTGCCGAAAAATACAATATAAGCCTTATTGATGCCGCACTGCATTTTGTACTGGCCGCTGATGAATTCGCTTCCATTATTCCCGGTGCTAGCCAGCCTGAGCAGGTGAAAGATAATATGAATGCCTTGCAAACCAATATTCCTGCCGAATTCTGGAAAGAATTAAAAAATGAGGGACTGATTTATGAAAAGGCGCAGGTTCCTGGGTAAATAAAGGTAACCATTATCGTTAATTAACTCAAAGGTCCGATTCTTTCCTGAATCGGGCTTTTCTTTATACTACCTTCGCTTTACGGATTATTTTTGCCAACAAGCCTGGAAAAAATCGTTTTAGGTAAACAGCCATCACTTCTTTACCGCCTATCGCTTTCTGTCTTTTCTGTTTCTCTATGGCATAAAGCATTTTTTTCGCGAAGATATCTACAGGCATGCCATTCTTCGTAGCATCATCCATTGTGCCCTGTAATGAACCATCTCCGGTGACTGCATTAATAGAAATATCGGTCTGTATAAAACCCGGGCAGATCATCGTAATCTTAATATTCTGGCTGAATAATTCTGCCCGCAACGCATCAAAAAAACCGTGTAAAGCATGTTTTGCACCTGCATATCCGCTTCTCATAGGGGCTCCAAAAATTCCCATAAGACTGGATACAACAGCAATCTGTCCTCCTTTATTTTCAATCATATAAGGTACAACTGCTTTAGTAAGTGCTACAGTTCCGATATAATCAGTATCGATTAGTTGTTTGTCCACTTCAATATCTGTTTCCATGGCTAACGACCGTTGTGACAATCCGGCATTATTAATCAGAATATCAATCTTTCCAAACTTCTCAGCTGCCTTCGCTGCAATGGCTGGCATTTCTTTATAATTTTTAAGATCTAAAGGAATGACCGCATACCGATCTGTACTTAGGCCGGCATTTTCAGCCACGGAATAAAGCTGTTCTTCTTTTCTGGAAGAAAGAATAATTTTTGCATTGCTGTTCCTGGAAAGCTCTTTCACTAAAGCTTCTCCAATGCCTGACGATGCACCTGTGATCCAAATGACTTTATGATCAAAATAACTGCTCATGTTCAATACTATTATTTAGTTTTAAAGTCCGCAATATATTTTCCCGCTTTCATTCCGGAGAAGATGCAGCCTCCTAAAAATGTTCCTTCCAGAGCTCTGTAGCCATGCATTCCGCCGCCGCCAAAGCCTGCAGCTTCTCCGGCAGCATAGAGTCCTTCAATAATACTGTCATCCTCTCTCAGCACCTGACCATTCAGATTGGTTTTTATTCCGCCTAACGTTTTACGGGTTAAAATATTAAGACGTACAGCAATCAAAGGTCCGTTTTCAGGATCTAAAATTTTGTGGGGAGCCGCTACACGCCCGAGTTTATCTCCTAAGTAATTCCGGGTGTTCCGGATATAATTTATCTGGGTATCTTTTGAAAATTTATTGTTGAGTTCGCGGTCTCTGGCTTCAATCTGTGATTTTATCTTTTCATATTTAAGGAGATTATTTCCTGCCAGTTCATTCATTCTTTTAACCAGATCTTCCAGGTTATCTGATACAATAAAGTCTTTTCCGTGCTCTTTAAAAGCCTCTACCGGTCCCGGAGCCTTTTTACCAAAAATCCTTTTCAGAAAAAGAACATAATCTTTATTGGTGATATCCGGATTCTGTTCCGAACCTGAAAGAGCAAATTCTTTTTTAATAATTTTCTGGGTAAGAATAAACCAGGAATAAGAAAATCCGGTTTCCTGGATATACTGTAAAGTTCCCAATGTATCAAAACCGGGAAGAAAAGGAGCGGGGAGACGTTTTCCTTTTGCATCAAACCATAATGATGAAGGCCCGGGCAATATGCGGATTCCGTGATCGGGCCAGATAGGATTCCAGTTTTGTAACCCTTCCGTATAGTGCCACATCCTGTCCGGATTGATGATATGAGCTCCGGCATGTTCTGCAATGCCTATCATTTTTCCATCCACATAAGCAGGAACACCACAGACCATATTTTCAGGTGCTTTTCCCAATCTTTCCGGCCAGTTTTTTCTTACCAGCTCATGATTGGCACCAATTCCTCCTGAAGCAATGATGATATTAGGAGCTGTATACTCAAATGCAGAGATGATATTCCTGTTCGTTGCAGCACCTCTTTCCTGGTTATCATTTTCCAGAATATCTCCTTTAAGGCCTTTAATTTTGCCGTCTTCCTCTATCAATTCAGTTACCCGGTGTCTGAATTTCATCTGAAGCAGTCCTTTTTCCTGAGCTTTGTAAGCTTTTTCTACAAAGGGTTTTACCACGCCTGTGCCTGTTCCCCAGCTCACATGAAAACGGGGTACGGAATTTCCATGGCCCGTTGCCGAACCATCGCCACGCTCTGCCCAGCCCACCATAAACATCAGCCTGATTCCCAGTTTGGAAATGTAATCATACTTTTCACCGGCAGCAAATTTCAGATAAGCTTCAGCCCACTGGCGGGGCCAGTAATCTTCCGGACGGTCAAAACCAGCGGTACCTTTCCAATCCTGCAGTGCCAGCTCATAAGAATCTTTGATTCCCATTCTTCTTTGCTGGGGAGAATTAATCAGAAATAATCCTCCAAAGGACCAGAATGCCTGTCCGCCGATATTCTGCTCTGTTTCCTGATCCAGAAGCAATACTTTTTTTCCGGCATTGGTAATTTCCATCGCCGCGGTAAGCCCTGCCAGTCCGGTTCCGATAATAATTGTATCAGGCTGGAATTTTTCTTCCATTGTTAAGCGTGTTTTGATTCAACAATACGTTAGATAAATGTATAAAATTATTCGGAATCGGGTTTAAAATTAAAAATTTAAATAACCCTGCTTTGAGTAATCAGCCCTGAACTCTGAACTTTTCAACTTATCTTTGTGAAAAATAGAAGAATGAAGTATTTGTTTATCATTACCTGCCTGGTTTGTTCCATATTCAGTCAGGCACAGCAAAAACAGGATCCATGGAAAGACAGCCAGCTGATGGATCCGGCGTTACTGGCTTCCAGAATTGAAAATCAAAAAACAAAAGATCTGGTCATCATTTCAGTAGGACCTGAAGCTATTGTGAAAGGTTCTGTAGACATCGGACCGACTCATGAACCTGAAAATCTGGAAAAACTGAGAAATTATCTTAAAGATATTCCTAAGAACAGAGAAATTGTGATCTATTGCGGCTGCTGTCCTTTTGTAAAATGTCCTAATATCCGTCCTGCATTTGCATTGTTAATGGAAATGGGCTTCAAAAATGCAAAGCTTTTAAATCTTCCGAAAAACATCAAAACAGATTGGCTGGATAAAAATTATCCTACAAATGATTAATATGAAAAACTCTTTAACAATATTATTTTTCATACTGTTTTCAGGATATATTTCTGCCCAGAACACCATAGAAGTAGGGAAGAAAGCTCCTGAAATAACAATGACAAAGGCAGATGGAACTTCATTTTCTCTTTCAGCATTAAAAGGGAAACTGGTTCTGATCGACTTCTGGGCAACCTGGTGCGCACCCTGCGTAGAAGAACAACCTCAACTGAAAACAATGTATGATAGCTATTCCGGGCAGGTTAAAAAAAATCAGTTTGAAATAGTGGGCGTTTCTTTAGACAAGAATAAGGAAAGCTGGCAGAAAGCAATCGACAGGTTTCAAATCAACTGGATACAGATCAGCGATTTAAAATTCTGGAAAAGCCCTGTAGCAAAGCTGTATGAAGTAGATGAGCTTCCCTTTAATGTTATTATTGACGGACAGGGAACGATTATAGCTAAAAACCTTCATGGCCAGGAACTGGAACACTTTATTAAGAAAAATTTGATACAGAATTAAAACAAGTTATTTTTCCGGTTATAATATAAAAGAGTGGTAAGTTGTTGTACCACTCTTTTTAGTTGAAAAAGATAGAAGCATTTGTGTCTTAGAATCGTTTTATAACCATGTAAAATATCTTATGAAGACAGATTACTGATTATGAGGGAATTCATTATTATGTCTTATCTGAATGTAAATATACTAAATTGTATTTATTAAATCACTTTATATTGAAATATTAAAAAGATTTAATATTGCATACAATAGATCTCAACAATAAAAATTACAATCTGTGCTGAAACTAAAACTTTTATACCTTTTTCAAAGTTGTTGATATACAAAATGATAAGTGTATGTTTTCGCATACTAATTTTGTTTCTATGAAAAAGAGTTTTTACCTTCGTTTGGCACTTTCAGTGATATTACTGATGCATAGTGTGATTTCTATTTTCAGTGGGGATGTGAATGATTTTGGACATGCGTATCTGGACAGATTGGGTTTCAGCCCTGCAGGAATTTATATAGCATGGGCCATAAAACTGACTCATCTTTTATCAGTGCCTTTACTCTGGATTGACCAATGTATCAAGCCTGTAGCGGTCTGTAATATTCTCATTTTCATTTTCGGGATTTATTATGTTCACTGGCAAAATGGTTGGTTTGTAGTAGGAGGCGGAACCAATGGGATCGAATTCAATGTACTGCTGATCTTCTGCTTTTTCAATCTTATGTACCCTGAAGTTTCTTTACATTTTATGAATAAAAATAAGAGTTAACCTATTCCAGAATCTTTGCCACGTAAGATGATTCAGAAGAAACAGTTTGTAGATTTTTGGCTTCATTTGATAGACTTATATGTTTATATTTGGGTTAACAAATCGTACTTTGTACTTTTAAATCATCATCAGCTTGAAATCAGACAGTCAATCTAAATGGCGGATTCATTTGCTTTTTTGGATCTTGTATTATACGCTGGAAGTTTACCTTGACTTTTACTGGTCCAGGTATCAGTTTCCTGATTTCAAATGGCAAATAAGGCTTCAGAATGCCCTTATGCTGGAACTCTGTTATTTTTTGGTTAAAATTCCGTTAGCCTATGTGTTGCTGTATGTATATGAAAAGGTTAATCTTACATTTGTTTTTAAATATATTCTCTATATTTTCATTGTAACAGCAGCTGTTTTTGGCCACCGGTTCGTAACACATTTTATCATATATCCTGATATTTACGGTGTTATTGAAACATTGGACGGCAAGCAGGTTTCCGGATTTATCAATGGTTATGTGGCTTTCAATTCTTTTATGGATCTTATTTTTATGACAGGTCTTATTTTCGGGGTTGAAATTACCCGGCAGAAAAATATACTCAAAGAACAGATCTCTCAGTTAAAGTCTGAAAAACTGGATCAGGAACTTACCATGCTGAAAGCACAGATCAATCCCCATTTTCTTTTCAATACCCTCAATAATATCTACGGAATGGCTCTTAAAAAAGCAGACGAAACTCCCGATGTTATCCTCCAGCTTTCCAAAGTAATGCGGTATAATATTTATGAAGCTGCAGAAAAAAACATTTCTATAGCCAAGGATATTGAAAATATTAAAGATTTTATACAGATTCAGAAGATCCGACACCGTCAGCTGACTGTGAATTTTGCTGAAGATATTGATAATTCTTCACAGGAAATTTCACCCCTGATATTGATACAGTTTGTAGAAAATGCCTTTAAACATGGCGTTTCCGAAAGCCTGGGAGAAGCATTTATTACCGTTGATATTCATTTAAAGAACGGAAATCTTACTTACCTTGTAGAAAATTCCAGACAGGAAAAATCTCATGAAAATTCCACAAAAATAGGCCTGAAAAATATCCGGAGACAGCTTGAACTTCTTTATCCAAAACATACGCTTTCCGTGGAAGATAAGAGCAACCGCTATACTGTAACTTTAACCATTGATTTTCATGACACCATCAGCCTCTAAAAAATACAATTGCATTATCGTAGAAGACGAACCTATTGCAGCAGAAATTCTTGAAAATTTTATATTACGGGATCAGGAATTGAATCTGGTAGGAAAATGTGCAGATGCAGTATATGCCAGCAGTCTTTTAAGTATTCATGATGTAGATTTAATGTTTCTTGATCTTCATCTTCCGGTAGTAAAAGGCTTTGATTTTCTAAGGAAAGTAAAAAATCCTCCTTTTGTAATTGTTACAACAGCGTATCATCAATATGCAGTAGAAGGCTATGAGCTTGATATCACGGATTATCTGATGAAACCCATTCCCTATGACCGCTTTCTGACTGCTATTGATAAATTCAAGCATTTAATGGAAGCAGAAGATGCATTACTCGAAGTTTCTGAACGTGATTTTATATTTCTGAACAGTGGTAAAAAGAAGGTTAAAATTATTCTCCAGGATATTATTTACATCGAAAGTTTAAGAGAATACATTAATATTCATACAAAAACGGAGACTCTCACTTTTAAAATGCCCATCAGTAAAATAGAAGAAGCTTTAAACCCCAAAATGTTTACCCGTATCCATAAGTCCTATATTATTTCCCGGTCAAAAATAGAAGTAAAATCTGCCAATATTATTCAGATCAATGGAAAAAAGCTTCCGGTGGGGAGAACTTATAAACCATTGATAGAGCTTTAGTATGAGTATTTTAATTTAATATCCTTATTATTTTATTTTTTCGTCCATTATTAAACCTGTATTTGCAATACAGACTTTTCTCAAAAAGAAGTTGGTAGATAAAAATTGCCCATTTATAGCTATTTTTTTCCGGTTCATATTCATTTGTACATCTTTGAAACTGTAAATAATAAATATTTGAATTATGAAAATAATCGGAATTTCAAAACTAATGAGCAGATTCTTTTTAATGTTGGCTTTAGGAAGTATTTTCTTCAGCTGTAAAAACAGTGATGATGATGATGATCCGGCTCCCGGCTCACATGGCATTGAAGTAGCAACAGGAGTATTCAAGGGTACCATGAAAATCCAGGGGCAAGATTATTACAATGCAATAGTTAATGTTTCAAAGACAGGTGATTCCTATGTTAAAGTACAGCCTAAATCAGGTGAAGCGTATTCAGCAGCAACCTCTAAAACCTTCAATGTTACCAATTCTGCCGGAGTAAGTGTTTCGGGCAATGACAGCCAGGGTAGTTTTAACTACATGATTTCATCAAAATCACTTCAGATCAGCACTCAGAAAGCATCCGAAAATGAGGTAGCTTTTTATTTTGAAGGCGAAAAGCAATAATACAATAAAATGTGGTTGGTTTATTATTCGAATGTTGAATAATGTTTTGGCTTATGACTCATGTCTTAAGCCAATTTTTTTTTGATTAAAGTTTAGCCCTACAACACTTACTTCAATGAGTAATGCAATAATCAATCTCATAAATTATGTAACCCTGCAAAAAAAGAAGTCTGAATTATTGTATAAAAATAATTTCTGTTTCACTAAGCTTTATTAGGTTTACTCACATATTTATTTCCTTTCACAAAAAAGCGCCAGGGTAAAAGCGCATCCTCCTGCGCATAGGCAACACCTATCCGGGGACCTGCAATAATGTCATGCGGAGGATAAGAAATACCGTGATCTTCAATCCAGATTTCATGACCGGTGAGCTCTTTTTTGTTAAAGGACCGGTCAATACCTAACGCTTTGGCAGCTGATCCGGGACCTGCAGAAATAGCAGGTTTAGAGGCAGGCATATTTCTTCTATGCTCCATAATTTCTTTTCCTACCAGAGGTTCAACAGCTCTGATGAGTACTGCATGAGGCTCATCTTCCACGGATGTTACTACATTAAAAAGATGGTGAATTCCATAGCATAGATAAACATAAGAAACTCCGCCATGGCTGTAGAGCGTTTCAGTACGGTCTGTCCGTCTGCCGCCATAGGCATGGGAAGCTTTATCTATCACGCCAAAATAAGCTTCTGTTTCTATAATGATTCCTGCTGTTTTTTCACCATTGAACTCTGTAAAAAGTACTTTTCCCAAAAGATCCCGGGCCAGAAAAAGAACATCCTGATTGGAATAGTAGGAGAGTGGTAGTTTCATGAATGATGTTGGAAATTATTCATTCAAATGTAATGATAATCCTGTAAAAACAGAAGAATACGAAGCTGAAATTAAAAAGGTACCACAAAAAGTCAGATTTCATAAAACAGTGAGTAATTTGGCACATCCATTGTTGTTTTCCAGGTACATCATTTCACACCACTATAAAAAATTATAGGTTTTGACACTTATTTTCCCTGGAGTAATCCGGGGAATTTTTATTGGCATCAAATGTATTGAAAATAAAAAAGTCCCACATCCATGTGAGACTTTCATTATTTTATCTTGCTCCCGGAGGGCAGTGTTCTTTCAGGTATTTTGTAAACATGGTAGCAAGATGCAGTGATGTTCCTTCTCCTTCATCAATAGAATGGGTACGGTTAGGATAAGACATCAGCTGAAACTGTTTGTTATATTTTACCAGTTCATTAATATATACTTCCGTATTCTGGTAGTGTACATTATCATCTCCCGTTCCGTGAACCAGCAGAAGATTTCCTTTTAAGTTTTTAGCATAGGCCAGCGGAGAACCGTTGACAAAATCTTCTCTGTTTTCCTGTGGGAGACCCATATAGCGTTCCTGGTAGATATTATCATAGAATAATTGATTGGCAACGGGTGCAATTGCAATTCCTGTCTGGTAAATATCAGGATATTGTCCTAAAAGGTTCAGGGTAGAAGAACCTCCGCCGCTCCAGCCCCATACGGCAACTCTTGAAGTATCGATATAAGGCCATTTTGCGAATAAAGCTTTAGCTCCCATTGCCTGATCACGGATATTGAGCTGTCCTATTTTCCGGTAAATAGATTTTCTCCATTCCCGTCCTTTTGGAGAAGGAGTTCCACGGTTTTCAAGGGAAACGTATAAATAGCCGTCTTCTGCCATATCACCTGTATATAAATAATTCCAGCCTGTGTAGAAGTTATCGGTAACGGTTTGTGATCCCGGTTCTCCATACACTGTAAAAACAACAGGATACTTTTTATTGGGATCAAAATTTTTAGGTTTTACTACCCAGCCGTCCATTGTAACACCATCCTGTGTTGTAATCTGGAAGAATTCTGCTTTAGATCTTGCCGGGTCGGCTTTTGCAGATCTTTTGGCAGCAACCAGTTCTTTATGATCGGGAAGCGATATCACAGATCCAATGGAAATGGCATTCACACTGTTATTGGTAAACATAGCGATTTTTCCATTGGGTGAAATCGTATATTGGTTAGAACCATTAAAGGCTTCAGGCGTTACTTTTTGAGCTTTTCCACCTTTCATACTTACTTTATACAGATATTTCTGAGTGGCGTTATCTGGAGAAGCCAAAAAGTAGATCAGTTTATTGGGAACATCAAAAAATTCAGGTTTGATAACATCGAAAGCATCTTTTGTGATCAATGTTTCTTTACCGCTCATATCTATTTTATAAATATGTCTCCATCCATCTTTTTCAGAGAGCCATAAAAATTCTTTTCCATTTTCAATCCAGTCCCAGCCGCTTGGATCATTATCATTCCATCGGGATTTTATGTCAATCCATGCTGCATCTGTTTCTGTATGAATGGTTTTGCTGCTTCCGGAATCCGCATCAGCAACAATAATTTTACTTTGATTCTGTTTTCTGTTCAGCTGCTGAAGAATGACCGATCTGGAATCCAGCACCCATTCCATTCTGGGAATATAGTTTTGTACTTCATCACCTGCTATATCAGCCTTTTTTGTTGATTGGGAAGCCAGATCATAAAACCAGATGCTGCATCCTGAAGGATTTTCTCCAACTTTCGGATATTCTACAGGAACGGTAAACGAATACAGACTGTCCGTATTATTGATCATCAGGAAATTCTTAGTACTTCGGGCATCCATCTTCCAGTAGGCAATTTTCCTGCCGTCCGGAGACCATCTGAAACCATCCTGCGTTCCGAATTCTTCTTCATATGCCCAGTCAAAAGTACCATTGATCATTCTGTCGGTACCATCATTCGTAATTTTACTGATCTGATTATTTGCAAGATCCTCAATATAGATATTATGCTTAGAAACATAAGCTACTTTTTTTCCGTCAGGTGAATATTTTGCAAACATTAACGATGAAGCCGGCAAACCTTTTCCAAGCTGGAGCAGTTTTTTTGTGTTTTTGTCGAAAATCCAGTAATCTCCACGGGTATTATCCCTCCATACTTTTTTGGTATCGGCAAATAGCAACAGGCTTTTTCCATCAGGAGATACGTGAAAACTCTGTACCTGCAGAGCATTGGAACTTCCGGCAGGAATCAGTTCACTACTGTTTAAGAGCGTCTGATCTTTTCCGGGATGCAATAGATCAACAATTTCAACCCCTTTTTTAGTAAATGAATAATAAGCATTGCCATCGGGAGTCCATTGTGTCTTCTGTGCCGCCAATGGTGACAAACACAGGAAATACAATGCAATAGCTGTTAGTTTTTTTATGTTCTTCATAAATATAATTTGAATTAAGCCAGATGTTCAGCTCTGTAATTTTCAATGTCCTCAACGGATTTGATCAATCCGTTACCTAAAAGTCTGTAACTGTCATCCGTAATCAGGAAATCATCTTCCACACGGATTCCACCGAAATTCCGGTATTCATTTACTTTATCATAATTAATAAAGTCTGCGTTTTTATTTTCAGCCTGCCAAATGTCAATCAATTCCGGAATCATATAAATACCAGGCTCAACTGTCACTACAAAACCGGACTCCAAAGCTTTTCCTAAACGTAAAGATTTCAGTCCGAATGTTTTGGTATCTTTTGGTTCTTCTTCAGTATAGCCAATATATTGTTCCCCAAGGTCTTCCATATCATGTACGTCAAGTCCCATCATGTGTCCCAGTCCGCACTGAAAAAACAACGTATGAGCATGATTCTTTACAGCATCTTCGGGATTTCCCTTCATCAGTCCAAGATCGACAAGTCCTTCTACCAGATGTTGTGCTGCTTTCAGGTGGATATCTTTAAACCGTACTCCCGGTTTTAAAAGCTTCTGGGCCTGATTAAAAGCATTCAGAACCACTTCGTACATTTCCTTCTGCTTTGTTGTAAATGTTTTGCCTACAGGAAAGGTTCTGGTAAGATCGCCCGCATATCCCATTGAAGTTTCTGCTCCGGAATCGTTCAGGAAAAGGTCTCCCTCTTTCATGATATTGAGACGGTAATGATTATGCAGAATTCCTCCGTTGATCGTCACAATAGGAGGATAAGACATCTGGCATTCTTGGTTGGCGGCAAGATATTGGATCGCATTGGCAATTTCATATTCTTTCATTCCGGGTTTCGCAAGACGCATGGCCAGCAAATGCATTTCATTGGATACATTTACAGCCTGTTCGATCTGTACAATTTCCTGAGCTTCTTTAACAGAACGTTGTTTGACAATCGCTTTGATCATTTCGACAGAAGGCTGCAATTCTTTAATTTTAATTCCAAGAAGATCTCCCAGCAAAATTTTATTGAAAGACTGATAGGGAGGAAGGTAGTGCACTTTTCTACCGGAAGCCTGTGCTTTTACCATATATTGGGCAAGTTCTGCGTAAGGTAACGTTTCCTGAACACCGGATTTCAGGCTTTTTTCCTTAAGGGTTTCCTGCCTTCCCATCCATACAATTTCATCTATACTTAGCTCATCTCCGAAAATGATGGTTTTATTTTCATCAATATCGATAATAGCTGCAATGCGGGGTTCCTGAATCCCGAAATAATATAAATAGGTACTGTCCTGGCGGAAATAATAAGGATTGTGCTCAAAGTTTACAGGATTCTCTATATTTCCCAGAAATAATAAGATTCCATTGGATACATTTTTCTGTAATATTGCTCTTCTGTCTTGATAAGTTTGTGCTGAAAACATATTATGAATAGTTTTTATTTTAAAACTTTAAAGTTACGATTTTGTAGTATTTATAGTACTTTATTCATTAAAAATAAGAATATGTAAAATTTGGATTTTAATATGATATTTAATGTTCATATTTTGCTTACCTTCAGCAATATTTTAACCTTGCTAATCTAATAACCCGGTAAAGCATTCATAGTATGATGAAGAGTCTCCAGTTTTCTGTTCCTGCCGATACCAACAAAAGTATACGTATTCAGGAAGATATAATGCCTAATTTCTATCCTTATTTTCACCGCCACACCGAAACCCAGATCATGTGGATTCTTAAAGGACATGGAACACTGGCCATAGAACAGAATCTCTTTAATTTTGAGGCGGGTGATATTTTCTATCTGGGTGCTAATCAGTCCCATGTTTTCAGAGGTAATTTTGAAAAAAATGAAAAACAGAAGGTTCATTCCATCTCTATTTTTTTTGATCCCCATAAAAAAATCTCCGCATTTTTCGACTTACCGGAATTTGAAGAACTTAAAAATTTCATCAGTCATTCAGAAGTAGGATTCCAGGTGGCTACCAGGCTTACAAAAAGTATCGGAGAAAATATTGCGGCTTTGCAAAAAACAAAAGGAGTAGATCAGATCATAGATTTTATAAGAATTTTAAACCATCTTATGCAAAACAGGCATCTGCATATTCCCTTATCTCCGGAAAAGAAACTGCCTGATCATATTTCCGATACAGACAAAAGAATTATTGATGCCCAGACTTTTATCAAGAAAAATTTTACCCAACATAAACTAACCCTTGATCTGATTGCCAAAGAAGCCTGTATGACTCCTCAGGCTTTTTGCCGTTCTTTTAAAAAACGTACCCGCATTACTTATATTGAATATCTCAATGAGCTTCGTGTACAGCGGGCCTGCAGACTTTTAACAGCCAGCAATATGTACAGTATTTCTTCTGTTGCCTTCAACAGTGGGTTCAATAGCCTTACCAATTTTAACCGGGTCTTCAAATCCATCATGAAGTATTCTCCTAAAGAATACCTGAAACATTACAAAGAGGCTACCATACAGCAATAAAAAAACAACATGTTAAAATACGGTTAGAATACATTAAAATATTAACATTTACCGTTTTAAAATTCACCTAGTTTTGAATAAATATTATTTGATATGAGTACAAAACTAAACTGGGAAGGTATTTATCCAGCTGTATTAACGCCTTTTACAAAAGAGGGTGAGATAGATTTTGAAATGTTTGCTGTCAATACAGAAGCCCAGATTAAAGCAGGAGTTCACGGAATTATCCTTGCAGGAACATTAGGGGAAGCCAGTGCGTTGGAAACTGAAGAAAAATTTGAACTTCTTCAATATGCTAAAAAAATTACAAAGGGCAGAATTCCCGTTATTCTCAATCTTTCTGAAAATACTACCAAAAATGCGGTTCATTTTGCCCAAAAAGCAAAAGAATTGGGAGCTGATGGATTAATGTTACTTCCTCCAATGCGTTACAAAGCCGACAGCCGCGAGGTTGTAGAATATTTCAAAGCAGTGGCAACGGCTACAGATCTTCCGATCCTTATCTATAATAACCCTGTAGATTACGGAATTTATGTCACCCTTGACATGTTTGAGGAGCTTATTGAGTATCCAACCATTCAGGCTGTCAAAGAATCAACAAGAGATCTTGCGAATGTAACCAGAATGATCAACCGTTTTGGGAAAAGAATCAAAATTCTTGGAGGCGTAGATACGATTTGTCTGGAAACCCTGATGCTTGGAGCTGACGGCCTTGTGGCAGGCCTTGTAGATGCCTTTCCTAATGAAACCATGGCCATGTACAACTATATTAAAGCAGGCGAATACGACAAAGCGGTTGCCATCTACAGATGGTTTATGCCATTGCTGGAACTTGACATTCATCCTAAACTTATCCAGTATATCAAGCTTGCTGCAACAGCAGAAGGGATAAGCAATCCTTATGTGAGAGCTCCACGTCTTGAACTTCATGGAGAGGAAGCTGAAAGAATTCAAAAAATTATTGAAGAAGGCAGAGCGAATCGTCCCGTATTATTAATTCCAGAAATACAGCTATGATGGAAGAAACATCAACTCAAAATATAGACAAAAGAATTCAGATGGCGGTTGAAGCCTTCCGGTTTCTGAAAAACACCACCATCAATGAACGGGCCGAATTTATGAATGCTGTAGCAGATCAGATTGAAGCCTTGGGAGAAGAACTTTTAACAGTAACTCATGCCGAAACGTCATTGCCTTTAGCCAGACTTACCGGAGAAAAGGCAAGAACAGCAGGACAATGGAGAAGCTATGCAAAAGCTGTTGCTGACGGGATCTATACGGAGGCCAGAATTGATCTTGCCCAGCCTGAAAAACAAAAAGGAGATCTCCGTAAATACAATGTAGGTATCGGACCTGTTGTCATTTTCGGAGCCAGCAATTTTCCTTTTGCTTTTTCTACTGCGGGAGGAGATACTGCGAGTGCGATCGGGGCAGGCTGTCCTGTCGTTATAAAAGCACATCCGGCACATCCACAGACTTCACAGATAATGGCTGATGCGATAAGCGCTGTTATTAAAGCTTTCGGATGGCCTGAAGGAATTTTCAGCCATATTACCGGAACATCTTATGAGATCGGAGCTTATCTGACCCAGCATCCGGATATCCGGGCTATTGCGTTCACAGGTTCATTTAATGGCGGAAAAGCATTGTTTGATATTGCCAGCCGCCGTGAAAATCCTATTCCTGTATTTGCAGAAATGGGAAGTATCAATCCGGTATTTGCCTTTCAAAACCTGCTTGAAACCAAAGCTGAAGCATTGGCAAAGGAATATATCGGTTCTTTAACGCTGGGTGTAGGACAATTTTGTACCAATCCGGGAGTGTTTATAGCATTAAAAGGAGAGTCGTTTAACCGTTTCATCAATACATTAAAAGAAGAAATTCAAAAAGTGGCTCCCGCTAAAATGCTTCACAAAGGAATATTCGACAATTTCGAAAAAAATAAAAACATTGCAATGGAACAGCTTGATGTTGAAATCATTGCATCAGCAGAAACAGAAAATTCTTCGGGCAACGCAACCGTGATAAAAACCAGTGCCGGAAATTTCGTGAATAATCCGGTATTAAGTGAAGAAGTCTTTGGCCCATTTGGTATTGTTGTGGAGTGTGAAACAGACGAAGAATTCATGAAGATTGCCCAACAGCTAAAAGGACAGTTAACCATTACCATCGCAGCGACCCATAAAGATGTGCGTGATAACAGTACATTGATTACTATTTTGAAAGATAAATGCGGAAGATTATTATTCAATGGAATGCCTACAGGAGTAGAAGTGGTGTATGGCATGCAGCATGGAGGTCCGTTTCCTTCTACTACCGATCCTCGTTTTACCTCCGTAGGACCGGATGCTGTCAAACGATTTGTCCGTCCGATCTGCTTTCAAAACTGGCCGGATGAATTCTTACCGGATGAGTTAAAGAATGAAAATCCATTGCAGATCAGCAGAATGGTGGATGGAACAGTGAATTCAGGATCATTAAAATTACAGACCACATGAACAGAACATTTTTTTGTATAGATTCACACACCTGTGGATGTCCTGTACGTCTTGTTGCAGGAGGTGCACCTGTTTTAAAAGGAAATTCCATGATGGAACGCCGGCTGCACTTTATGGAAGAATACGACTGGATCAGAAAGGGGTTAATGTTTGAGCCCCGTGGCCATGACATGATGAGCGGAAGTATTCTGTATCCTCCTGTAGATGAAAATAACGATATCGGAGTTTTATATATTGAAACCAGCGGATGTCTTCCCATGTGCGGGCACGGAACCATCGGAACGGTTACCATTGCCATTGAAGAAGGTCTTGTTGTTCCCAAAATTCCGGGAAAATTACGTCTTGAAACACCTGCAGGACTTATCCTCATCGATTATGTACAGGAAGGGAAAAAAGTAAAATCTGTAAAACTGACGAATGTAAAGTCTTTCCTCTACGCTGAAAACCTGGAAGTTGAATGTCCGGATCTGGGATTAATAAGAGCCGATGTTGCTTATGGCGGAAACTTCTATGCAATTATAGATCCCCAGGAAAACTTCAGAGATATTTCTGATTTTACGGCCAGCCAGCTTATTCATTATGGAAAGATTATCAGAAAATTACTTAATGAAAAGTACCAGTTCATCCATCCTGAAATTGAACACATTAAAGGATTAAGCCACATTCAGTGGACAGGAAAACCCACAGATCCTGAAGCCAGCGGAAGAAATGCAGTATTGGTGGGTGAAAACGCTTTAGACCGTTCGCCATGTGGTACGGGAACTTCGGCAAGAATGGCGCAATGGTATGCTAAAGGAAAACTGAAGGAAGGTGAAGAATTCATTCATGAAAGCTATATCGGTTCCCGATTTATCGGGAGAATTGAAAAGACTGCTACTTTAGATGGGAGACCTGCCATTATTCCGTCAGTAGAAGGCTGGGCAAGAATTACCGGATATAATCATATTATTATTGATGATGAAGATCCTTATTGGCAGGGTTTTCAGGTGATGTAAACCAGCATATGACACAGAATAAAGGAAAAGCACTGATTATCGGTGCAGGAATAGCAGGATTAAGCTCAGCGTATTATCTTTTGCAGAAAGGATGGCAGGTGGAAATTCTGGAACAGAATGACCTTACCAACAACTGTTCTTATGGTAATGCAGGCATGATTGTACCCAGTCATTTTACCCCATTGGCAGCTCCGGGAGTTGTTGCACAGGGAATACGCTGGATGTTCGATAGTAAAAGCCCGTTTTATGTAAAACCTTCACTCAATTCCAGACTTATATCCTGGGGATTGAAGTTTTTGAAACATTCCAACCAGAAACATGTTGACTATTCTGCAGCAGCCAGCAGGGATCTTAACCTGGCAAGCAGCAGGCTTTATAATGAGATCGCGCAAAAAGATGAATTTGATTTTGAGCTGAATCAGAATGGTATTTTAATGCTCTATAAAACCGAGAAGGTTGCGGAAGAAGAAACAGAACTTGCCCACAAGGCAATCAGTATGGGTTTACCCGTTGATATTATGGGTAAAAAAGAAATTCAGGAACTTGAACCCAATGTTCGACTGGATGTTATCGGAGGAGTCAATTATAAATGTGATGGCCACATGAATCCCATGAAGCTGATGAAACAAATGATTTCTTATCTTAAAAATAATGATGTCGTTTTTCATACCCATCATCAGGTAGCTGGCTTTGAAACTTCCGGCAGCAATATTAAAAAGGTCATAGCGAATGGTAAAGAATTTACTGCAGACCAATTTATCATGACGGGAGGTTCTTTCTTGCCTGAACTTGCTCAGAAAGCAGGAATCAAAATTCAGATGATGCCTGGAAAAGGATATTCATTTATGCACAAACCGGAAAATCCTCTTAACACCTTAAAACATGCTGCCTTATTACTTGAGGCCAGAGTTGCAGTAACTCCTATGAACGGACACATCCGTTTTGGCGGAACGATGGAACTGGCTTCCCACAATGATACAATTAACATGAAACGGGTAGAAGGGATCACCAGGTCTATTCCCAACTATTTACCTGACTTTCAGATTGAGAAACCCAAAGAATCTGAAATCTGGTTCGGCTACAGACCTTGTGCTCCTGATGGGCTGCCTTATCTGGGACAGTCTTCCAAACTCAAAAACCTGATTATTGCAGGCGGCGGTGGTATGATGGGTTTAAGTTTAGGACCCATTTTTGGAAAAACAGTTTCAGAACTTGCCCATGACCAAAAGCCAACGGTTGAAATAAAGATATTCAACCCTGAAAGATTTAGTTAAAAAACACCACATAACACACACAAATCAAACCAAAAACAATTTGATTATTCAAATAATTTATTAACAACCAAATCCAAAATTTATGAAAAAATTTAAATTACTAGTACTTGTTTCCCTATTTCCAGTAATAGGTTTTGCGCAAGAAAACAGACCTCGTGAGTGTAAAGCAGATGAAATGATGAAAAAACATTTTGAACTGCATCCCGAATCTAAGGCAGAATATGAAAACTTTGAGAAATATACCAAAGATTTCGTAAAAAAAATGGGATCGAACAAAAACTCATTGAATAATAGGGTCAGCAATCCAACCTACATCATCCCTGTGGTTTTTCATGTGTATGGAGAGTCTCAAAGTAATGTAAAAGTAAATTACCAAAAAGTAGTTGACTTACTGCAACAAATCAACTTAAATTTCAATGGAATCAACACGGATTCAAATACTGTAGATCCTTATTTCCAATCTATCAGAGGAGCATTAAGCATTGAATTCCGGTTAGCTAAAATTGATCCAACCGGAAAAGCAACAAGCGGAGTGGTATTTCACCCCTTCAAAGGCGGATATGGCAACGGAGGTGGATATGATGCACAAATTGGTGCAGATGCCTGGGATAATACAAAGTATATGAATGTGTATATCCAAAATGATCTGTATGCTAATAAAGATTTATATCAATCAGGAGTTGCCTGGTATCCGGATTCATACATGAGTTCAGTAAATACAGCCAGAGTGGTGTATAATGGACGTTATATATTTAATGCTTCAGGAACAGTGGCTTCAAACGAGTTTTCTGATACATTTACTCACGAATTCGGGCATTGGTTAAATCTTCAACACACGTTCAATGTTCTGTGTTCAACTTCGAACCCTGGTAATGATGGTGACGGAGTTGCTGACACCCCTGTAGAAAATGCTTCTTCCGGATTGGGATGTAACTCTGGAAACAATTGTCTTGGACAAAAAGTAAACGTTGAAAACTATATGGGATACAATGGTTCTTCCGGCTGTTATAAAATGTTTACTAATGGACAGGTGAACAGAATGCTGGCAGCATTAAACCATCCTTCGCGAATAAATTTATGGCAGCCTGCCAACTTAGCCGCAACCGGAGTTGCCAATACTCCACCAAGATTAGCCCTTAGCAACAGTACATTTACAGAGAACTTAAACAATAATGGAGTCGTGTCATTAGACGGAACAGTAGCATCTGCCCCTATATCAACGATTACGCTGAACACAGCAACATTTGCCGTACCCAATGGAACAACTCTTACTGCAGGAACCCATTTCACGTCTTCATTACCAGCAGGATTAACTGCAAGTATAGTAGTTACAAGCCCTACGACTGCTACACTTACTATAAATGGTGCAGCAACCAGTCATTCTAAAAGTCAGGTCTTAAATTCATCAATTACGTTCCTGAATCCGGCTATAACAGGAGGCGTAACTTCACTAGGATCAACGACAGCTTTGGCCTTAACTTTTTCTTATAAAGATCCTTACAAAATAGTTACCGGAACTCCTCTGGAAAGTTATGCCAACCCAACACCAACAACAGTAACCACCAACTCAGGGGCAACCTGGAAATATTTTATCATTAACCCGGAGCTTAGTGATGATGCAGGGTATGGCGCCTGGTACTATGGAGCCAATCAATTAAAATTGGAAACTTATTGGAAAGGATTAGTGTGCCAAACAGGAACAAGAAATATTAGTTTAATTCCAGCCTGTACCACCATAACGAATGCAAATAATATAGGGTATCCAACTTGGACTCCCGGACAACTTGACGTGTACACCCCTACATACACTACATGGTCTGGTAAAACCGCTTATGTTGGTTTTAGAAACCAATTCGATGGCTACGATATTAACGGCTATTTCAAAGTGAGCGTTGGGGCCAATGGTTCAAATTATTCTGTCACTGAGTTTGCATATAATACACAACCAAATGGCAGTATTACAACACCTTGTGCATTATCATTCTCCACTGCAGACGTTGATACAACCAACTCAGAAACTTCCATCTATCCAAATCCGGTTTCTGATGTATTGAATATTAAAACAAAAGGGGAAATTAAATCAATTTCTGTTTATGATATGTTTGGAAGAAAAATGAATGCAAAAGTTATTGGTGATAAGGTTGAGGTTAAACACTTCCTGAGCGGAACTTATTTAATTGATATTGAAACCTCTTTAGGGAAATCTTCACAAAAATTCATTAAAAAATAGTTTCGTATTCATATACAGTTGATTGGGCTTCATTGTAAGCCCAATTTTTTTATCCTGTTTATGAGCAGTTCTTCGTTTATTTATGTAATTTTATTCTTTGATAACAATATTCAATGCATTATAAAAACGACAGGATCATCATCCGTGAATTTACCCCTGAAGAATTTTCATTATTTTCCACTCTTTTTGAAAATGAAAATGTAACCCGATATCTGCCCTACAAAACCCCGGAAGAATATAAAGAAATGTTTGACAAAGCATTGGCAGATTATGAAGAGGGACCATTCAGCAGATGGGGAATTTTCCATCCCCAGAACAGTGATTTTGTAGGAATGTGCCTTGCCAGAACCTTTCTTGACAATCCTGATCAGATGGAAATAGGCTATACTTTAGATGAAAAATACTGGGGTAAAGGTCTCGGAACAGAAGTCTGTAAAGCACTTGTTGACCACTGTTTATCAATAAATCATCAGAAAGATATCGTAGCAGTAACGGATCTTGATAATATCGGGTCCCAAAAAGTACTTTTGAAAAGCGGCTTTAAAAGATTTGAAAATCTTGCACGAGAAGATAGGGAACTGGCGTATTTTGTTTTACAGAAAGAGTAAACTTGTGGCTCATATTACAGACGGAGGGCTTAGAATTCCCCTCTTGTGGAGAGGTGGCGAAAATTCAAAGAATTTTTGACGGGGTGGTTAGCTTTTCCCACAGATTTCACGGATTTACACAGATGTTTGTGTATTTTAAAAATCTTCGATTTTTAAACTTAAGTGAACTTTTCAGCAGTTCATTTGTAACTTAAAATCAACTTAAGTGTTTTTATCTTTTGTGGCTTTTGACTTCGTCGAATCTTCGATTTGTGGTTAAAATACAAAGTTTTCAGCTATAAAAACATTTCATTTATCAGATAATTTATCATAACTTGCAAGAATTATGATGTCGAAACGTTGCAAATATGCGCTTAAAGCAATGGTCAGATTAGCAAGGAATTATAACCAGGGCTTTCTGCCAACTTCCGTTATTGCACAGGACGAAAACATTCCCAAAAAATTTCTGGAACAAATCCTTCTCGAACTAAAAAGAGCCAAACTGGTCAACAGCAAGCAGGGTAAAGTAGGAGGGTATTACCTTTTAAAATCACCCGATGAGGTCTCATTAGCAGACATTTACAGAATCTTTGACGGCCCGATCGCTCTTACACCATGCGTTTCTTTAAATTTTTACGAAGCATGTGATGATTGTGTAGACGAAGCAGTATGCTATCTGAGGAAAGAACTTATGATCGTTCGTGAAAAGACCAGAAAAAGCATGATGGAAGCTACCTTAACCAAGTTCATCAATAAAGAATAAAATTTTTTTTATTTAAATTCTACTATTTTGATAGGAGTTATAGAATTTTATATATATTTGCAAGACTTAAATCTCAATTCAAAATGGAAAACAGTCTGAAAAATGAATTCGAAAATCTTGTGAAAGAGGCTGATGAAGCTTCTTTTCAAACTAATGCACTGCAAATACTGACTGAAAGATTCCCGGGTAAAGTGATCTTTTCAACCAGTTTCAGTTACGAGGATCAGGTCATCACTCATCTGATTAAAGATTTAAATATTGAAATATTCACCCTGGATACGGGAAGACTTTTTGAACAGACTTATGAAACCTGGACTTCCACCAAGGCTTTCTTTAAAAAGAACATCAAAGCCTATTATCCGGATACGGAAGAGCTCAGAGAATTTGTAACAGAAAACGGCCCCGATTCCTTCTATCAATCTGTAGAAAAAAGGAAAGCATGCTGTACCATCCGAAAGGTTCATCCTTTAAGAAAAGCACTGGAAGGCTATGAAGTATGGATCACAGGTCTGAGATCCGAACATTCTCCCAACAGACAGAATATGCCTCAGCTGGAGTGGGATCCTGATAACAGAATCATAAAATTTCATCCCATCCTTCACTGGACGACAGAACAGGTGACAACGTATGTAAAAGATCATCATTTACCTTACAATCATCTTCATAAAAAAGGATTTGTGAGCATAGGATGTGAGCCCTGTACCAGAGCGATCAAAGAAGGAGAAGATTTCAGAGCAGGCCGTTGGTGGTGGGAAGATGCCAACAAAAAAGAATGCGGTCTGCATATTCATCAATAAAAAAAGAAAAAAATGTCAATACATCATTTAAATTATTTAGATCAGTTAGAAGCCGAATCTATTTATATATTAAGAGAAGTCGCAGGCCAGTTTGAACGTCCGGCGTTGTTATTCAGTGGAGGAAAAGACAGTATTGTACTGGCTCATCTTGCAAGAAAAGCATTCTTCCACGGAAAAATTCCGTTTACATTTGTTCACGTAGATACAGGCCACAACTTTCCGGAAGTATTGGATTTCCGTGATCAGTTGGTAGAACAGCTAGATGTGAATCTGGTAGTAAGGAAAGTGGAAGACACCATAAAAAGTAAAAAACTGACTGAAGCTAAAGGTAAATTCCCAAGCAGAAACTGGCTGCAAACCTATACGCTTCTTGATACGATTGAAGAATTTGAATTTGATGCCTGCATCGGAGGAGCCAGAAGAGATGAAGAAAAAGCCAGGGCCAAAGAAAGAATCTTCTCCGTTCGTGATGAATTCGGGCAGTGGGATCCTAAACTTCAGCGTCCTGAGCTGTGGAATATCTTCAACGGAAGAATCCACAAAGGAGAAAATGTAAGAGTTTTCCCAATCAGCAACTGGACAGAGCTTGACATCTGGAATTATATCCGAAGAGAAAAAATTGCACTTCCTTCCATCTATTTTTCGCATGAAAGAGAAGTAATCGATTTCAACGGACAGTGGCTGGCCAATTCTTCCCATGTGGTTTTAGAACCGGAAGACGTCATTACTACTAAGAAAATCCGTTACCGTACCGTAGGAGATATGACCTGTACTGCAGCTGTGGAATCTAATGCTGTTACGATAGATGCCGTTATCGAAGAAATCGTAGCCACAAGAATCTCAGAGCGTGGCGAAACCAGAATTGATGACAGGGTAACAGAAGCCGCTATGGAGGACAGAAAAAAAGGAGGCTACTTTTAGATAAGCAATCAGCAATGAGTAAGAAGTAATAGGATAACACCTCTACTTCTTAAAACAGCAAAATATTACTCATTGCCCATTACTCATTACTTACAATTAAAATTCGGATGGATATATTAAGATTTATAACAGCAGGAAGTGTGGATGACGGTAAAAGTACCCTTATCGGCAGACTGCTGTACGATAGCAAAAGCATTTTACAGGACCAGTTGGAAGTCCTTGAAAAACATTCTAAAAACAAAAATGAAGACGGGGTAGACCTTGCGCTTTTAACAGATGGTCTCCGTGCAGAAAGAGAACAGGGAATCACCATTGATGTTGCCTACCGTTATTTTTCAACGGCTAAAAGGAAATTTATCATCGCCGATGCTCCCGGGCATGTACAATATACCCGCAACATGATCACCGGCGCATCCAACTCAGATCTGATGGTTATTCTGATTGATGCAAGAAAAGGAGTGATTGAACAGACCAGAAGGCATTCCATCATCGCCTCTTTATTACAATTAAAGAAAGTTGCTGTAGCCATCAATAAAATGGATATGGTGGATTATTCCGAAGAAGTTTTTGAAAATATAAAATCAGAATATTCGAAAATTGCTGAAAATCTTGGACTTAATGATGTAAGTTATTTCCCGATCTCTGCATTAAAAGGAGATAATATTGTTTCAAAATCTTTCAGAACAGACTGGTATGAAGGAACTTCTTTACTGGAATACCTTGAGGAAGTAACGATCAATGAAGAAAAAAATAACGGAAGCCGTTTTCAGGTTCAGTATGTGATTCGTCCTCAAACCGAAGAACTGCATGATTACAGAGGATATGCCGGACAAATATTAAGCGGAAAGTTCACCAAAGGAGATAAAATTCATATTCTTCCGGCAGACCTGACCACTGAAATCACTAAAATTGAGATCAATGGCATTGAAAAAGAAGAAGCCTTTGAAGGCCAGCCAGCCGTTATTCATCTTGCTCATGATGTAGATATCAGCAGAGGAGATATTTTTGCTACAGAAGAACATGTTCCCACCGTTGAAAAAGATCTTGAAATCCTTTTATGCTGGCTTGATCAGAAACCGCTGCAGCAAGGAAACAAATACCTTTTGCAGCAGAACAGCAGACTGATAAAAGCAGTGGTAAAAGAGGTAGATTACAAGATTAATGTCAATACCCTTATCAGGGAACAGGCCGATGGAGAGATCAAACTGAATGAAATTGTGAAAGTTACCCTGCGAACGGCACAGCCTTTGGTCTATGACAGCTTTACCAATAATAAAACAACGGGCTCTGCCATTCTGGTGGATGAAACGTCCAATTCAACGGTAGCAGCCTGTATAATTCAATAGAAAAAATGGCAATTTCCGATCAATTAACAGAGAGAATTCATCAGACTAAGCAAAACAGTATTCATGGATTCTTTGATAAAATAAAGACTAAAAAGTGGGTTAAGGATTTGTACGAAACACTTTTCCTTCCTCAGCATGACAATACTGAAGATGAGCTGAAAAGAAATTTTGAGGCTCTGCAGGAAACACTTTCAGAACTTATCAATACGGTAACAGGAGATAAAACCCTTACTGAAAAACAGGTTAATCGGTTTTTTGAAGCTTTACCAGAAATTTATGATCAGCTGGTGCAGGATGCAAAATCCATTCTGGAATTTGATCCTGCTGCTGACTCACTGGAAGAAGTATACCTGGCATATCCCGGCTTTTTTGCCACGTATGTCTATCGTATCTCGCATCAGCTCTGGAGTCAGGAAGTGAAAATTTTACCAAGGGTCATCTCAGAATATGCCCACAGCAAAACCGGAATTGATATTCATCCGGGAGCGACCATTGGAAAGTCTTTTTTTATTGATCACGGAACGGGAATTGTGATCGGAGAAACAACGGTTATCGGAAATAATGTCAAAATCTATCAGGGAGTAACCCTCGGTGCCTTGAATGTCTCCAAAGAAAAAGCCCATCAGAAAAGACATCCCAATATTGAAGATGATGTGATTATCTATTCGGGAGCTACTATTCTGGGAGGCGAAACTACCATAGGCAGAGAAAGTATTATCGGAGGAAATGTCTGGGTTACACAGGATGTTCCTGCCAACTCTCTGGTCTACCACAAAAGTGAAATAAAAATAAAGGATAATTCTTCATTACCGGAATCATTAACCTTTGTGATCTAAAAAAACAAAAATAAAAAGTACATTGATATGAAATTTCAGAATGCATTAGAAACGATTGGGAATACACCCGTCGTGAAAATCAACAAACTCTTCGGTTCAGATCATGAAATCTGGATCAAACTTGAAAAAAACAATCCGGGAGGAAGCATTAAAGACAGAATCGGACTGGCGATGATTGAAGATGCAGAAGCCAAAGGATTATTACATAAAGACAGCGTTATTATAGAGCCTACCAGCGGAAATACGGGAATAGGACTCGCTCTGGCCGCTGCCGTAAAAGGATACAAACTCATTCTTGTCATGCCGGAAAGCATGAGTATAGAACGCCGTAAAATTATGGAAGCCTACGGAGCAGAATTCGTGCTTACTCCAAGAGAAAAAGGAATGAAAGGGGCTATTGAAAAAGCCAATGAACTGGCTGAAGAAACACCCAATTCATGGATTCCAAGACAATTTGACAATCCTGCCAATGTACAAGTACATATAGAAACCACTGCTCAGGAAATTCTAAAAGATTTCCCGGACGGACTGGACTATATCATCACAGGAGTAGGAACCGGAGGTCACATCACCGGAATCGCAAAAACGGTAAAAGAAAAATATCCTAACGTAAAAGTCATTGCTGTAGAACCGGAATTATCTCCTGTATTAAGCGGAGGAAGCCCGGCACCACACCCGTTACAGGGATTAGGAGCAGGCTTTGTACCTTCTATTCTGGATATTACTCTTTTAGATGGCGTGATTACAGTAGGAAAGGAAGAAGCTTATGAATATGCCCTTAACGCAGCTAAAAAAGAAGGCCTTTTTGTCGGAGTTTCCACAGGAGCCGCTTTAGCAGCCATTGCCAAACATTTACCGGAAATACCACCTAACGCTAAAATCCTGACGATTAATTACGATACCGGAGAAAGATACCTGTCGGTAGAAGGACTCTTCTAACTCATTAATTAACAACTACTTCAATGAAAACAAATATAAAATCACCAAAGGTCTTCCTTATCGGTGCAGGGCCCGGCAACCCTGAACTGATCACTGTAAAAGCTGTAAAAGCAATCGCAGAAGCAGACGTTGTTTTATGCGACCGTCTTGTAAGTCCTGAGATTCTGGAAACCTACGTTAATGAAAACACAGAAATCATTTATGTAGGCAAAGAATGCAGCAAAAATGCTTCCACCCCTCAGTCTCATATCAATACTTTGATGGTGGAATATGCCCGTCAGAATAAAACCATCGTAAGACTCAAAGGAGGGGATGTTTCCATATTCTCGAATATTCTTGATGAGTTACAGGCTTTAAAAGAAAATCATATTCCTTACGAAATTATTCCGGGAATTACAGCCGCTTTAGGAGCAGCCGCCTTTGCAGGAATGCCTTTAACGGCCAGAGGATATTCCACATCCGTTCGTTTTCTGACCTATTATAAATCGGAGATCGTAAGTGAAGAATACTGGAAAGAGCTTGCTTTAACCAATGATACCCTTGTTTTCTATATGTCTAAAGGAAACCTTACTCCTCTTGTGGAAAAACTGAAAGCACTTCAGATTTCAGGTGATAAAAAAATTGCAGTCATTGAACAGGCTACAACACCTTTTCAAAAGGTGTACACATCATCATTTGATGATTTTAACGAAAAATTCGGAGACAAAACCTTTGCTTCCCCTTCATTGGTGGTAGTGGGCAAAATTGTAAACCTCCATGAAGAATTTTCATGGCTTGGAAATGCCGAGCAGGAAGGTCTTTATTTCAAATCAGTGGAAAACGGAACTCTAATCCCTACAACTCAAAATTTCTTTGAATATGCTGTCTGAATCTAAATTAAATGTATTAAAACAAATCTCCGGAGACCTCTCCCGAGACGAAGCCATCTGGGCAAGCGGATATCTTGCGGGTATTGCCGGAGGGTCCTCAATTACCGCCGTTCTGCCACCATTGGAAACGAATACCACTACACAGAATGCTGTAAAGAAAATAACGCTGGCTTACGGTACAGAAACCGGAAACAGTAAGAAACTGGCTACTGCACTGGCCGGTATAGTGAAGAAAAAGGGACTTCAGGTAAAGCTGGCTGACCTTTCCCAATACAAGCCTAAAGATCTTACAAAAGAGGAATTCTTCTTTATTGTCATCAGCACTCAGGGAGAAGGTGAACCGCCTGCTCTTGCTAAAAAATTCTACGATTATATTCATGAAAATGAAATTGATCTCAGCGGACTTAAATACGGAATTCTGGCACTGGGAGACAGTAGTTACCCTCTGTTTTGCCAAACCGGAGAAGATGTCGATTCACGCTTTGAAATATTAGGTGCCCAGCGTATTATTCCATTGAAAAAGTGTGACATTGATTACGAACAGGAAGCTTCCCACTGGATAGAGCATGTATTTGAAACAGTCAATAAAAATGCGGGGCAGAGTACAAAAAATATTTCAGCCCCAAAAGTTTCCGCCGGAAGAAAAAGATATCAGGGGAAAGTTTCAGCCATTATCAATCTGAACGATATTACCTCAGAAAAAGAAACCTATCATATTGAAATTGAAACAGAAGAAGCGCTTAGTTATCAACCAGGTGCAGCTTTGGGAGTGATCCCTTTCAATTCAAAAGAGGTTGTAGATGAGATTATTACACTCACAGGAATTAATTCTAAAAAACAGGTTGAAACAGCAAAAGTTACAGACACTGTGGAAGAACTCCTGCACAAGCATCTTAATATCAGTTACTTACTTAAATCCGTAGTGGCTCAATATGCAAAAATAACAGGGCATTCCATTCCGGAAGTCAGATTAAGTCTTCTTGATCTTCTTAGAATTTATCCTGTAAAAAATGCAGACGAATTTGAAGAAATCTTACAGATATTAACCGCTCAGGCACCACGCCTGTATTCCATTTCTTCCTCTGTGGAAGCGCATGGTGATACGGAAATTCATATTACGGTTGCTAAATCAGAATTCTTTATTGACCATCAGAAACATAATGGGTTATGCAGTGGTTTTCTGAGTGAATTCAAAGAAGGAGGGGAAATAGAGTTTTATATTCAGGAAGCAGGGCATTTCAAACTGCCGGAAGCGGATAAAGATATCATCATGATTGGTCCGGGAACAGGGATTGCGCCCTTCAGGTCATTCCTTTGGGAGCGTGATGCCACAGGTGCAGAAGGAAGAAACTGGTTATTCTTCGGGGACAGGAATTTTGTATCCGATTTTCTTTACCAGGCAGAGCTGCAGGATTTTCTCAAAACAGGCAGTCTGACTCATTTAGACCTCGCTTTTTCAAGAGATACAGCTGAAAAAGTATATGTTCAGCACAGGTTGGAACAAAAAGCCCAGGAAGTATTTTACTGGCTTGAAGGCGGAGCATCGGTGTATGTATGCGGTGCTAAAGAACCAATGGCCCGTGATGTAGAACAAACGCTTCTCACCATTATACAGAATGAAGGAAAACGCAGCAAAGAAGATGCTGTAACCTACCTGGAAGAAATGGAATTAAGCGGCAGATATGCTAAAGATGTGTATTAAAAAGAAATACCCGTAAAAATTAAAGGAAACAATTATGAACAACAATAAAGAGAACCTTTCACCTGTAGAAAAAATTAAAACCGGCAGTAACGGACTCAGGGGAACTTTAAAGGAAAGTCTTGCGGATAACTTCACCGGAGCCATCAGAGAAGATGACCAGACTGTGATCAAATTCCATGGAATGTACCAGCAGGATGACAGAGACCGCAGAGAAGAGCGTGTCTCCAAAAAACTGGAATGGCTGTATTCTTATATGATCAGGTTAAGACTTCCCGGTGGTTTTTTAACTCCGCAGCAATGGGTAGGATTGAATGAAACAGCAGAAGATCATTCCACAGGAACGATAAAAGTGACTACCAGACAAACGATTCAGCTGCATGGTATTTTAAAATCTCATTTAAGACCTACCATCCAGAGCTTCAATCTACAGCATCTGGATTCTATTGCGGCTTGTGGGGATGTCAACAGAAACGTAACCTGTACAGCCAATCCTTCGGAATCCCCTTTACAGCAGGAAGCTTACGAACTGGCCGGAAAAATCAGCGAAATGTGTCTTCCGAAAACCAAAGCTTATTATGATATCTGGATTGATGATGAACTTCTGGTAGACCGTAAAGCAGAGGAAGATCCATTGTATCAGGACAGATATCTTCCAAGAAAACTGAAAATAGGAATTGCCGTTCCACCCAATAACGATGTGGATGTATTCATCAATGATATTGCCTTAATTGCGATTATCGAAAATGATAAAATTGTAGGTTACAATATTGCTGCGGGAGGGGGCTTAGGTGCCACTCACGGAAATGAAGCCACGTATGCCCGTCTTGCATCTATCCTTGGATTTGTGGATACCGAAGAAAAAGTATTGAAAGCCGTCTACGAAATTATCACGGTACAAAGAGACTTTGGTAACAGAAGCGACCGGAAATTATCAAGATTAAAATATACGATTGATAAATTAGGTATCGATCAGTACAGAGCTGAAGTAGAAAAGAGAGCAGGCTTCAGTTTTGAGCCGGCCCGTGAATTTAAGTTTACACAAAGAAAAGACCGTTACGGCTGGATACAGAATCATGAAGGAAAATGGTTTTACACCGTATTTGTAGAGCATGGAAGAATCCTTGATATTGAAGGATATCCTTTAAAATCAGGACTATTAAAAATTGCGCAGGCAGGGAAAGCCAATTTCCGTTTTACCTGCAACCAGAACCTTATTCTGGCTGATATTGATGAAAAGGATAAAGCTGAAATTGAAGCTGTTTTAAAAGAGTACAGAATTTCAGAACATACCGACGGAGCAAGTGCTTTACGTAAAAACTCTGTGGCGTGCGTAGCCTTGAACACCTGTTCACTGGCTCTGGCTGAAGCCCAGCGTTATCTGCCTTCACTGGTCACCAAAATAGAACCTATCCTTGAAAAATATGGTCTGTTGGAAGAAGATATCACGATCCGTATGACCGGCTGTCCTAACGGCTGCGGAAGATCTCCCAATGCTGAAATAGGATTTGTAGGTACAGCCTATGGGAAATACAATCTTCACATTGGTGGAGACCGTTTAGGAATGCGGCTGAATACAAAATTTAAAGAAAATATTGGTGAAGAAGAAATTCTGACCACCCTGGATGAACTTTTCGGGATTTATGTACAGAAAAGACTTGCAAAGGAAACATTTGGTGATTTTTCATACCGTTACTTACATACCTTAAATTAATTATATGGCTGATTTTCATTATGATCTGAAAAAAAACAAAAAAACTCAACCTCTTCATTTAAGCGGACGAATGTGTATGTGTTGTTGATTCTCAAATAACAATACAAACAAGCTGTTTGAAGTTTTTCGATTCAAAACCGCAAAAGTCACAAAAGTTTTAAACACTTAAGCTTTTTAAGAGCCAAACTTTTTGAATAATAAGTACACCTAAGTTTTGTAAAAATCTTTGATTTTCATCTAATGTGAACTTTTCTACAGTGTCATTTTAAACTTATATAATTGAACTAAAGTGTTTTAAAATGAAAACTTTTGTGCCTTTTGTGGTAAAAATAATCAATGTAAAAATTCAGGCAGCTTCATTCTCAACCTAAAAAATGAAGAAAAATGAAAAACAAAAAGCAGGGAAATTTTCTACCAAAAGCAGGCATTATTGCATTTACATTTCTATTTTTTAACCTGGCAGAAGCTCAGCAGCAACTTATAGAGCTTAGTGGAAGCATCAAAAACACAGGAACAAGCAAAGGTCTTGACTCCGTAAAAGTACAGATCGAAAATACACAGGATACCGCATTAACCGATCAATCGGGTAATTTTAAGCTCAGAACAAGGGTTACCATTCCTTTTCGGGTAGTGATTCAGAAAGATGGTTTTACCAGCCAGACGGTTGAAATACTTTCACCTTCCAACAAAATAACGGTAGGCCTTAATCCTCAGAATACCATTATTAATGATGTGGTGATCTCCGCCTCCAGAGTTCCGGAAAAGATATTAAGATCACCGATCGCTATTGAGAAAATTGATATTAAAACCATCAGGGAAAGTCCGGCTGCTTCGTTTTATGAAACCTTGGAAAATGTAAAAGGATTACAGCTGTTAACTTCCAGTCTTACGTTGAAAATTCCGAATTCAAGGGGATTCAATTCGCCGAACAATTTCCGTTTCATGCAGTTGGTTGATGGTGTTGATGTACAATCTGCAACATTAGGTGTACCATTGGGAAATGCCATTGGGCCAACGGAACTGGATATTCAGTCAATGGAAGTAACTCCCGGAGCTGCTTCAGCATTGTATGGAATGAATGCCATTAACGGGCTGGCAAGTTTACAGACCAAAGATCCGTTTACCTCTGAAGGGATAAGCGTTTATTTCCGGGGCGGAGTGAATCATGTAGATAATGTCAATCATAAAGTAAGTTCTCTGGGAGAAAGTGCCATCCGGTTTGCAAAAGTATTCAATAAAAACTTTGCCGTAAAGGTAAATGCTTCCTATTTCAGTGGAACCGACTGGATTTCCAATAATCTGACAGATCAGAATCCAGGTTCATTGGTAACAGCCAATCCTAACTTTGCTTTGGCCAACAATCCGGCTGAAGATCTTTGGAATAAATACGGTGACGAAAGAAACAACCGTGTAGCTGTAAAAGTAGATTACAACGGAAAACCAACCACATTCAACGTTTCGAGAACCGGATATCTGGAAAAAGATCTGGTAAGTCCTGATGTGAAGAACATTAAGTTCGATGCAGGTTTATATTATCGTTTCGGAGATCAGTGGAGAACATCTTACGTTTATCGCTACGGCTTGCTGGACGGAACTTTCCAGAGAGGGAATAAAATCCGCTTGCAGAATGCTACGGTTCAGAATCATAAAGTAGAACTCACAGGAAGAGAATTAACCTTCAGAGCTTATGTATCCATAGAAAATACAGGAGATTCTTATAATCTCAAACCTTTGGCAGATAATCTTGATCTGACGAATCTTTCCAATGCCAACTGGAAAAATATATTCCAGACCGCACTTCAGAACAGCCTGAATGCCGGAACTAATCTTAACGAAGCATTTATTCTCGCCCGTCAGGAAGCTGATAAAAACAGGGTTGTACCGGGAACTACAGCCTTTGAACAGTTGAAAAATACCATCGTCGGCATTAATAACTGGGATTCAGCGAATGCAGGTGTAGCCGGAGCTCCCGCAACAGGTGGAGCGAAACTTGAACAGAAATCCCGCTTTTATCAGGGAGAACTTACTTATGATTTCAGTAGGTTTGTGAAGATATTCAGCCTTCTGGCTGGTGTAGATTACCGACTGTACAGCATTACTCCGGATGGAAACAATTTTGTCGATTTCAATCGTCCCGTGAACGAAAGAAACATTCCTTTAGCCAATGGTACTTTCGGGAAAGATGTTATCTATCAGAAATATGGGGCTTTTGCACAGATTACCAGGCTTTTCTTTGATGATAAATTAAAAATCAATGCCGCTTTACGGATCGACAGAAACCCGGAATTTGAAGCCAAACTAAATCCAAGAATAAGTGTAGTGTATTCCCCTGTAAAACAGCATAATTTCAGGGCATCTTTTCAAAACGGCTATCGTTTTCCATCTTTATTTGAAGCCCTTTCATTCGTGAATAACGGAAATGTAAGAAGAGTAGGCGGACTTTCAAAAGTGAATGATGGATTAGGCTATCTGGAAAACTCTTATACGCTGGCATCCATCGATAAATTTACCTCAGCAGTAAACGCTGATGTTGACGCAGGAAAAACCCAGGCTCAGGCAGCCCAGGATAATAAGCAACTTTTAGCGGTAGCCAATCTGCAGAAGTTACAGCCGGAGAAAATCAATTCGTTTGAAGTAGGGTATAAGTCTACTTTTTTCAATAATAAACTGGTGTTGGACTGGGATTTTTATTACAATATCTACCAAGGATTCCTTGGGCAGGTAGAAGTAGCCGTTCCTAAAAACAGCCAAGTAGGAAGCAATGCAGCCGTGCTGGCAATGCTCGACAGAAGCAAACAGGACAGATACAGGGTGTATACCAACAGCAACAGTACCTATAAAAGCTATGGAACATCTCTTGGAATCCGTTACAATATTACAGGAAATTATAATGTCAATACCAATGTTTCTTATAATGATCTGGCTTCCAATAATGGTTCAGACCTGTTTATCACGGCTTTCAACACTCCGAAATGGATGGTCAATGTAAGTGTAGGAAACAGAGAGATTGTCAAGAACATCGGATTTACGCTTGTAGCAAGATGGCAGAGTGGTTTTATGTGGGAAAGCCCCTTAGCATCCGGAGAAATTCCCGCTTATTACACCATTGATGCACAGGCTACATGGAAACTGCCTGAAATCCATGCCAATATTAAGATTGGAGCTACCAATTTGCTGAACCGCCGTTACTTCCAGTATGCAGCAGGTCCTGAAATCGGAGGACTGTATTATCTCGCTTTTACCTATGACTTAAAACTGTAATCAGGATGAGTAATTCTTTATATCCCATATTTTTAAAACTTGAAAACCTTTCGCTGCTGATTATTGGCGGCGGAAAGGTTGCCCTTGAAAAGCTGGAATCTGTTCTGGGCAATTCACCGGAAACATCCATCAAACTGGTAGCCAAAGAAATCATTCCGGAGGTCAGAACTTTACAAAATCAGTTTTCCAATATAACACTTCATGAGAGAGCATATCATGACCACGATTTTAACGATACTGATCTGGCCATTATTGCTGTAAATGATGTTGAACTGGCCGGGGAAATCAGAGAAAAAGCCCAGCAAAAAAGTGTACTGGTCAATATTGCGGATAAACCTGATCTTTGTGATTTTTATTTAGGATCCATTGTTAAAAAGGGAAGTCTTAAAATAGCTATTTCCACCAATGGAAAATCTCCAACCATCGCTAAAAGATTAAGAGAAACCTTTACCGAAGTGATTCCTGACGAAATGGATCATGTATTGGACAATATGCAGCATATCCGTAATCAACTGACAGGCGATTTCGATTATAAAGTAAAAGAACTTAATAAGATTACAACAGAATATCTGTCCGACGGAAAAGTTGCTGCAAAACCGGATATGGAAATTCAAAAGCTGATCAGTATCACCAAAACAGCCCAGAGAAAAGCCAATATTTATCTGGGCATCATTGGTGTTTTACTTCTTTTCGGGTTATTTGGCCTTGTCGTATATCAGTTCAACTTATCTGATGATATTCAGCATTTTCTGAACAAAGATGGCCATATCTTTTACTGGATGCTGTTTGCGGGCTTTATGGCAGAAATTGTCGCCGGATCTATGGGAATGGGCTACGGAGTGATATGTACTACAATTCTTTTATTACTAAATGTTCCGCCGCCGGTTGTAAGTGCCAGCATCCATTCTGCGGAATCGTTTACCACGGCGGCCGGGAGTTTCAGTCATTATAAATTGGGAAACGTGAATAAAAAAATGGTCTGGGTGCTGTTTCCATTGGCTATTGTGGGTTCTGTTATCGGAGCTTTAACACTGTCTCATTATGGTGAACATTATGCTCACATCGTAAAACCAATTATTGCCTGCTACACGCTCTATCTTGGTATTAATATCTTAAACAATGCATTTAAAGATAAAAAAACCGGACAAGCAAAAGCCAAACGCAGAACCAATCTCAGAATATTAGGATTGGCAGGCGGCTTCATAGATTCTTTTGCCGGCGGAGGCTGGGGACCTTTGGTAACCGGAACGCTGATCAAAGAGGGAAGGATTCCCCGATATGTAGTGGGAAGTTCTACCGTTGCAAAGTTTTTACTAACCATTACCAGTGCTATTACCTTTATTTTTACCATAGGTATCCACCATTGGAATATTGTTTTGGGACTTTTGCTGGGTGGAGTTTTTACAGCTCCGTTTTCTGCGATGCTTACATCAAAGCTTCCGACAAAGAAAATGTTCGTGGTAGTGGGAATAGTAGTAATTATAATGAGTCTGGTGACAGTAACAAAATCATTTTTATCATAAGAACAGCTTATAATTGGGGCAATGTATTTTTAACGCAAAGATTTGATATACTAATTCTTACTATTTTAAGGGAGCAAAGCTTGAATCAATTGCATTGATTTTTTCTAAGCATAATCATAAATACGCAAAGATTTTAATGTTTTACTTTATTTTGAGGCATCAGGGGGAAAATTAATGATGCAGTGTATGGACACTATCATTACTCATTTTTAGTAAGAATCTGAAACCATTAAAACTTTGCGTTTTTTATTTTTTTTTTAACTATATAAAATGTTTTTGGAAAACGCAAAGACGCAACATGATTAATAAAAAATTGCTATAAGGCGCAAGGATTTTATCTCCGATAAAATTAAATACAGGATACCTTAGTCTCTCATCAATTATTTAGATTTCGCAATTGATTCTTTTTGAGCACATGTATAGCCTAACCTTCATAAGCTACATAGTCGCAACCATTTGCTCACTTTATTAAAAAGCTTACTTCTTTAAGCTTTGCGTTTTACTTTTCGCTTTATCTTAAAACATATATTGTATTGTCAATCCCTGCTCTTTATTTTTCAAGCTCACGAATTACTACTTTAGCCATTTCTTTGGAACTGAAAGGATTTTGCCCTGTAATCAAATGTCCATCAACAATAACGTTGGAAGTCATCGGAATAAATGCTTTTTTGTAATGTACGTCCCGTTCTTTAAGAGCGGCTTCAAGATTAAAAGGAACTTCATTTTTTCTTCTTGCCAAAGTTTCTTCAAACCAGTCAAATCCAGTGATCGATTTACCTTTAATCATATATGCACCTCCTGAAAGTCTTACATTCAACAATCCTCCAACTCCATGGCAGATTGCAGCAACCATTTTATTATTTTCATACTGATCTCTGAGTATAGTCTGTAAAGTAGTATTATCAGGGAAATCATACATCGTTCCATGTCCGCCGGCAAGATAAATGCAGTCGAAAGATTCATTCTTTACCTCATTGAGACTTTTTGTATGGGCCAGTTCATTCATGAATTCAGGATCTTCATAATATTTTTTTGAAATTCCATCAAGGACCAGAGGTTTCAGGCTTTCCGGGTCAACAGGAGTATTTCCTCCTTTTGGAGAAGCTATGGTGACCTGCCATCCTTTTTCCTTTGCCGCATGATATATATGGGTAAGCTCGCTCAGCCATAAACCTGTTTTAAAGTTACCACTGGCATACTGATCTATATTTGTTACGATTAGCAATATTTTTTTCATCATGATACGATTAATTAAAAGATTTTCTGAATTCTAAAGGTGAAACAGTAGTTTGGTTTTTAAACAAACGGTGAAATGACTGCGGATGTTCAAATCCTAAATTATAAGCAATTTCAGAAACAGATAAAGTAGTAGTGGAAAGCAGTTCTTTGGCCTTTTCAATCACTCTGTTCTGAATATGCTGTTGTGTGGTCTGTCCTGTATGAACTCTTAACATATCACTCAGATAATTGGGGCTGATATTCATCTGAGCTGCCACAAATTGTACAGTAGGAATCCCGTCAATCAGCAGTTTTTCATTTTTAAAATAATCATCCAGTAAAGTTTCAAGCTGTGTCAAAAGATCATGATTCACCTTTTTCCGTGTTAAAAACTGGCGGTTGTAAAATCTGTCGCAGTATTTTAACAGTAAATCAATGTTGGAAACCAGCAAATCCTGGGTGAAATTATCCATGTTGGCTTCTATCTCCCTGCTGATATTATCCATGATATCCGTTACGGATTTTTCTTCCTTTTCGGAGAGATACAAAGCTTCATTAGCAGAATACGAAAAATAACCGTAATTCTTTATGATAGCGGCTAATGGATAACCTTGTAAAAAATCAGGATGAATAACCAGTACACTTCCTCTTACTTCGGAAAGCAGAATATCTTCAAACTGTAATACCTGATGGGGAGCAATAAAATACATGATTCCATCCTCAAAATCATAATAATGCTGTCCGTATTTACATCTCCCTGCACAATCTTTTTTAAGGGAAACCACGTAAAAATCTGTGGTCACAGCACTCAGAACAGTCTTCGGATCTATAGTCACTTCATTAAAATCAAACACACTGATCAAAGGATTAGACGGCCTTTTCAGATTCAGATACCTGTGTAATGCTGTGATGGAGGTTACTTTTTCTGGAGTTTTCATTTTATTCTTTTTTACCACCCCGTCAAAAATTCTTTGAATTTTCGCCACCCCTCCGGAGGATGGGAATATTTTGTCCTTCGGTTGTGGTATTGGTGTTTCTAAGGTACTCATTTTAAGTGATTATTTTGTCGCTTGCTGTTCTTTTTTAATCTGTTCAATTCCCTGTCTGTAGGTAGTTACATTAAATCCCGGGAATCTCTTTCTGAATTTTGAATCATCAAACAGGTTATCATATTGATATCTGGGAAGCAGTTCCAACAGCTCTTTTGCATTTTTATTGAATAAGGATCCGATTGAAAAGGCGAGCTTTGGAATAACTGAATATTTCAGTTCTTTCCCATAAACTTCTGAAGCCAGCGCAATGAATTCTTTATAATTCAGCTTATGATCATCTACAGGTAAATGCCATGTCTGTCCATAAGCATCCGGTGTATTTCCGATCAAAGCAGTGGCACGGCTCGCATCGGGAGTCCAGATCAGGCTTCGTAATTTATCATCTCTTAAAGGGACTTTCAGCTTTTTGTCTTCTTTAATGACATTAAAAACGAGACTGTTGGTAATACTTTGTGTTTTTCCGGGACCATAAAATTCAGGAGCTCTGCAGATGACTGCTTCTATGGTTCCTGCTTTCATTTCTTTTAAAAGCATTTCGGCCATCTGTTTTCTTACAGTTCCTTTTCTTCCGACAGCATCAAATCGGGTTTGTTCAGTTAAAACTTCATTATTTTGAGGATACATATAGGTGTTATCAAAAAACACGAGCTTGGTACCATTGATTTTACAGGCTTCAATAACATTTTTCATGATGGTCAGAAACTGCTTTTCCCATAAACGGGTATCCATAGGAAGTCCAAGAGTAAAATAAGCGATTTCACTTCCTTTCACAGCTTCAACTGCCTTCTCCCTGTCTGATAAATCTGCGGAAAAAACAGTGTCTGTATCATTTACTTTTTTTGCCTTTTTGCTGACGATACGGATATCTGAAGTATAATTCCTTTTCAGTTCTCTTGCCAGCTCTTCACCAATCTGGCCGTTGGCTCCTAATATAGTTTGCATCATTTTTAAATTTTGAGGGTTACCTATTTCACTGAAAATAAACCCAATACTTTCAGTTTCTTTTATTTCTGATACAAAATTCGGGCATAACTATAAAAACAGAGTAACTGAATCTAAGGAAGTTGTAACATAATCTCTGAACAATGTAAAAAAGCAGGAAAATAATTAGGCTGAGAAAATAAAAATACAGCATTGAATCATTTTTAACCACAAAAGGCACAAAAGTTTTAAATACTTCAATTTTTTCAGAGCCAAACATTGTGCGTAATAAGTACACCAAAGTTTTGTGAAAATCAAAGATTATCATCTTATGTGAACTTTCCTGCGATATCATTTTACCTAAATAAACTTAAGTGTATTAAAATGAAACCTTTTGTGACTTTTGTGGTTGGATAAAGAGTAAAAAATTTATACTAATCAGGTAATTCTTTACTTTTTTCAGCCTTACTGTTTTTATTTTCGATCCAAGGCCAGGTAATTATCCTCAATTCTGCTGATCAGAATATAGAACAGGCCTGCATAGATCATCTGAATGCCCATTGCTTCCCAGTTTTCAACAGTACTGCTTCCAAAAAGGAGCAGGATAATCAGAGAAGCTCCGGCCATCGCCGCAATACGGGTTTTAAAACCAATGATCAGCAGAAGGCCGATTGTAAATTCGAGAAAGGGGAGAGTGACACTAAAAAGATGGACCAATGGCTGCGGAAGCCAGCTTGTTTCAAAACCCTTCATCATTCCTGATGCAAAGTCCTGCAATTTCACGAGACGAACCAATCCGTGTCCCAAAAGGTTAATTCCCATCGATACACGAAGGAAAAAATAGGCTGTTTTTGTGTTATTCATAAAGGTATTTTTTTTAGGATGGAAGCGGGAAGCCGGATGCTGGAAGATATAAATCTGCTGTGATTCACTTTTACTGTGTTTTTCAATCATTCTCTAATTTGTTTTTACAGACTTCGATAACTTCATTCTTCCAGCTTCCTTACTTATATTTTTTGGATGGAAGCGGGAAGCTGGATGCTGGAAGGCATAGATCTGCTATGATTCACTTCTACTGTGTTTATCATTATTTCAATTATCTATAATTCGTTTTTACAGACTTCGATAACTTCCTTCCTCCAGCTTCCAGCTTCCTTACTTATTAAACTTTTCTTCGCTGTTGTCAACCGGAGTATCAGGATCGTTCATCACCATTTTCGCAATATCATCTTTTCTCATAAAGACTACGCCATGCTTTTCTTTGGCATATTTTATAAATTCTTCCATAGCATGCACCATTGCAGGAGTTCCACCGATTCTGTCGTGAAAACTGATACTCATCATTCTCCTTTTGGAAGCTCCTTCTTCATACAAGCGGTCAAATTCAAATTTCAGCTGGGCCAAAAACTGCTCCGCGCTCCAGTGTTTCCCTTCAATATTGACAATATCATTGTTACGAAGCGTATAAGGAACGACTACAAAGTTTTTTCCTTTTACTTTAGTTATAAAAGGTTCATCATGGCTTAGATCATCAATATGATACAGAAAACCCAGTTCCTGTAATACTTTAAGTGTATTCGGGCTTCTTCTCAGCCAGTTGGCATTATACCCAACAGCTTTCTGTCCTGTAATTTTTTCTACAACATCCACACCTTTCTTTACGAAATTCAGTTCGTCAGCATAATTTTTATTCCACTGATTATCCCAGGTAAAACCATGAGCTGCAATTTCATGACCTCCGTTTGCAATAGCTTTGGCAACTTCAGGATACTTTTCAGCAGCAGTTCCTACGACATGAGAGGTAACTTTAATGTCATATTTTTTCCATAAATCAAGCATACGGTAAATTCCTTCATTTCCTCCGTAGCGGTACCAGCTTTCTGCGGGAAGATCCGGCTGTCCCTTGGAAAGAGGCGTTCCACTGAAAGGACTTTCAGCGCCTTCCGGCTGTCCGCCGGTCTCAAACTGCATAGAAACGGAAATGACCAATTGAGCACCATTCGGCCAGTATTTTTTTGTTCGGGCCTGTTTTTCATGCTGTTGCTTTTTTTCTTTTGTATCTCTTTCATGATCAGAAAAGGACATCAGAACAATTGCAGAGGCAAGCAGCAATACTGATTGTTTTATATATTTCATTTTGAATGTATTGATAAGGCAAAATTCATTAATAATCCATTGGCATATATTGTAAAAATTAATGGTAAATTTGTAAAAATCCATTCTTCCATGAAACGAATCGTTAATTTCAACTCTTTCAATGTTTTCAGTATTGAAAAGGAAAACTGGGATGTTGAGTATCACAATCATAATTTTTATGAATTGATCATTATAGAAAGCGGAAAAGGATTTCATCACCTAAACAGCATTACTTTCCCGTATAAAAAGGGGGATGTATTTCTACTCAGACCAAGTGACGGCCATGAATTTTCAATTAAAAACAAAACGAAATTCATTTATATAAAATTCACAGAGCAGTATATCTGGGAAAACTTACTGCCCAACAAAAACAATGAACTTAAAAAGGCTGTACAGCTCCTGATGGAAGATCATTCCTTCGTGTATGAATCAGCGATTAAGAGTAAAACAGACCGGGAGCATCTTTTACAGCTTGCCCGGATTCTTCTGTATGAATTCAGCCATAAAAATACCTATAACAAAGAGATAACTACTGATCTGTTTTCGGGTATTATGACTATTCTGATCCGGAATACGATGCAAAATGCTACTGCAAAAAACCGGCTCACTCAAAATCTAAACAGAATTGAAAAGATCCTGTATTATATCAATGTCAATGCTCTGGATGCTGATAAAATGAAAATTGAGAACCTGGCTGAAGAATTTATGCTTTCTCCCAATTACATCAGCATTTATATAAAAAAACAGACAGGTTTCTCCATACAACAGCATATCATACAACATAAGCTGAAGACTGCTGAAAAGCTTTTACTGCAAAGCCATTATAATATCAGTGAAATTGCCGACAGGCTGGGTTTCAATGATGCCAGCCATTTTAATAAAATATTCAAAACGTACAAACAAATGTCACCTTCTCAGTTTAAAAAGAAAGGTTGATCTTATTGATCATCTGATTATATTTTTTTTTATCTTTAATAATCAAATCTTTAAACCCATGAAAACGAGTTCCGGGATTCTGCTCTTTAAAAAAGAAAAAGACAGTCTGTATTACTTTCTGGTTCATCCCGGCGGCCCTTTCTGGAGAAATAAAGATTCTGGGGCATGGTCTATCCCAAAAGGAGAGATTCTTCCCGATGAAGATCCCTTGGAGAGGGCATTAACGGAATTTAAAGAAGAAACAGGTACAACAGCAGAAGGCCAATTCATAGAATTATCACCCATCAGACAAAAAGGAGGAAAAACAGTTTATGCATGGGCCCTGGAAGGAGATATTGATACTTCAGACCTTTATAGCAATAGCTTTCCATTAGAATGGCCGCCCAAATCCGGCAAAATAATTGAAATTCCCGAAGTGGACCAATGGGAGTGGTTTGCTTCAGAGGAAGCACAAAAACGGATCAATCCGGCACAGAAAGATTTCATTACAGAACTTGAAAGTATATTAAAAATCACTAACACCTAACAACAAAAACCATGAAAAAATTAAACAGAAAAACATTAAAAAACATGATCGGAGCCATTGGAATAGAGCTGAATCTTCCTCTTCCTGTAGGCGTTTGCCTTGGCAATCTGCTTTCCCTTTGTCCTCCTCACTCTCATTGCCGTGCAGATGAAAGGTGTTATCCTGATGCTGCCGGCCCCTGCATCAACGGGCTTTGTCCATCAGGCTACCACTGCCATTCGGGAGAATGTGTCAGATAGAATAAGAAAACAAAAAACCTTTATCAGTGCTGATAAAGGTTTTTTATATGGTACAACTATAATTTATCGTTTTATTCCAATCGCTTTTAATGCACTGGATGTTAAAAAGATATCATCAAACACCGTCAGTGATTCTACATCATTGTAGCCTGTAGGAATCAGGTCATTTTTATTAAAAGACAATTCAATAGAAGGATCGTATGAAGCAATGATTCTCACTTTTGAATATCCATTATAATCTACCTTAAAGCCTTCGAACATACAGTTCTGCTCAGCCTTCTGGTACTCTGCATATTCTTCAAAACCTACAATATCCGTTCTTCTTCCATCGTTATGGTCAAGAGATTTCCATGCGGTATAATTTTTCGGTTCTTTCAGAATATTTCCTTTACGGTCTACAGGAACAAACATTCCAAGAGTTAAACGCTTCTTTAAGAAATTGGCATAATTATTCATCAGATTCAAAATCTGAAGATCGGCATATCCTTCGTGTGAATAATATTCCAGCACGAAAGTTGTCATCGGAATCAGCTTAAGAGAAGCATCAGTGGGCATAATGAGTTTTTACTTTTTTGGCCGATAAAAATAGTATTTTTATTTACTTTACCCAATGGGAACAGATGAATAGGATGGAATTTATACCCATTCTGAATAACAATAACTTTGGCATAAACCCTGATTTTTCATTATTTTTGAAGGAATAACCATAGAAACCATTATGAACCATCTGCAAAAAACAGGATCGTTTTTGTGGATATACATTACAATATGTTGAATAAGATACTATTGGCAGCCGGCATTTTTCAGTGCTGCTTTTATAATACCATGGCACAAAGCCCTGGCCAACGCCCTGTTTATACGTCAGAATGGGGACATCTCTTTCGTGAAAGTGGAAAAAATAAAGATCTTTTAGGAATATTTTCTACCGAAGCTCCTGTTTATGTTCTGGATTCTACCCAAACGCAATACAAAGTACAGGTAAGCAACGGTGATATTGGTTTTATAGACCGTCAGCCGTTACAAAAAAGCATGCGTGGGAAAAAGTCTGCCGGCGAACCCGCTCAGTATTTTTATAGAGGAACAGAAGGACATCAATGTCCGCATTTTTATGTGCAGGTATCTGAGCTGCGTGTACGAAAAGCGCCTACCACAGAAAGTACAGCCATACGCAGGGCTGCTTTAAACGAACTTGTCTGTATAGATTATGTTCCTTTATATGAGGACGGCTGGATTTATATCGGGGATCATTTTCATGAGAATCCGGAATATATTCAAATGAAATATCTGGGAACCGGACTTACTTACGACAGAATTCTTAAAGATTATCTCGCAGTTAAAGGTAAAAACAAGGAAAAAGAACTGGCTCAGGTGGGAAGATTACGTGAAATTGCATGGCAGGAAGATAAAAACCTTAAACAAGCATTACAGTACTGGAAAGAATCCAATACCAGTGTAGAAAATCCAAAAGTAGATATTGATTTTGAACTTCTTCTGGCAGATCAACTGGCAAAAAAACCAGAAACGGAAGCTTATGAAAAAAAGCTGAAAGCCTTAAATATGCATTTTGTATGGAAAGAAACCAAGCTTTTTGACGGAAAAATCACTGATGCACAGATGAAACAGCTGGAGATGCAGAAGGTAAAAGACATTCCCAATACCCCTGAATGCGGCTGGGATCCTCAATATTTTTACAGAACCTCTGATATGATGGTTGCTTTTGAAGAATATAAAGGAAAAGTTTCCGGAAGCATTTACAAAATGTCCTTCAACAATGGCGAAGCTGTGATTCTGGGAAATGAACGTATGGATTCTAATTATAACGAAAAGGATTTTGTCAACCATTTTGGCGAATTGCTTTCAACACGCTGGATTTCCTCTCCACACGAATATCACATTCAGAATGGAGATGCCGGACTCTTTATTTTTACTTTTAAAGAGGGGAAGCTTTTCAGCTATGAATGCATGTATTATTGTTAGAAGTTTTTAAATTATATTATCAATAGAGGCGGGTTTTAACCCCCACATTTTATTATTTATCTTTCAATGGCTTCCAGCCTGAACTTACCCAATATTAAGTTTTGGCTGAAGCCAACGTATCTATATCTAATTGTTAAACGGGCTAAAGCCCGTTCCTATTGAATATTTACATTTGTCTCTGCTAAAACACCAGATTTATATATCAATAGAAGCGGGCTTTAGCCCGCTTATTTTATAAAGTATTCTTCCATTGGCTTTAGCCGAAACTTAAAATATTTTCTAACATAAGTGATTAAATTTTAAAGCTGTATCTTTACGTCACCAAACAAAATATTACAATATGTCATTTATAACACCGGAAGGAGCCAGGAAGGCTCAGCTATCCCTATCTGAAAGAGCACCCGTTGCTCACGCTATTCTCTCTGGGAAAGAGAACATTTCGAAATACAACAGTGGAGTATGTCATGATGTGGTTGCTTATGCATTATATATGCGTGGTGCCAGCATAAGTCCTGCTCAGCTTGCAGAATCGGCAGGACAAAAATGGTTAACCTTATTCAATTATCCGGCGGGAGAAAAGTGGGATGGATATACCCCTATTCCGGCAGGAAAAGCCATTGGTTTTTACAGGCTTATCGATAAAACATTCTTTCATTCGGCTATTACTACAGGAAATGGTAATGAAATCCGTTCTGTTAACGGTTTTTCATTAGGATCAGCATGGAATGTGCCTGTAGACATGAAATGGGTATTGGGTAAAAAGAATTCTGACGGAACCTTCAATTATGATGGTACCAAAATAGAAGTCTATATTTCTTCTCTATAAAAGAATTTCTATTTCCATAAAAAGGGCAGATCAGCATATTCGCTTTTCTGCCTTTTTCTTTTTCAGGCATCAGCACATTTCGGGCATATACCGCTGATAATAAAATTATATTCCTGTGCAATAAAATGTTCCGGCAGACTGATTTCCGGAATAGCGTTTTCAATACACGTAACGGAATGACATTCCTTACAGTTGAAATGAACATGATTATGAAAATGCTGTTCATGGGTACATTTTCCACTGCACTTTGCAAAATTCACTACACCATCAATATTGACGATCTTGTGTATCGCACCTTCGTTTTCAAGCCTTTCCAGAACCCTGTAGATGGTTACTCTGTTGCACAGATCTCCCAGTTTCTTCTGAATATCAGAATGGGTAAGGGCAACATCCGAACTATTAATAAGGTTTAAAATTTCCGTTTTGGCGTGAGTATTTCTGACCTGTTTCATATTTTAATGCAACAAAGTTGCGTTATTTAAATTTTTATTTCTACTTTTGCAACAAAGTTACGATAAGAAAATTAATCCATACTATTATGAAATCAAAAATTCTTGATGCTGTAGGAATCTCCGCTGCTGTTTTATGCCTGATTCATTGTATTGTCTTTCCACTGCTATTAATTGTTCCATTGGGAATCTCCCATAATCCTTATATTGATCTGGTTTTCCTTTTCATAGGAGCCGTTGTGGTATTCAGAATAACAAAGAAAATGGAAAACCGGTGGCTGAAGTTTCTGTTCTGGATATCATTAAGCCTTATTTTCATTTCTATATTGACAGATTTTCTGTTTGAAGTTCATCTTCCTCTGATCTATATCGGAGCTGTCGGTTTGATTACAGGCCATATCATCAATTTTAAAAATCATAAACATTAAAACATGACTAAGAAACTTCCTGTAACGGTACTCAGCGGCTTTCTGGGAGCGGGTAAAACGACACTACTGAATCATATTCTTCATAACAAACAAGGCTTAAAAGTAGCTGTGATAGTGAACGATATGAGTGAAATTAATATCGACGCACGCCTGGTTGAAAATCAAAACACGCTTTCAAGAACAGAAGAAAAGCTTGTTGAAATGAGTAACGGATGCATCTGCTGTACACTTCGTGAAGATCTTATGGTAGAAGTAGAACGTCTTGCCAGTGAAAACCGTTTTGATTATCTCCTTATTGAAAGTACGGGAATCAGTGAACCGATTCCTGTAGCTCAAACCTTTACTTATATTGATGAAGAGAGCGGAATAGATCTTTCCCGTTTCAGTTATGTAGATACAATGGTAACGGTGGTCGATTGTTTCAATTTCATGAAAGATTTTGGATCTAATGAACTACTGATGGACCGTGATCTTACTGATATGGAAGGCGACTACAGAACGATTGTTAATCTTCTGACCGATCAGATTGAATTTGCCAACGTGATTATTTTAAACAAAACAGATCTTATCAATACTGAGACACTTGGCTTTTTAAAAGCAGCAATCAGGAAGTTAAATCCGGAGGCGAACCTTTTACAATCAGAGTTTGGAAAAATTGATCCTCAAAAGATTTTGAATACACAGCTTTTTGATTTTGAAAAAGCACAGTCATCCGCTGGCTGGCAAAAAGAGTTACAGGCTGATCATCACACACCGGAAACTGAAGAATATGGAATAAGTTCACTGGTTTTCAGAGATAAAAAACCCTTCCATCCCATAAGACTCTGGGAATATCTGAACCATCATTATCCGGAAGGAACCATCAGAGCAAAAGGCCTGTTCTGGCTGGCTTCAAGACCTGATGATGCATTGAATTTCTCTCAGGCAGGAGGTTCATTCAGACTCGAAAAAGCAGGAGTCTGGTGGTGCAGCATGCCGATGAGTCACAGGGTTCAGTATTCTTCATTTTCAGATAATCAGAAGTTTATAGAAAGCAGATGGGATAAAAGCTGGGGCGACAGGATCAATGAACTGGTGTTTATCGGGCAGAATCTGGACAAAGATCAGATGCTGGCAGATCTTCAGCAATGTCTTATTAATGAAAAAGAAAAGGAACAATTCGATAAGAAACTAAGTTTCGAGGATCCGTTCCCAAAGAATATTTAAAATTAACTTTTAATTAATGCAACAAAGTTACGATAAAGAATTTAAATATAATAACTTTCGGCATTATTTCAAAAACAATATGGACAGAAGAAAATTTCTAAAAGGATCTGCAATACTTTCAGGATTATTAACCTTATCACCATCTGATCTCTGGAGCTTCGGGAAGAATACCGAACTGCACAGGAAAGGAAAAGCTAAGAATATTATTTTTATGATCAGTGACGGGATGAGCCTTGGAACGCTTTCGATGGCAGATCTGTATTCACGGAATATTTTAGGAAAAGGAAGTAACTGGCTTAATCTGTATCATGATAAAAAGGTGACCCGTGCTTTGATGGACACCGCTTCAGCAAGTTCTGTTGTCACAGATTCTGCTGCCGCAAGTTCGGCCTTTGGAGGAGGAATCAGAGTGAAAAACGGAGTTTTAAACATCGGAGCTAATGGAGAGAAACATCTTCCGATATGGCAGCAATATAAAAAAGCAGGAAAAAAAGCAGGCTGCGTGACTACGGTAACCATTACTCATGCTACTCCTGCCGGATTCTGTGTAAATTCTTCGAAAAGAAATGCTGAACCTCAAATTGCTGAAATGTACGCCGAGCTTGAACTCGATGTGCTGCTAGGTGGTGGAGACGAATTTTTTAATCCCTCCAAAAGAGAAGACAAAAAAGACCTCTATTCTGTTTACAGTAAAAAAGGATACAGAATTCTGAAAACACAAAATGACCTGAAAGAAATCAAAGAAGGGGAGAAGCTGCTAGGCATTTTCAATACAGGAGCATTGCCTTACAGCATCGACAGAGCTCATCTTCCGGAATATAAAAATACACCCACTCTTGCTGAAATGGCCAATACTGCTATCCGTCAGATGAAAGATCATCCCGAAGGTTTTGTCCTTCAGATCGAGGCCGGAAAAGTGGACTGGTCTGCCCATGCCAATGATGTAGCGGCACTCATCCATGATCAGCTGGCATTTGATGAGGCGGTAAAAACAGTCATGGATTTTGCCGAAAAAGACGGAAATACTTTAGTCATCATCACTACAGACCATGGAAATGCTAATCCGGGAACTATTTACGGAGCAGAGGCTACTACGCATTTTAACAGCATTTCAGAATATAAATACACCAATGAATACATTCTGAACAAGATTAACAAGGATGATTCGGTAAAAGACATTAAAGACTGGATTTATGAGAGCAACAAGATTACTCTGAATGACGATGAAGCTAGGCATATGCAAAGTTTCTACAACGGTCTTGAAAAAGAGGAAGCGGGACTTTATAATTACAAGAAACTGCCTTTTAAACTGTATTCAGAAATTCAGAAAAGCAGAAATTCCGTAGGATGGATCAGTATGGATCATTCCGGAGATTATGTGGAAGTCGCTGCTTACGGCCCAGGAAATGAACTTTTACAGCCGTTTATTAAAAATACAGACCTTCACAATCTGATGCTGAAGGCCTGTCTGGTTTAGACATTCATATTTTTTCATATTTAATTATTTGGGAGATACGAGGCGGATTGATTGTGTCCGCCTTGTTTTGTATCAACAGGGGTTTAGATTTCCCCCATTACAAACATATTTTCCATAGTAGGAACATTACTTCCACCTGCTTTTTCAAGTGTAATGGCAAAAGCCTGCGCTTTGGGAATATTGGCCAAAGCAATTTTGCTGTCTTTATCTTCAGTGTACATTCCTGCATTTACCGGTTTTCCATCTTCTATAGCCCAGAGCTGATACTGCATTCCTTCGGGAGCTTTAGGAAGTTTTTCCGCATTCAGATAGACTTCTTTTGTTTTTTTATCCCAGAAAACCATTGCTTTGGCGTCTGTGTGCTTCTCTACGCCCTTCAGCATAACCATCTGCATATCGGGATTGGAAATCATATCCATCTTTCGGTTCATTTTTTCCATAGCCTGATCCTTCTGCTTTTTATCAGCTATCATTAAAGCCATTTCTTTTTGACTGGCAGACTGGCTGTTCATCCAGAATACATTTCCGGCAACACTTACGAGGAACAATACAGAAGCTGCTATGGCATATGTTTTCCAGGGTGTATTTTTTCTGAAATCATTTCTTTCTGTAGTATTTTCTGTTTCTCTTTTTACTTCAGGAAGAACTGCCGGAAGGACAGGAGTTATTTCTTCAACAACCTGTTCCTGCTGAATTTTGTTCCAGATCTTCGATTTCAAATCACTTGGAGGTGTTACAGCCTGAGCTGTAGCAAGATGTTCCAAAGTCTTCTGTGCTTCTTCAAAAGCTTCTTTTACTTCAGCATTATTCTTCATCACACACTCCAAAATCCCTGCTTCCTCGGGAGAAGCATGGCCAAGAATATAAGATTCTATAATTCCGGATGATATGTATTCTTTAGTGTTCAATTTATTGATAATCTTTTAGCAAATCCTTTAATTTCATCAGCGCATTCCGCATTTTCGTTTTTACCGTTCCCAACGGTATCTTCAGTTTTTCTGATATTTCATGTTGGGTATATCCCTGGTAATAAGCAAGGTCGATGAGCTCCTTTTTGTCTGTTTCCAGACCTTCCAGCACGTTATTAAATCCGATATAATCGGAAGAATGGTTAGTCGTTGAAAGCTCTGCAGTATTATATACGAAATCCGGAAGTGGTTGGTTTTTAAGCTCATTCTGGAAAGCTTTTGATTTTAAATAATCAATGGCTGTATTCCTGGCAATATTGATGATCCAGGTATAAAACCTCCCTTTGGAAGCATCATACTGATGGATAGAATTCCATATTTTAACAAAAACATCCTGAATAACTTCTTCGGTATATTCCTTAGACTGAACGATCCGAAGAATAATCCCGTACAACGCACCGGAATAGTGGTCATACAGATAATGAAAACCAGTTTCGTTTTTCTCTTTCAATAAAACGATAAGCTCCTCTTCAGAATAGGTTGTTTTAATAGCTTTTATTTTTTCTTTCCAAATGTAATAAAATAAAATACATAGACAATAAAATCTAACACATCTTTTATTTCGTAAACAATTTTATATAAATCATTGAAAAATATTCAATATCAGAAATTCTACCTATAAAGCTATAGAATAATCCTATTGAGAATATCATTATTGTACCTCAGAATTGGTTTAAAAAACAGTTTTTAAAATTCGAAAGTATTATAAAATTACTACGGGTATAAAATTAACAAACTGAAAATCAATACATTAAAATAAATTTACTTTTTTTTTCAATCTAAAATAAAACCAACCTCGTAAATGACATTAAAAGCACGAATTAAATATAATTAACAAAAAAATAACTACAATGAACACACAATCAAAAATCACAGTTCTAGCAATGGTAGCTCTATCATTTGCATTCAGTGGGAAGGTAACTGCACAAACGATGAAAGAAAAAACAGTAATGGTAGGGGGAGCTCCTATGTATCCTTCTAAGAACATTATTGAAAATGCAGTCAACTCAAAGGATCACAAAACCCTTGTCGCTGCGGTAAAAGCTGCCGGCCTGGTAGAAACATTACAGGGCGCGGGACCTTTTACAGTATTGGCACCTACAGATGCAGCCTTTGCCAAACTTCCGAAAGGTACAGTAGAAAATCTTGTAAAGCCTGAAAATAAAGCGATGCTTACTTCTATTTTAACCTATCATGTTCTTCCGGGAAGATATAGCGCTAAAGAAATATGGGCCGCTGTAAAAGCAGGAAACGGAAAAAGCATGATGAAAACTGTACAGGGTGAAGATCTTACATTCTGGACAAAAGGTAAAAATCTTTACATAAAAGACGCAAAAGGAAACAGCGCCAAAGTAACGATTGCTGATGTGAACCAGTCTAATGGAGTGATTCATGTAATCGATACAGTATTGATGCCATAACAAATTCTAAGATTTCAAACAGCATATTCCAATGTGCTGTTTTTATCTCTTATTTATCCAACACTAAAAATAAATACTATGAAAAAAACAATTCAGGTTTCTAATCAGGGTGCAACCCTTGATACCAGCAGAAGAAGCTTTTTAAAACTAAGTGGAGTAGGATTGGCTATTGCAGGCCTTACCATCATCGGATGTAATGATGATGATGACTTCCAGATTATAGAAGAATCAAAGTATGATCTTGGAACCGGAGATGTAGGAGTATTAAATTATGCCTATGCTTTGGAACAGCTTGAAGCAGATTTTTATACGAAAGTGGTCAACAATTTTTATACAGGAATTTCCAGTATTGAAAAAGAGATTTTTACAGACCTCTATCATCATGAGGTGATTCACAGGGACTTTTTCAAAGTTGCTATTAGTGGTGCTACAGATCATGTGCTTCCTAAGCTTGAATTCCAGTATCCGAATGTAAATTTTAATGATAGAAATTCAGTACTGGCTACAGCAAAGGCATTGGAAGACACCGGTGTTGCAGCTTACAATGGAGCAGGAAAATACATTTCCAATCCGGCTTATCTCGTGATTGCCGGTAAGATAGTTTCTGTGGAAGCCAGACATGCTTCTGCCATCAGAAATTTAATCAATCCCGGATCTGCAGATTTTTCAGGAGATGATGTGATTGATGCCAACGGACTTGATCTTGCCAAAGAGCCCAAAGATATCGTAATGGCTGCCGGAGCATTTATCAAAACACCATTTACCTGGAAAGAAAGAGGAATCAACTAAACATCACCCTAAAAACTCACATTATGAATATTCTTAGATTACTGGATAAACTTTCTGATGATAAATTTTTCACGAGGGAAGCATCAAGATTAGAAACGATTACTGATATTTCATTATTTGGAAAAAAAGCAGCAACAGCAGCTGTACCGCTTGGTTTGGGTGCTATGATGGCCATCCCAGCCAAAGCAGAAACTACCAGAACAGCATTAACAGGTACTGCTTTAAAAAGTACACTTACAGATGCTTTACAACTGGCGCTGGTACTGGAATATCTTGAAAATGAATATTACAGCATAGGATTGTCAACTCCGGGACTGATTCCCAATGGAGACCGAACCGTTTTTATGCAGATTTCAAAGCATGAATCGGCTCATGTAAGTTTTCTGAAAAGTACACTGACTTCTTTAGGAACAACTCCCGGAAATAAACCTATTTTTGATTTTACAGCCGGCGGAAACTTTATGCCTTTTACAGATTATAACCAGTTTCTTATCCTTGCGCAGGCTTTTGAAGATACCGGAGTGAGAGCTTACAAAGGGCAGGCAGGAAATGTGATGTCCAATAAAGTAGTTCTGCAGGCAGCGTTACAGATTCATTCTGTAGAAGCCAGACATGCCTCACAGGTAAGAAGAATGAGGGCGAACAAAGGATGGATTGAGCTTGCCAACGGAGGAAGTATGCCTTCCGCCACCAATCCTGTTTATGCAGGAGAAGAAAATACCAACCAGGCAGGTTATAATACCGGAACTTTATTTGGTGCCGCAGCAGGTTCTGCAGCCTACGACGAAATTTTAAGCGGCAGCGATGCACAAGCCATTGCTTCCCTGTTCATAGTATAGTTGTGATTTGGATGATGATAAGTGGTGAGTCCATTTCCGTATTTTTCAGGGAATGGACTTTTTTATCAATCAATCCTCAGGCCTTAAGAAAACACACAATCAATATCTTATATTCATCCCGATTCACCTGTTAAGTACCATATTCACGTATGGTGCTTTTATTTTCATAATGCTCGTTATTTCAATATAAATACATAATTCACGTAAGCTAATTTAAAATAAATACACATATAGCTTTATTAACAAATTTACTGTAATAGAATACAAAATTATTTCGTAATTTGGTTTACTTATTAAAATAATAATTTAAAGCGCTTAAAAATATTTAAAATATAAACTTTAAGGCCTTGATTATCATTTTTTAATAATCAAAAAAGAAAAGTCTCTAATTGTTGATATAATATATGAAGAAGTATCCAATTCCTGCGAATGAAGAAAGCCGAATGAAGAAACTGGAGTATTTTGGTCTTTTAAACCTTGAAAAAGACCCCCAGTTAGATATTTTCGCAGAAACAGCGTGTCTGGTGACAGACTGCCCGGCAGGGCTTATTGCCATGATGGAAAGCGAAACCCAGACTATCCAAAGCTGTGTGGGGCTTGCTCTTGATTTTGTAGACAGGAAGAATACTGTATGTCAATACTCTATCGCCAGTGGTGATATTGTTATTATCAACGATACTTTATTAGACGAAAGATCTTCTGATAATGCAATTATTCTGGCAGGTGGAATCCGGTTTTATGCGGGAGTTCCCCTGATTGATGATGAGGGATTTGTATTAGGAACACTCTGTGTTATCGACTACAAACCTAAAACAATTACAGATGATCAGATTTCAACTCTGAAAAAAATAGGAGAGGCAGTCACAAAAGTTCTCATGGGAAAAAGGAAAAATCTCCAGGCTGAGTATTTTCAGCAGACTTTTACCATTTCCAATAATCTGATCTGTGTTCTGGATAAGGATTTTGTGCTGAAGGATGTGAATCCGACTTTTGAGAGGGTGTTTCAATTAGATAAAGCAGAGGTTATTAATCAGAATTTCATGGATCTGATAGGGAATCACAATTCTCAGCTGCAAATGCTTTCCAAAAATCTTCCCGATACCAATGAAGAAGTTACATTTACGACTTCAACAAAGATAGATGATACTCAAACCATCATTATTGAATGGTATTTAAAGCTCAATCAAAATCACTCGGAGATTTTTTGTTTCGGAATCAATATCACCCAGCGCATCGAAGAAAAGGTTAAACTGGAAAGCTCTGAACGCCGCTTCAGAAGCTTCTTCGAAAACGCCATAGGATTGATGAGTATGCATGATATGGAAGGTAATATCATTGCTGTCAATGAAAAAGGAAGAGAAACCCTGCAATATTCTTCTGAAGAAGTAGAAAGATTGAATTTAAGAGACCTTGTTCCCCAAAAAAACTGGCACCTTCTCGAGCAATATCTCGAAAGAATCAATAAAAACGAGGAAGATTTCGGAACCATGATCCTGAAAACAAAAGGAGGTGAAGAAATGATCTGGATGTATCACAATCTTGTGGAAATCAACAAAGAAGGAAATCCTTATGTGGTAAGTACTGCCCTGAATGTTACTGAAAGAGTAAGTTTGGAAAAAGACCTTGTTCAAACCAAAAAGATGCTGGAACAGACAAGTGCTGTGGCGCAGGTGGGCGGATGGGAAGTCAACCTGAAAAACAATACCGTTTTTTGGTCTCAGTCTACCAGAGAAATCCATAAAATCGATAGAGATTTCCAGCCCGATTTTGAAAATGCACTGGGCTTTTACAGTGAAAAAAGCAGGGAAAAGCTGGAATTTTTATTCGAAAAGGCTGTAAAAGAAGGCGTTCCCTACGATGAAGAATTACAGCTTATACAGAATGACGGCGTGATGATCTGGGTAAGGGTAAAAGGGATCCCGGAATTTGAGGATGGAGTATGCACCAGAGTCTACGGAATCATTCAGAATATTGATACCTTCAAAAATATCTACCTGGAGCTGGCCAGGAAAGAGGCTATGCTGCAGTCTTTTGTAAAATACGTACCTGCTACAGTAGCTATGTTTGACAAGGATCTCAATTATGTTTCTGTAAGCAGAAGCTGGAAAGATGAGTTTCAGATGAATGACATCAGGCTTATTGGTGAAAATATGTTCAAGATATCGCCCAATGTACCGGATGAAAGGTTGAAAATATATCAGGATGCCCTGGCAGGGAAAGCCTATAAAAATGAAGACATGGCCATAGAAATTCCTGGTAAAGAAATCATTCAGCATTACAGCGTAGAGGTGACACCATGGTATCTTTCCAATCATGTTATAGGAGGAATTATTGTTTCTGCCCAGAATATTACAGCTTCAGTAAGAATCAACAGAGAACTGAAAAACGCCAAGAAAATGGCAGATATTGCCAGCAAAGCAAAAACTGAATTCCTGGCCAACATGAGCCATGAAATCAGGACTCCGCTGAACGGGGTAATCGGTTTTTCCGACCTTCTTTTAAAAACTCCATTGAATGAGATACAGACTCAATATCTCCATTATATTAATGAATCAGGAGAAAATCTGTTGAATATCATCAATGACATCCTTGATTTTTCTAAGGTAGAATCCGGAAAAATGGATCTTATTGTGGAAAAAGCCAATATTTACGACATGGTAAGTCAGGTAATCAATGTTATCCTATATCAGTCGCAGAAAAAAAATATAGAATTGCTGCTGAATATAGAACCGGGACTTCCTGAAACGATCTGGCTGGATGAATCGAGGCTGAAACAGATTTTGATCAATCTTCTTGGAAATGCCGTAAAATTTACAGAACAGGGAGAAATAGAACTTAAAGTAGAAAAACTGAATCTGGACAGCAAAAATATCACCCTGAGATTTTCCGTAAGAGACACCGGAATTGGTATTCCTAAGGAAAAACAACAGCATATTTTCGATGCCTTTACCCAGGAAAACAGCTCGATCAGCAAACGCTATGGAGGAACAGGTCTCGGATTGACCATCTCCAATAATATTCTGAAATATATGGGAAGCAGCTTGTCATTGGTAAGCGAACTTCATAAAGGTTCTGTCTTCTATTTTGATATAGAGGTTCCTTATGAAATGTCTGACCGTCACGAAGATGAAGAGCTGCCAATCAATAAGGTTCTTATCGTAGATGACAATGAAGCCAACAGGATTATTATTCAGCACATGCTGGCTTATAAAAATATAGATTCAAAGCTGGCTGCCAATGGAATGGAGGCGCTTCAGATATTACTTGCGGGAGAACGCTTTGATGTCATCCTGATGGATTACCATATGCCAATTATTTCAGGGCTGGAAACCATAGAAAAAATCAAAGACCTGTTTGATCAACAGAAAGAATCGTCTCCATTGATTATCCTTCATACCTCATCTGAAGAACATGATGTGATTAATTATTTCCGTCAGGAAAGCGATTCATACTTCCTGTTAAAACCTATTAAATCAGAAGAACTTTACAAAACATTAAGCCGGGCCGTGAAAACTACGGAAAAAGAGGTCACCAGCATTTCAAAGAAGGAAACAGAGGCATCCTTTCTGATGCAGTCGCCACAGGTTTTACTCGTGGATGATAACCCGGTTAACATGGTTCTCAACCATAAAATGATAGGTTCATTGATTCCTGATGCGGAGCTTACAGAAGCTACAGATGGGCTTCAGGCATGGCAGCTCTGTCAGGGAAAAAAATTCAATATCATTTTAATGGATGTTCAGATGCCGGTAATGGATGGTATTGAAGCTACAAAACAAATCCGTTTACTTCCGGAATATTCCGATATCCCGATTATTGGTGTCACTGCCGGTAATGTGTTGGGAGAGAAGGAAAAGTGTCTGGATTCCGGGATGAATGACTTCCTTCCTAAACCTTTAAGACAAAATGATCTGCTGGAAATACTGAAAAAATACATTCCTGGTGAAAATAATGTTCCACAGGAGAATAATGTTCCGGACGAGAATACTACAAATACAGAAAATGATCTCGATATAAATCTTCTGAACGAACAGATAGGTGATGATGATGAAGATTTTAGAAAAATATTCCTGGATCTTGTCATGCAACAGCTTACTCAGGCTGAAGAAGATATTAAAAAAAGCGCAGCTGAAAAAGACAGTACCAATCTGAAATTGATCCTTCATAAGCTCAAAGGAACAGCAGGAACAGCGGGATTGGTAACGCTTACAAAAAATGCGGCCAGCTGGGAGAGTAAAGCGGAACCCGACATGGATTTTATCTCCATGGAAAAAGAAATGATCCGGGAAATAACAAAAGGATTACGATTAATTAAAAATTTAATACAATAAAAAACCAAAATTATGCTGATTCTAATCGCCGAAGACGACGAACTGATTCTAAAAACGATTGAACATAAATTATTAAAAGAAGGGCACGAAGTAATCCTGACCCGCAACGGGAAAGACGCTATTGAAACCCTTAAAACCAGAGAGGTAGATCTCGCCATCACTGATATTATGATGCCTTTTGCCTCCGGAATTGAAATACTTTCTGCCATTAAAACCATGGGCAAGCAGATACCGGTAATCATGCTTTCAAGTATGGGGCAGGAGGAAGTAGTACTGAATGCCTTCGATTTGGGTGCAGTCGATTTTATTGTAAAACCATTCAGCCCCAATGAATTGATATTAAGAATAAAAAGATTTTCTTCAAAATAAACTACAGCCATGTTTCTCACCACTTCTGTGCATTTTCTTTTTCTTATTTTCCTGGGAATGCTATCTTTAGTACTTTTACTGATCATCGTTGTACTGATATACAGCTTTTATCAGTACAGAGAATCTATCCGGGTTTTCAGATGGTCTGAAGTGATCAATAAAAAGATCTCAGAAGTGATTGTATATGGTGAAGAAGAAATGACTGCAGACAGCAGCTTTTCAAAAGCTTCCGGAAGTTCTTCATTCAGAAATCTGTTTCTTCAGAAACTGGCAGAATCCGAGAAAAAATTTTCCGGAGCAGCACAGAATAAACTTAAAGATTTATTTCATGAATATGGCCTTCAGGAAGAAGCATTGAAAAAACTCAATCAAAAGAAAGAACATATCATTGCTGGAGGAATACAGGAACTTACCGCCATGCACGTACAGGAAGCGTTGCCAAAAATTTCTACATTTTTAACCCATCGTTCGCCACAGGTGTATCAGGAAGCACAATATGCAATGGTTAACTTTAAGGGTTTTGAAGGTCTTCATTTCCTGAACGGCATTTCAACCAAAATATCAGAATGGCAGCAGCTTCGTCTGCTTATTTCCGTAACACATATTCCCGAGAACTCCGGAGACAGCATTAAAAACTGGATGGAAAGCTCTAATGATTCCGTAGTTATTTTTACCCTTAAACTCTTAAGAAAATTTCAGATATTATCTCTCTATCCAACAGTAACTGATTTGTTGAATCATCCATCTGCTGATGTACGGGTTCAGGCAGTGCAAACTTTATTATCGCTGGAAAATTCTTCAACAATCGCTGATCTTATGGAAATCTATCCCCATCAGCCCGCTGAAGTACAGAAAGAGATTCTCAAAGTCATGAAAAAGTCAAAAGACCAATACAGTACAGATTTTCTGAAAGATCAGTTATTGGACAATCCGGATTCAGGGATAAAAGTATATGCAGCAGAAGCTTTATGTGCATTGGAGAAACAGGAATACCTGAAAGAAATATCCCAAAAGGAAACCTCTTCTGAAGAATTAATTCAAATCATTAAATACGCATTACAGGAAAAAGCATGTTAGAATTCTCACACATCATCTATGAAGTTGTTATCTGGCTGTTTCTGATTTACGGAACAGCAGTAGCCCTTATCTATGGCTGGATAGGAATTTATGCGCTTGGCGCTGTATTGCGTTATAAAAAAGAAAATACCTTCACAGACTACAGCATCATTGCGGCCAATCCCAATGCTCCGGTATTCAGCGTTATAGCTCCGGCATATAATGAAGGAATGACTATTGTAGAAAATGTACGTTCACTGTTATCCCTTTACTATCATAATCTGGAAATTATCATTGTAAATGATGGAAGTAAGGATGATTCCATTCAAAAGCTTATTGAAGCTTACGAACTTGAGTCTGTAGCTTATTTTATTCAGGGAAAAATTGAAACCAATGCAGTAAGAGGAGTTTATAAAAGTAAAAATCCGGCCTTCAAAAAACTGATTGTTGTTGATAAAGAAAATGGAGGAAAAGCCGATGCCTTAAATGTTGGCGTCAATATTTCTTCCGGTGACTATCTGGTCTGTATTGATGTTGACTGTATTCTCGAGCAGGATTCGATTTTAAAACTCGCAAAACCCATGCTGGAGCAGACTGATAAAAAGTTTATTGCCTGCGGTGGAGTGATTCGTTTGGCCAACAACTGTGTCATTGAAAACGGAAAAGTAGTAAGTGTCAATATGCCGAAAACCCTACTGGGAAGAACACAGGCATTGGAATATATCCGGGCTTTTGTACTGGGACGTATGGCATGGTCCAGGGCATCAGGACTGATCCTGATCTCCGGGGCTTTTGGAGTCTTTGACCGGAAAATTGTACTGGCCTGCGGCGGCTATGATAAAAACACGGTGGGAGAGGACATGGAGCTGGTGGTAAGAATGAGAAAGTACATGGAGGAAAAAAACGAGCCTTACGAAGTACTTACCATTCCGGATCCGCTGTGCTGGACAGAAGTTCCGGAATCCAAAGATATTCTCAGAAAACAACGAAACCGATGGATGCGCGGAACCATGGAAACTCTGTGGAAACACAGAAAACTCATGTTCAATCCGAAGTATAAAAAATTAGGAATGATCAGTCTTCCTTACTGGTTCTTCTTTGAATTCCTGGGTCCGCTCATCGAATTTTCAGGGTATATTATCTTTATTATCTTTTTATTGCTTGGGATTATCAACTGGCCCTTCTTTCTGATTTTGTTTGCCCTCGTCATCTCAATGGGATTCCTTTATTCCATCTATGCGATATTGGTGGATCTTGTCAGCCATCAGGTTTATACCAAAAGAAAAGACTTCCTTAGACTGATTTTTACCGCTTTTTCCGAACCTTTTTATTTTCATCCTATTGTCGTAAAAGCAGGGGTTAACGGATTTATAGATTATTTCAAAAAATCTCATGGCTGGGGCGAAATGACAAGACAGGGCTTCAATCAAAGCACGCAGCATTTACCGCTGAAAGAAAGGATATATGCTATTCTTCAGGTTGGGCTTAAAAAATGGGGAATGCTGGCATTGGCTTTCTTTGCTTTATTTTTATTAGGAGTCGCCGCAGAATCACTATGGTACAAATATACTTTTCCAAAATTTGAAACATCAGCCATTATTGTTCATCTTTTCTTGGAAAACATTTTATTTGCGCTTCAACTGACATTCTGTGTCGGAATTATATATCTGATTATTAATTTTGTCAAAGAAGGCTGGGCAAGAATTCTGGGAATAATCACCCTGCTTATTGTAGCAGTTACTCAATATATTTTGTTCCTGTATTTTTCTGAAACCCGCAATGTTTTGGGTGCCGACCTTTTATACTACAGCAAAGAAGAGATGAAGCAGATTTTGCAGGCAAGCGGAATGCTGAACTTCAAAAACTTTGCATTGCTGGGAATTTTAATCATTGGGTCCTTGATTCCTTTGTGGATTGCAGGAAAAGGGGCTTTAAAATCAATCTATCCGGGAATGATACTATTGATTTTCGGGTTAGCAGCATTCTTTATTCCTTCCAATGTAGTGGGAGCAAAGATTTTGAGTTCCGAAAGTGAGTTTAATCAAAATGCGGCAAAAAGTAAATGGGCTTATTTCTTTAAATCTAATGAAGACAATTTTATCAGCAGCTATCCGGAACTCACTGAATTACTGAGCGAAAATGAAGATTTTACTGCCAATGCAGAAATGATTGATAAAAACTATCCGTTCTGGAGAAAAGAAAACACACAGGATTTTTTAGGTTCTTACTTTAACATATCTGAGAAAGTTCCCAATCTTGTTTTTCTTGTGATGGAAGGTTTCGGACATGCGTATACTTCCCCAAAAGGATATATCGGAAACTTCACTCCTTATCTTGATTCGCTGTCCCATAAAGGATTGTATTGGGAAAACAGTTTAAGCTCAGCAGGAAGAACATTCGGAGCATTACCATCATTAACGGGATCTCTTCCCTTTGGTAAGAACGGCTTCCTTGAAATAGAAAACACACCGGAGAATTTCAATCTCTATAACATCCTTAAAGCAAATGGTTTTGAAACAGGATTTTATTACGGAGGTCATGCGTCATTTGACCGCTACCGTGAGTTTCTGGAGTACAGCGGAGCAGATCATATTATAGACCAGGCTTCCTTCAACAGCCCTTACCGAAAGCTTCCTGCCAGCAACGGCGAAAGCTGGGGATATGAAGACCAAGCTGTTTTAAGTAAAATGCTGCAGCAACAAAAACCCCAGAATCAGCCTTATTTCAATATGATTCTTACACTTTCCACACATAATCCTTTTTTAATCAACAATAAAGATTATTATGAAAAGCTGTACAATCAACGACTTAACTCCGGAATTTTAACTCCTGAACAGAAAAAATGGGCATCTGCCCACAAAAATCAGCTCATTTCGGTATTGAATGCTGATGATGCTATGAAAAATTTCTTTGAAAATTACAGCAAACGGCCGGACTTCAAAAACACCATTTTCATCATTACAGGAGATCACAGTATGCCTGAAATTACATTGCAGTCTAAAATTGACAGATTCCATGTGCCATTATTGATCTATTCTCCATTATTAAAAGAATCAAAACGATTCTATAAAACGGTAAGCCATTTTGATATTGCACCTTCCATTCTGGCTTACTACAGAAATAATTATCAAATCAAAACACCTTCTACCGTTACATGGGTAGGACGTGGCTTTTCTGCAGATCCTGAAATCAGCAAGGCCGGAATCCCTATGATGCAAAGTAAAAACCAGCTTATCGATTTTGTATCTGAGAAATATTATATCCATGACGGGCAGCTTTTCACCCTTAAGAACATGGAGGAAGATACATCCAATGATGCAGCATCCCTGAACAAGATCAACGCCAGGTTCAATCAGTATAAAAGCATGAATGCCCGGTTTTATTCCACAAAGAAACTGATGCCGGATTCGGTAATGGTTAACTTTAAGAAAAAAACAAGGTCAAAGTTTTAAAACTTCCGGGTGTAGCCTAAAGTAATGTCAAACTGATTTCCTTTCTCACCAGGACGGAATTCCTGATTATAATACATGGTTCCTACAGAAAAAAGATTGACAGAGCGGTAAGAGAAATTATACTCAGCACCTATTTTAAAGGTTTTAAGCTTAAAGGTTTCATTTTCCAGAAGGTTATTTCGGTATTCTTCCGGGCTTATCCCGGTACCGATCTGAAAAGCAACATAATCCTGAGCGCCTTTTGTGTAATATCTCACCGTTCCGGTATAAGAATGTGAAATATTTTTACTGTCAGGTGTAATATAAGTACGAAGGTTGAACCAGAAATTTTTATAATATTTTCCTACAGCCGCGGTATACATCCAGATACTGTTGCTGAAATGAAGCTGACGGTAACCCAGCTCTGCCTCAAAACTATGAGGAAGATTGGCATTCAGGGAAACTCCGGTACGGTATTTCGGAAACAGACCTACATCATCAGAATATCCTCCGCCGACATATAAATAGAACATTTTGGAAAGTCTTGGATACGCTTCCAGCTCAATCTGTGTTCCGCCTTGTGCAAACTTATTGGCATAATTGCCACGAAGGATTACAGAACCAATAGGTGTAATTCTCTTATAACTTACTCCCACAATGTGCCAGTCGTCATCAAACTGTTTGTCAAAATGGGAATAGTTGTAAATAATTCCAACAGCATTTTTAGAAGACAGATCCTTGATTCTTACTGCAAGAGCCCTTGCTTCTGTATTTTTGGGATTAATAGATAATAGAGTGGTTACCGCTTTGTCAGCTTCTTCATAATTATCCATTCCAAAATATACTTTTGCCTTCAGCAGCAGTAATGCCTCAGATTTTGAATGATAGGAAAGTCCTTTATCTATAATTTCGATAGCCTTTGTATCCTGATCATTCCAGTATTCCAGTGAAGCATACGCCAGGAAATAATCTTCATCCTGAACCTCTCTTTTTCCAAGATCTTCAAACACAGCTCTTGCCGCTTCAATATCTTTATTCCAGGTATATAACCTTCCCAAAAAAACAGAAATATCGGTATAATTGGGAGCTTTTGCCAGCGCCTCTTTTGCCAGGGCAATAGATGTAGTATAATCTTTTTGTTCAAAAGCAGTGGTGCGGGCTTTAACAAACAATTCATCAGCAGTAAGATTCTGCTGGCCATACATTGTAATGGGAAAAAGTAATGCTAATAAAAAGGTCGGATATCTTTTCATCGAAGTTTATTATTAATGAGCTACATCTTTATCACAAATATATTGAACTTTTATCTCTCAACCCAGAGATTATTCATCAAAACTTATCTTTTTAAGATTATTATTCCGCAAAATATCAAATAATAGATATTTATGATGGAATAATTATTGTCGTAATTGAAAAGAATTGATTTTATAAAAACCTTCATCATGAAAATAGCAACCTATAATGTTAACGGAATCAATGGCCGGCTGCCTGTTTTACTGAAATGGCTCAAGGAAGCTTCACCGGATATTGTCTGTCTTCAGGAATTAAAAGCTCCTCAGGAACGTTTTCCATTACAGGATATCAATAACGCGGGATATAAGGCGATCTGGAACGGCCAGAAAAGCTGGAACGGAGTAGCCATACTGGCCAAAAATAAAGAAATAACTGAAGTACAAAGATCTTTGCCTGGTGACGCAGAAGATGTGCAAAGCCGGTATATAGAAGCTATTATCGATCAAATGGTCATCTGCTGCCTGTATCTTCCCAATGGAAATCCTTATCCCGGACCTAAATTTGATTATAAATTATCGTGGCTCAAACGTTTTAAAAAACGAACCAATCAGCTTATCAAAATGGAACTTCCCGCCATCCTTATCGGCGATTTCAATATTATTCCGGAACCTGTTGATGCTTATAAACCTGAGCGCTGGGAAAATGATGCCTTATACAGAACGGAAGTGAGAAAAGCATTTAAAGAACTTCAGAAAAAAGGCTGGCTGGATTCTCTGCGAAGTCTTTATCCTGATGAGAAAATCTATACATTCTGGGATTATTTATACAAAGCCTACGACCGCAATGCAGGAATGAGGCTGGATCATATTTTATTAAGTCCTTATCTTCAGCCGAGATTATCATCCGGTGGAGTAGACAGCCATGTGCGGGGTTGGGAAAAAAGCAGCGATCACGCTCCGGTGTGGATTGAACTTTCGGATCATCCTTGATAACTGAAGTCCATATATAAAAACTCCCGGTATAAAACCAGGAGTCTTTATATGATATCTATTTTAACTATTAAGATTGCTTGCGGCGGCGGCCTGAAACCTTTTTGTCAAGATCCCTGATATCCTGTCTCAGTTCACGGAACATCTCTTTAAAGTTGTAGCTTTCATAATCACCCGGCTCGAAATCTTCCGGGAAAATTCCTGAAGCATACTGCCAGATTTCCACTACTTCTTCAAATGGAATATCATAAGGCTCGTAAAATGAATTATCAGCACTTACGCAAATTGCATTTTCCTTTCTTTCTTTAAAACGCTTGTAGGTAATTCCGTCGTTTAAAGTAACAAAAACATAGGTTTTGCCTGGTTTCAGTTCATTAATTCCTTCTACATATTTTCCTACAATATAAGATCCGCTTCTGAAAGGAGGCATAGAATCACCATCCGCAGGAAAAGCCCTGTATTTACCATTGGTAAGAAAAGGAAGAGCAATACGCTGAAGACTTTCGATGTATTCTATATCGCTATAGCCTTCCAGATATCCCATTGATGCCTTCTGAGGAATAATTTCTATGGTATCATTTCCATGAGTATCCACTGCTACCGGAAGAACGATTCTGTTATCAGGAAGCTTTAGCATTTCATCTATCGGATGCTTCTCAATATCTACTGAAAGCATAAGATCAATACTCACATGGAAATACTTTGAAATTTTTACCAGCAGCTCGATAGGAGGCTCCGAAATTCCGTTTTCATATTTTGAATACCGGACTCTTGAAATCATGAGTTCATCGGCTACATTTTGCTGGGAGAGCTTTCTCCTGGCTCTTAAAAAGCGTATATTATTTGAAAAAACTGACATTGATATAAGTATGTCAGCAAAAATACAAAATTTGATTCCTTTATCAATCAACCCGTGTGGGTTTTACCCGATAAGAATACAAATTTCATTGATGTTTTTTTATTTTTTATCTAAAATGAGGAAATCCAGGTATTTCAGCTTATCCATTTTACCTTTTACAGCACCATTGGAAACTGTTTTAGTTACATTGAAAAATAAATATCAATAATTAACATTTAATGCAAAAATAATAACTCTAAATTCCACAAATTGAGTTATGTTTTTTAACTTTTAGAAAATCAATCACATATAAGTGAAAATATTATTCTCATTAATTCGTATTTATATTAATGAATTATTAAATAATATAAACATATAATTAATTTATTTAAAATTATTTGCAATTTTACTATTATTATTCATATATTCGTGATGTAATAATCATATAAAATTATAGTTATGAAAAACTTAAAAAAATTGGACAGAAACGAATTAAAAGCTATTTCAGGTAACGGATTACTAGATCCAATCGGCGGACTTCTAGGTGGACTAGGAGGAGTAGTTGGTGGAGTAGTAGGCGGTGTAGGTACTATCGTTGGTGGCGTAGTTACCGGCGTAGGATCTACAGTAGGTGGAGTAGTTGGCGGTGTAAGCACTGTTGTAACTAACGCTTTATGCCAGACACAATGTGTTGTTAATGGTGTAATCCACATCAAATTACTTGAGTGCGGATCAACTTGCTAGTCAGAAAGCATTACATGTAAAAAACAGACCGCCCTTTTCAGGGCGGTTTTTTTCTTATCCATATCATTCCTTTTCAATGACTTAGATTTATTACATGGCTTTTGATAAACCGCAATAAAGCAACAATGTTGCATTAATAAATTTAATTTTCTAGCTTTGCCGGATCATTAAAGTATATGCATATGAAAAGGACCTTTTATTTTTTGGCAGGCAGTTCACTTATTTGTTCGTCATCACTTCTGAAAGCACAGAAAATTATCCCCGAAAAAAGAACGGTAAAAGACATAGAGTCCATTCAGGTACAGGGAAAAACAAATTATAACTCTGCCAATATTTCAAGAAAAAAACTGAATTTCATTCAATCCAATACACTGGGAGAAACATTGAGTAAAATTCCAGGAATTCAAAATTCGGGATATGGACCGAATTCCGGAGCTCCCGTTATCAGAAGCTTAAGCGGAAACCGGGTAAAAATACTGGAAAACGGAATGGCAGTGAATGACCTTTCGGGAATAAGTCCGGATTTTAATACGGATATCGAAATGAACAGTGTTCAGAATATCACTGTTTACAAAAATTCTGCATCGGTTTTGTATGGTGGAAAAGCTATTGGAGGAGCTGTAGATATTGAAACAGATTATATTGCCAGACAGCTTCCGGAAAAAAAGATAAATTTCAAAGGACTCCTGGAGGGAGGCAGTAATAGTGGTCAGAAACAGGCTTTTTCAGCCAGAGGAATTATTGCTAAAAACTGGGTCTGGACGGTTGGAGCATCCAATCAGAAGCAGGAAATAGTCAGAATTCCGGGAAAATCAAAAGACGGCAGATGTTATGATCCTGAGCTTGTAGGTTTCAACAGTATTTTACAGTCACTTTGCCAGATCAATGTAGATTCCAGACGTGTCCTGAACAAGAGCCTTTTTCCTTATATCAGCCAGTTTGCCAAAGATCATATGATAGAGTATGAGCTTTCGGAAGATGATCTGTATACATTCAGTTCCACGTATTACAATCCTGCTGACGGTAAATATTATCCCAACCCGAAAAACGATTTGTATGTTCCTGGTCAGGATGCTGTGAAAGACCGATATAAAAGTGAAGTAAACGGAATCAAAGATTATGTGGAAACAAAAGATGGTGAGATCCCCAACAGTCATTCGGAAAGCAATTCATTTTATGTAGGCACCAGTTATATCGGAAAATCATTGTATGCAGGAGGCGCGTATCAGAATTCTTACTCCTATTTTGGGGTTCCGGGATATGCAATCCCTAAAATCCCCAAACATAGCCATGGAAAACCACAACCCAAAATAGAATATAGTCCCATCAACATCAGAAGCCTATCTCATAAAGCCATGTTTGAATCCGGTTACAAGTTTACCCATTCTCCGATTTCAAGCATCAAACTGAATTATATGGGGGTATTTTCAAAAAATGCTGAACTTCTGGATCGGTACCGTGCCAATCAGTTTACTGTAAATCAACACAATGGACGCCTGGAAATCAACCAGCAGAAATTACAATTTCTTACCGGAACTACGGGGCTTGAAATACAATACAGAGATATGGAAGGCACCGGAGGCCAGAGATACTTACCCAATAATATAAGCCGTGAAATTGGAATCTTTACCATGCAGCACCTTGATTTTAATTTTCTTCAACTGGATCTTGGGTACAGAAACGATCATGTACAACGCAGGGCAGAAGCAGATAACAAGTATGTCAGAAGCCGCGGACTTTCCGGAGGAAAACTCAGTGACAGAGATTTCACTCTTCATCAGTTCCATAGTTCCGCTCAATGGACTCTCTTTAAAAAAGGGTATCTGAAAGTACAATACAATCACTCGGAAAGGGCACCGGAGGTGAATGAGCTTTATTCAGGAAACAATCATTTTGCGATCCTGACAGAAGAAAATGGTGATGATACACTGGATAAGGAAACAGCCAATACCGTTGAAATCGGGACCGGAGTTAATCTGAAGAACCTGCGGGTATCTGCCAGCTGGTATCATACTTCTTATAAAAACTATATTTATCTTGCCCACACCGGAATTTCCAGAGAAGTTTTTCTGGTAAAAGAATGGCGCTCCGATGATACGGAAATCAATGGAATTGAAGCGGAAGCTGCTTATAAAGCAGATCTCGGAAAAGCAGGAAAGTGGGAGATAGGCGGATATTATGATCTGGTACGAAATATAAGCGTTGCCGACAGCTCCATAAGAAAATGGAGTGATGGCGATTATATGCCCAACATGCCTACCAGCCGTTTCGGATTCAATCTGGAAGGAACACTGCAGAACTTCAGCGTGAATCTCAGCTTAGACCATTACTTACAGCAAAAATATTTAGGTAAAAATATTAATCCTGAACTTCCGATGCCTGCATTTTCACTGCTGAATGCCCGTTTTTCTTATAAGGACAGCAGTCTGGGTTTAGGTGATCTCGAATATTATATCATAGGAAACAATCTGCTGAATGCTGAGGCCCGACTTCAGAACTCTCAGTTAAAATTCCTCAGTCCGCTTCCCGGAATTACTATTTCCGCCGGTGTGAAAATCACCATATAAATCAATCTGTTTTCTGCAGTTATTATTACTTAATAGCTGCAGATTTTTTTTAGGTTATCCATGTAAAACCACCTTTTAGGATACAGACTATTTCTGGTAGTTTTTATACAAAAATTAATCAAAAAAAAAGAAGGAAAAAATTTTAATACGACGAGTTTTGTCGCTGTGCGCCAGTACCTTTGTATCAGAGATAAGATAAAGAATCCCGGGAAATTAATTGTCTTACCCAAACCAATTTTAACCTTAAAACAACTTTTTTAAATTATGTGTAAAAAACAACTAATAATCATTTTTCTCCTTTTATTTTGCATTTCCTATGCGCAGAATGAATTTACTACCATCTGGAAACCCAATGCAAACGGCGTCATTGATCATTCAATAAGATTCGGCGGCACAGGAACCGATTACACCATTTACTGGCACGAAGTAGGATATCCTGAGCATAACGGGATGTTTGATTATGTAAACTCCAGCAGCAGTGAGCCTTTACTTATATATTTTGGGCCATCATTCCATCCAGATCCTCTGCAGGCCACTTACGAATTAAAAGTATCCAGCGGTAACGGATCATTTTACGGATTCAGGGCCAATACCGACATCATTCCTCCGGGTGGAAATCAGGAACTCATAGAACTCAGCCAGTGGGGAAATACGACATGGCTTCAGCAATTCGACAGAGCATTCGCCAACTGTCCCAATCTTAACGTAACGGCTGCAGATACTCCTGATTTGACACAGATAACCAGTTTATCACAAATGTTCCTTAACTGTTCATCTTTGACAGGCCATACTTCATTTTCTTACTGGAATCCATTCCGTATTACGGACATGAGCGGTATGTTCAGCGGAGCGACGCTGTTTAATCAGAATATCGGAAACTGGGATACGGCAAAAGTAACCAATTTCAGCAGCATGTTTTCTTCTGCATCTTCTTTCAATCAGGATATTTCTGCCTGGAATACGATATCCGGAACTGACTTTTCCTCTATGTTTGCAGATGCCATAGCTTTCAACCAGCCATTAAATTCATGGAATACAGAAAATGCAACTAATTTCCGCTATACATTCTATAATGCGGCAGCATTTAATCAGCCTCTTGATAACTGGAATACAGGTAAAGTGACAGATTTTGAGCATATGTTTGAAAATGCAGTATCGTTCAATCAGCCCATCGGAAACTGGGATGTAAGTAAGGCTGATTATTTCGCCGGATTTAATATGTTTGCAGGTGCTTCACGTTTTGACCAGGATATTTCTTCGTGGAATATCAAGCTTCAAAACTTCAGCTGGAATACAATCTATTTCGGATTTAAAAATGCAGGCTTATCATGTACGAATTACAGCAATTTTCTCATCGCTCTGAATAATAATCCTACCTGGGCGAACTCCACAATAACGTCCGGAACTATAGATGCAACAGGATTGGTTTATTCTACACCGCAAGCGATGCTGGCCAGAGCGCAGCTGATCAACAAAGGATTTAATATTATCGGAGATTCCTATATTTCAGGTTGTTTTCTGTCAACAAGAGAAGCTTCCCCAAAAACAAAAACTTCGGCTTATCCTAATCCAACGACAGGAGTGATCAACGTGGAATCCTCAGTAGACGAAAATGTGTATTTATATGATAATAACGGTAACCTCATTAAAAATATATTGTTCAGAAAAGGGAAAAATACCATCGACCTGACTGAATATCCTTCAGGAGACTATATCTTTAAAGGTGATACTTTTTTCCATAAAATCACCAAGCAATAGTACAACAGCCGAAAGGTTAGCTATTTAAACCCTGCTCCAAAATCTGCGGATTTTGGAGCTTTATGGTTTTCCTCATTTTATATATAAATAACTGTGCTATATTTGTGTACACTGGAATAATCAACTGCAAACTAAGAATTGAATTTCCAATATACAAAATAACAATTATGAAAAAAACAATTACTTTTTTTACTATTCTCTTATCGATAGTAAATATTCAAGCTCAGGAAAATATCAATTTATTGACCTACGAAAACACACAGGATATTAATTTCTTCAACACTATTAAAAACGGCGCCCAGGTTAAGGAATATATAACAACGAGTAAAAATAGTGTAAAGGTAGGTGATACTTTAATATTAGGATCTCCAACCTCTGAAGAACTAAATACAAGGACTTATTCAGGAAGTTACGGAAACAAAGCAAGAGGTGGGATTTCACAATCAAGAAGTACTTCCAAAAAGACTTATGAATTTGTACAAATGGGAAGGCCGGCTGGATTTGGAAGTATTATGTCTGCTATGGGTGGTGAAGCACAAAATATGGCAGATATCAGCTTAAAAAATACTAAAGTGATTGTCAGAGAAATAAAAACTTATCATAGAGGCAGCAAAAATAAGCCTTTGTACGTAGTTATGGTTTTGGGAGAAATAAATGACAGAGCTTTTGGAATCAATAAATATTTAAGCGTCATGGATACGGAGCTAGGGATTGAATCTGGTGAAATTCTTTTAAAAAATAGAAAAATGACCAGAGAAGAAGCGATTGCAAAATTAAAAGAAGCAAAAGAACTCGTGGAAATTGATATGATGAGCAAGGAGAAGTTTGAGGAATTGAAAAAAGAACTTGCTCCGATTATTAACAATAATAACTAAGAATTACACTTGTATTGATAGTATGGTCAGCAACTTCCCGGATATTTTAACGAACAAAAAGGATAATGTAAAAAAGCCAGAATTTCGAAATGCACTATTTAATTTAAACAAAAGTATTATCAGCAATGACAATATAGAACATCTGATTACTATTTACAACTCAGCAAAACAATTAGATATTCGAAATAAAATATTGAAATTGCTTTATGACTTTACTTATCCGTTACTGAAGGATTTTTTCCTGAATGCCTATAAGAAAGAACGTTATCTGGATATGAAAATATATGCCTTACGCGGACTTTCAAATTTTATTGAGGAAAAGGAAATCGCTCAGCTTTAAAAAAAATTTAACCAATCATTGGCTAAAAGACAGCAAACGACACCTTATAACTTTCAGGAGTATGAACTTTTAAAAGGAAGAAATGCTTTGCCGTACTTAGTTGAAAAATTCGGTTATCCTTGTTTTAAAGAAACATTAGAACAAGTAAACAGACAATACGATGCAATGCCAGATGCCTTTAAAGGGCATTATAGAATTGATGACAATGGAGATATCAAAATGCTGAAAAGCCCGGGAGAATCTAAGGCAATTATGGACAGATTCTGGGAAGAGGAGAGAAGCAAGCTAAAATAACTCATTTAAATTTTTAGAAAAAATTCATCAAATCATCTAAGACTTAGGATGATTTTTTTTGTGATTTCTTAACAATCCCATCATCAAAATAAACTTTATATTCGTAGCATAAATGGCTTTAGGAAAATTATATCAATTAAACTGAGCCTGTAAACAAACGTAACCATCTAAAATTTAAGAATTAAATACAGAAAAAATGAGAAACACTATTTATGCTTTGTTGTTATTATTTTTATTCACAGGCGCTAATGCTCAGGAATACTCAAAATTAATCATTGAAGCTGATCAATTATACAGGGCAAAAGATTATAAAATGTCTACGGATGTATATGGTAAAGCTTTTAAAATCGAAAGCGAAAATCCAAGTCACTTATATAATGGCGCATGCTCATCTTCCTTGGCAGGAAATACAAAACAAGCATTCAAATGGCTGAACCTATCCATAGATAAAGGCTGGACCAATCTCAAGCACTTAAAATCTGATTCTGATTTGGATAATTTACATTCAAAAAAAGAATGGGGGAAAACAATTGAAAAGCTAGAAAAGAAAATAGCGGTCATAGAAGCCAATTATGACAAACCATTACAGGCTGAATTACTGGCAATTCTTGAGGAAGACCAAAAATACAGAATGCAAATGGATGAAACACAAAAAAAATTCGGTCCGCAATCTAAGGAAATGAATGATCTTTGGAAAAAAACAATGCAGAAAGACTCTCTTAACCTGTTAAAAGTAAAAAAAATATTAGATGAAAAAGGCTGGGTGGGTAAAGACAAAGTAGGCGCACAGGCCAATAGTGCATTATTTCTTGTGATTCAGCATTCAGATCTGGAAACGCAGAAAAAATATTTGCCCATGATGAGAGAAGCTGTCACAAAAGGAAATGCAAGTGTCGGTTCTTTAGCGTTGTTAATTGACAGAATAGAAATCCGGGAAGGCAGAAAACAAATATACGGAAGCCAGATAGGAATCAATCAAAGTAATAATACTTACTATGTTTTACCTTTGCTAGATCCGGATAATGTAGATAAAAGAAGAACAGAAGTTGGCCTGGGTCCAATCTCTGACTACGTTAAAAACTGGAATTTAGCTTGGGACGTTGAAAAGTACAAAAAAGATTTACCTGAATTAGAAAAATTAAATAAAAAGAATTAAATCAATAGAAAAAACTTCTGATCACAGCAGTTTACAAGATGGTGGATTAAGGGTGTTAAAATTCTTTAATCCGCCATTTCTAATTAGTACAATCTTGAATAGAGTTGTGTATTACCTGAAAAACCCGATACAATAATCAAGAGAGCAAAGTAATGAAATCTAAGATGTTCTGTGAATCTTTGAAACCAGAATAATATACAATTTAACATAATATAAATTATAGGATTTTTATAATAGTAGTGAAATAGAGCATTTACTGTCTGAGAATCCGTTATTCTCAAACTTTTCCTACCCAATAGCTTTTAACGAATTCTCGGAACTCTTCTCTGTCGTAAACCTATCCGGAAAATCTCCGGCTTATCGTCATCCAATTCTTTAAAATTTTGTTAAGGATAAAACAAAACGAAAAATTCTATTTCAGAGCTTTTACAACTTCCCCTAAATCTTTTTTCTTTATAAGCCGTACAGCTCTTCATAATATTCTGAATTTTCTCTAAGCGATGTAAAACTCATTTATTGAAAAAATATTAATTGTGTGGCAATTCATGGTCAGAAAAATATTGTTTTTAAATTCAAATAATTTTTCTTGCCACTGACCGGGCGAAAATCTTTAATTTCTGATAAAGGTAAAATTCCTGATTCAATTATTTGAAAAAATTAGTTGTGGATAGCAACCCTTGTCAAGGTTCAAAACCTTGACAAGGGTCTTTAAAGGGTCTTAGATCATCAATTATAACTTAACTTCTTTTATATTATGTTAAATTACCCAACAGGAAATTTAGAAGGAAAACCATCTCCTGAAATATAGTTTTCATAATGTTCATTTACCCCTTAAAAATACGAAATCTTGCCACATGACAGTTTTTATTCTGTAAAAACCAAATACCTTTATCCTAACCAAAATATCACCGATATGAAACCTAAAATGATCTGGGCCAATCTGGCCGTAACCGACCTTGAACGCACACAGAAATTCTACACTGAACTGGGTTTCAGGCCCAATAATCCACATACGTCCAATGAACTGGTAAGTTTTTTTATGGCTGGAAATGAATTCATTATTCACTTTTTCTTACAAACTGTTATTGAAAACAACCTGAAAAGTATGAAGTTTGGAGATCCCCACCACTCCAACGAAATCATATTTACCCTTTCTGCAGAAAATAAAACTCAGGTAGATGATTGGGCTGAAGAAGTTAAAAATGCTGGCGGAACCATTGTATCAGAGCCTGAAACTTTTGGAGACAATTACTACGGTTTTGTATTTGCAGATCCGGATGGACACAAGTTTAATGTATTTTTTATGTAACCCTTTACAAAAACCAAATAATCAGGCTGAAATACAATTTGCCCGTAAATCTCCTCTGTTTTCAGTCAGATAGCATAGTTACTGACTCGATAAACACGGCTTATTTGGGTGGTTTTCATTGATTTTCATATAATTACATGATAATCAATGTTTTTTATAAAAAACGTAAGGTGAATTCTACCTTTATTGTCGATAATAAATCAATCTGTCGCTTTACATCGGATTAGTTTTATCATGCTTCTGTTGTTTAACAATTGATTTTCATAAAGAAAAACACTAAAAATCACCCCATATCAATAAAACATTCTACAATATCTCATTTTCGATTATTTTTTTATTTAAAATTATAAATTTGTACTTAAATAAAAATAACCGTGAGTAAGCCTATTATATTTGGTGAGATAGATGGAATTGAAGAAGGATATCATTTTAACAATAGACGGGAAATGATGTCCACCAGTTTTCATAGAAATTGGGCAGCAGGAATAGATGGGAATTCAAATGAAGGTACTTCTGCTATCGTTCTTTCTGGAGGATATGAAGACGATTTAGATTTTGGAGAAGAAATTGTTTATACAGGTGCAGGTGGTAACGATAGTAATACTGGAAAACAAATAAAAGATCAAGTATGGGAAAAAGGTAATGCAGGACTTGTCATAAGTATGGACCAAGGATTACCAGTAAGAGTTATCCGGGGTGCAACTCATAGATCGGAATTTTCACCTAAAGAAGGATATTTATATGCTGGGTTGTATAGTGTTGTAGATGCTTGGGAGGAAATTGGTAAAAGTGGGTTCAAAATTTGTAGATTCCGTTTAGAATATTCAGGCAATAATCAATCTAAAAAAACAATAAAGCAAATCGAATTAGATTATTCTAAAAGAATAAAAAGAACTGCAGAAAGTACAGTTCTAAGAATTGTACGAGATACAAAAGTAGCATGGCAAATAAAAAAATTATACGATTTCAAATGCCAAGTGTGCCAGATTACTATTCCAACCAAATTAGGTCAGTATGCTGAAGGTGCCCATATTAAACCATTAGGTAAGCCACATAGTGGAGATGATAATCCTGATAATCTTATTTGTCTTTGCCCTAATCATCATATTATGTTTGATAAAGGAGCATTTTCAATTGCTGATAATTTTCAATTAATTGGCTGTTTATCAGGAAAACTAACCATTCATGATCATCATAAATTGAATTATTTAAATCTAAAATATCACCGTCAAACACACGGTTTTGAATAAAAATAGCCTCTCAAAAAAAATTTGAGAGGCCTTTTTATTTAGTTTTGTATAGTGTTATGCTTATTTAATGTTGTGTTTATAATTAAATATAGAATACTACCCGTTCAATCCCAAACTGTTATACAGCTGCACCTGCCATATTCCCAGTACTTCTTTTAGCATCACAAAAGTAAATGCTGCGTTATAGCTGTTAGGAAACCAGGTAATTTCCGTATCTATAAAATCTGAAGCTTGCGGAACGGGATTTACCCCAAATGTCTGAAACAAAGCCACAGACCTTTTCATATGAAAACCGGAAGTCACCAGGTAGACATCAGAAGGAGCCATCTGTTTAAGGATCTTGCTGGAATATTTTGCATTTTCATAGGTATTCATACTTTTGTCTTCTTTGATGATATCAGCATCCGAAACCCCCATGTTTTTAAAATTTTCACTGAAGAGTTCTGCTTCACTTGTATGTCCTCTCCCCTTTCCTGAAATGACTATTTTACAAGGCAGATTATTTTTCCTGTATTCATGATACAGCTGATAGGCGGTCACCAGTCTGGAGTAAGACAATGTATGCAGTTTTTCTGTATGGTTAAAATCTACAACGCCGCCACCCAATACAACGATAACAGGATTCTGAGAAGTCCTGTTTTTATTCGCAATAGTATTCACATAACTTTTCTGCAGATAGTCTGCGGTGAACTTTCCGAGAAAACCGTTCCCTATAAAAATGATCATTAAAACGGCAACAATGCCAATTCCTATCCGTAGGTTTTTACGCTTGTTTTTTCTTCTTAAAAGTACAATGATAACCACTGCGAGAAATACTAAGAAATAAGGCTCTGTAAAAAGCTGGATCATACGAAACAAAAGGTCTAATAAAAACTTCATCTTCAAATACTATTATTTAATACCTGCAAACATTAAAAGCCCAAAGATAAAGCAATTTTCTGAGTATAACTTTCTACAGCAGCAGACCATTCCATATAATCAGGATGATTTCGTCTTATTTTTCTTTTGATTTTTTCCATTTATTTTATACATTTGCATACAACACACTTTTTAGTGTGTTAAATAAAAATACCTACCCCAGTGAAAAAGCAGAAAAGTATTACCGTTTTGATGACCGTACTCCATATATTTTTGGAAAGGCATTTTTGTAAAGGAAAAAACAAAAATTCTTCCTCACGTATAAAAAAACGATTTCTACTTTAAAAAACTGAAAGCCAGACTGATCTATTCAATTAAAAACAAGAAGAGATCTCACTGATAATTTCCGGACTGTATTTATTACAAAACCTTAACAGATTTACTGTTAAAATTAATGTTGCCTCAATGCAATATGGCCTTAAAAAAAAGTACATTTGCTGAAAACTATAATACAACATCTGTGAAATGTCAACAGTCCTCAAAACATTTGTAGCTTATCTTAAAAGGCCCCCTCTTTATCCTGAACTGGGCAGAAAAATCATTAAAAATACTTTCAACAGAAGAAGTCCTTTCAAAGGAAAAGCAAGAGCAAATTTCTGGGCTGCATCTATAGCCGTTTCTCAGGAAGAGGTGATCTCCAGACTGTTCTCCAGGGATGCTGATCATTTCAGATCTGATTATGCCGATATCCTGCAAAAAGCCAGTGTAAAAGAAAAAGAATGCCCTATCAAAATGGGTGGGCCAGGTGCATTGGAGCTTATTTATTATGCATGTGAATTCACCAAAGCACAAAACGTGCTTGAAACCGGAGTGGCTTATGGATGGTCTTCACTAGCTATATTGCTTTCGCTTCAAAAAAGAAACGGTATACTTTATAGTTCAGATATGCCTTATCTTGCTCAGGATGGTGATCAGTATGCAGGATGTGTTGTTCCGGAAAATCTTAAAAAATACTGGAAGCTGTTCCGTTTTGCCGATAGAGAATCTCTGCCTAAAATTTTCAAACAGGCTACCTCATTTGATGTTTTCCACTATGATTCCGATAAAAGTTACCACGGAAGAATGTGGGCGTATCATCAGATCTATAAAAAACTGAGACCTGGCGGAGTGTTTATCAGTGATGATATCGGAGACAATTCCGCGTATCAGGATTTTTGCAACAGAATGAATATCAGCACTTGTGTTGTAGAATATAATGGAAAATATATCGGCATTTTTGTAAAAGAATATATTCCGCTCATCAGAGCTAAATAACACAATTGATGAGATAAAACTATACTTAAATTTAAAAACCATTAAGAAAGCGGTAAGCTGTTAAGAATATGAAGAGAACACAAGACATTCATGAAGCCTTACCGCTCTATTTAAAAGCACTCTCATTAGGGGCCGAAACGAATCTTAATCCTCTTAACGTCTTCCTACAATCTTAATGGTTCAAAATAAAAAAACTTTAATTTTAAAAATTTAAGCCTCCTGATGGTTTAAAACCAATACTTTCACTCATAGCTCACTTCCCTTTCTAAAATAATCTGGTTCCTGCTTACGGTAACCAATATCTTATCTCCTGCCTGAAAGCCACATTGCTGTACCCACTTTCCTGTAATTCTTATTTCAGGAAAATATACAATTTTGCCATACGCTCTTGAAAACGATTTGAGGAAAACCGTAAGGTTACGATTATGCAGTTCATTATATTTGCTGCTGTTCATTCTTCTTTTTCTTTTCATCTTTGTTATTTTTCAACAAATGAAAGGATAATAAGAAGGATAAACCACCCGTATAAAGGATATTTTATTCAGAAAGACGGATATTTTAGAATAGTATTTATTTTAAAACAGAGCATTATTTTTTTGTTCTAAAGCTTTATATTTGTTATTATGACTTACACAGATATGCAAAATAAAAAAATACATCAGGGTAGAAATATAAAGCGTTTCCGCGAAATGCTGGGCATCAAACAGGAAGCTCTGGCTTTTGAGCTGGGCGACGACTGGAACCAAAAGAAAATTTCCCTTCTGGAACAAAAAGAAACCGTAGAATCTGATATTCTGGCGCAGGTAGCCCGGATTTTGAAAGTTCCCGCGGAAGCGATTGAGAATTTTGATGAGGAACAGGCAGTGAATATTATTTCTAATACTTTCAATGACCAATCAAATGGTTATAACTATTATCCTAATTTTACTTTTAATCCTCTTGATAAAATGGTAGAGCTTTATGAGCGTATGCTTCAGCAGCAGAAAGAAATGATTGAGAAGTTGGAGAGGTTGATTGAGAAAACATAAAATTTATTATAAAATATTAAAAAATGAAACTAACAGAATCAAAAATAACTATAGATTCTGAGCATTCAATTGAATTTGGTAAAGCACCATGGGATTCTAGTGTAGAAGTAATACGAAGAAGAAAAGATAATTCGTCTGGGGGATATGACCCTCGCAGTAGAAGTACAATACCTATTAATGGCGGATTTATTGATATAGCCGATTTAGTTAATACTTGTTTAGATTTCGATAAAGTTCCCCCTCACAATATGTACAAAATACAAGCTGCACTACATGCTTCAGCTACAAGATTAGGTATAACATTATGATGTATACTAAGATTATAATAAGTGATTAAAAGAAAGTAATCCGTTAATAATTATAACTTACAAATTTGTTTATAAACGATCATTAATAAACTTCTTTTTATTCCTTTCATAAGTGTACAAAGGAATGATCATGATTTGGATGATACTTAAAGAGAATCAATTTTATTTTCTAAGCAAGATATTCAATACATAAAAAATCAATATATTTGCACAATATGCAATTTTTATGAGTAAAAAGGCAATTAATAGATTGAAAGTAGTACTTGTAGAGAAAAATCTTAGTAGCAAGTGGCTTGCAGAACAATTAGGCAAAAATGAAGCTACCATCTCAAGATGGTGTACGAATGATGTACAGCCCAGTTTAAAAACATTGATGGAGATAGCAAGTATTTTAAAAATAAAGCCTGCGGATTTAATCAACAATATTGAGCAATAAGTATGGATAATCAAAATAAATTATTAGAGTTAAAACAAAGGTTGTCCGAAGAAATCTTAAAAAAAGAATCTGACAATAATATTATTATCTCTCTATCGAATGAAATAGCAAGCCTAGACGAATCTGCTGTAAGATTTTCCGTAGATGCCGGTATTATAAATAGGCTTGGTAAAGAATTGGTTGGAAAACAAGAAACAGCAGTTTCTGAACTTATAAAAAATGCATATGATGCAGATGCTACAGAAGTAAATTTGATTTTTGAAAATGCTTGGAATAAGGGTGGCATTTTAACTATTGAAGATAACGGACATGGGATGAACCGAGAACAATTGGTCAATGGCTTCATGAGATTGTCTTCATCAGATAAAATTCACAATCCGGTATCTACAAAATATAAACGTCAAAAAGCTGGCAAAAAAGGTATCGGGCGTTTTGCAACGCAACGTTTAGGTGAGAGGCTTATAATTATTACTCAAACTGAACAATCTCCTGATGCTTTAAAAGTAGTTGTCAATTGGGATGACTTCGCAACGGATAAAGATTTATTAACTGTTTCAAATAAAATAGAATTTATTCCTAAGACTAAAGAGAATGGTACAACTCTAACAATAGAAGGTCTCAGAGAAGGTTGGTCTGATGTTATGATTAAAAGAGTTTACCGCTATACCTCTGAATTACTACAACCCTTTCCCCTATCAAAAAAGAAAGAAAAAGAGAAAGAAAGCTCTATTGATGAGGGTTTTAAAAGCCATTATTATAGAAATGACAATGGTAATTTAGTAGCTATTGTAGATGAAGAAAAGGCTATTTTTCAACATGCTTTAGCAGAAATTGAAGGATATGTTTTGGATGATGGTCAAGGCTGTTGGGCATTGAAAAGTGATAAATTAAATTTTCCTCAAGAAGTATTTGCCATTGGTAACAATGAAAAAGATAAAGATGATACTACTACTCCATTTAATTTAATAAAAGGAGTTCATTTTAAGGCCTATTATTTTATTTATGACCCCAAACTCTTTTCACCCGGCACTATAACTTTTATTAGAGAATTAGGATATGAGAAAGGTGGCATAAAATTATATCGAAATGGATTTCGCGTTTTACCTTATGGAGAGCAAGGTGATGATTGGTTAGGATTAGATAAATCTAATAATAGAAATATTATATTAGCTCAACATCCTAATCGAAATTTTTTCGGTTTTGTTGAACTAGAAGATTTAAATAATGATTTTGAAGAAACTTCTAGTAGAGAAGGATTAATCGAAAATGATCGTCTTAATGAACTTACAAGTTTTATTTATCGTTCTTTAATAAGCGCAGTAATGAAAGTTCAAGAATTGAGAGGTAGAAAGGTTACAGCTTCTCAAAAAGGATATAAAAAAGAAAAAGAAAATCCATCTGAAAGGGTCGATGATACTATAGAACAAATAGAAGAATTATTCAAAAAACCAGAAATAAACAATGAGAATAGCCCAGAGTCTTCAAAACCTGAGGTTACAAACGAAAGAGCTAACGAATTAATTGTTGAACTAAAAAAAGCTAGAGAAGAAGAAAAAGTAAAAAATCAGGAATTGATAGATGAAAATAATATGCTTCGTATTCTGGCAGGATTAGGTTTAGTAATTGGTGAATTTGTACATGAAGTTAAACGCTTTTTACCTGGTTTTGACGCTGATATTAGTTTTTTGAAAGATGCGGTTAAAGATTATAAAGAAATATATGAAAGAACCGAATTATTAGAAACAAACGTAAAGTCCTTTAGTGCATATACTTCTTACTTTGATAAAACTATCTCTAGAAACGTGCACCGTGAATTAGAATCAATAGAATTAAGAGATGTAGTAAGAGATTTTGAAATAGTTATTTTGAATGATTTGAAAAGAGCATCAATCGAAATGATTCCAACAAAATTTGAAGGTTACGACTTATTTACTATTCCGATGCATCCTTCAGAATGGGCTTCAATATTATTTAATTTATATACAAATTCGAAAAAAGCTATTAAAAGGGCTAATTCAAATGGCAAAATTTTCATTAGATGTGGCAAGGATGAAAATATTGTTTTCTTAGAGTTTTCAGATAACGGAGATGGGATAAGTAAAGAAAATGAAGAAAACATTTTCAATGCATTTTATACTACCTCTACAGTTGCTAATCACACTGTAGATGATGCTACAGCCCTTACAGGAACTGGATTAGGATTAAAAATAGTAAAAGATATAATCGAGTTTTATAATGGTGAAATTTATGTTTCAACTCCATTAGATGGCTATAATACGACTATTAGAATAGAAATACCAAAAATTTAAATAACTAAAGCTATGTCAATACCCAAATATATATATGTTGATGATGAAAATGATACTTCAATTGAATCGTTAATAAATGGTTTTAACGATACCAAATTGATTGAAGTAAATCAGCTCACTATAACTAAAGGAATGGATTTTTCTGAATTAGAGAATTTAATAAAAAGCAAAATAGTAGATGAAAAATACGACGGGCTATTAATTGATTTAAGATTAGACGGAGAAGGACCCAATCAATTACGGTATAGTGCTATTTCAATAAGTTCTGAATTAAGAGCCGTTTGTGCAAGGAAAGAAATACCATCTTTTCCAATTGTATTATGTTCAACTTTAGATAAAATGAAAGAAACATATAAATCTGATAAAACGAGTCATGATTTATTTGATTATACTTTTAGAAAATCAGAAAATCCAGATTATGAAAGATTTTCACGAAAGTTAAAAGCGTTAGCTGAAGGATATAAAGGATTACCCAATGATATAGACACATTAGATAAAATATTTCAAAGAAAAGATTTAAATAACCTAGACCAAAGAATATTTGAACGCTTTTACAATCAAGATATAATAGTACCATATGATTTTGCTCATTTTACTGTAAAAACACTTTTCCATGCAACTAATCCACTAATAAAGGAAACTATTTTAGCTGCTAGACTAGGTGTAAGTATTAATAAAAGTGGGAAACATTGGATAGAGTTGCTATCAAAATTTGAAGATTGCAAATTTTATGGCCTATTTTCAAATGGTTGGGATAGATGGTGGGCTGATCTACTAAATATAAAATTAAAAGGAATTTCCGGAAAGAATTTTTCGTTCTTAAAAGCCGAAGAAAGAGTTGCCATTTTAAAAGAAACTTATAAAGTTGATGGTATTATAGCTGCAGAACCTTTATCACATAATAACAGTAGTGAATTTTGGACAATTTGTGAAGCTACTAAATGTCCATTAGACCCTTTAGAAGGATTTAAAGTAAGATTATCTCATGAGTTAAAAGCATGGCAGGAACCCAAATATATGTCATTGTATGCGATACTAGAAAGAATAGGCATAGATAAAGGGATAGAGCCTAATTATACAGAAATTGAACGGATTGAAGAATGTAAAAGAAACTTATAAGATATGGCAGTAAGTACTAAAAATATGAGTTTCAGAAATGAAAGAGCCAAAGACTTAAGACAATTAAGCCAATTATTATCAAGAGTTGTTGGTGGAGATGTAAATACTTATGTATTGGAATCTGTAATTTCTCAACTTCAAAATAAAGATTTCATACCAACATTAAAAGATGGGTCAACAGATGAGAATGTTTGGGGATATGATATTGAAGACTTTAAAATGCCCTTAGATACTTTAAGTCATGTAAAACCACAAGATATTACAAAAGGGGAAATTATATTGAATATGAAATTACGTGCCAAAATAGAACATTGGAATACATATCATGATCCTTTCATAGAATTGGCATATAACGTTATGATTAAAGGTGTTGGCAATAGAACTTATCATTTGGGATTCCACATTGATAAACATATTGCAAACACTCAAACTAAAGAACCACATCCTATTTATCACTTACAATACAATTTAAATCCGACAAAATCAAACAGTCCTAATCTAGGTAATTTATTCTATATTGATACACCAAGAATTATGCACAAACCTATTGATTTTATATTAGGAATTAGTTTTCTTACATCTAACTTTTATCCTATAGCATTTGAAAGTTTAAAAGATGAAAGAGAATTTGTAAAATTACAAGAGAATTATCAAGACGCAATTTGGAAACCATATTTTCATACTATAGCCAATAAATGGAAACCATTTCAAGAGACAAATATAGTATGGAATCCAATTAATGATATTTGCCCAATATTTATATGACAAACATATTCAGATACTTAAAAACTTATTCAACTCAACCATTAGATGTTGATAGGCTTATCGTGTCTGCTTTTTTAGAAATTAATCGGTTAACAATAATTGAAAACCGTTTTTTGTTAGAGTATTCAATCCAAAGAAATCAAACTCAAGAATGGAATAGCTTAACCCAATTTATTGAAATCATCAATAATGAAATAGCTGATTTTGATATCGAGAAACTTATTGAATTATTTGAATTTGTTATATCACCATCCGACAGAATCATAAATGGAGCAATATATACTCCTGCAGAAATAAGGGAATATATTGTAAATCAAACATTCGACAGAGCAGGCAATGAACTTCAAAATGCTAAAATAGCGGATATTGCATGTGGTTGTGCAGGATTTTTATATACTGCTGCTCAAGAATTAAGAAGAAGAACAGGAAATACTTATCAATATATTTTCCAGAATCAGATTTTTGGCTTGGATATACAAGAGTATTCTGTTACTCGTAGTACATTGTTACTAAGCTTATTAGCATTGTCCGAAGGTGAAGATATTAGAGAATTCGATTTTAATATTCATCAAGGTGACACCTTAATTTTTAAGTGGGAAGAGCATTATGAAAACTTTGAAGGCTTCCAAATTATTATTGGAAACCCACCTTACGTACGTGCTAGAAATCTAGAAGATGTGGTAAAAGAAAACCTGCAAAATTGGGTTGTATGCCGAACTGGAAATCCTGACCTTTATATTCCTTTCTTCCAAATTGGTTATGAGAGCCTTGCTCCAAATGGTATTCTTGGCTTTATAACAATGAATAGCTTTTTCAAAAGTTTAAATGGCAGGGCTTTAAGAAATTATTTTGAAAAAAATAGGGCTACAGTAAGAATTATTGACTTTGGTACACTTCAGGTTTTTAAATCTAAAAGCACTTATACTTGTATTTGCTTTTTAGAGAATGTAGAACAAAACTATGTTGAATATTACAAGTCGATTGAAAAAGAATTGCCTACAAATGAGAATCAATACAGCAGGATCAATTATCAGAATCTTAATGCAAAGAATGGCTGGAATTTAAACAACCATGAAACTATATCTCGACTTGAAGCTATTGGAAAGCCATTTGGAGAAAAATATAAAACTAGACACGGTATTGCTACTTTGAAGAATGATATTTATATTTTCAAGCCTGTAGCAGAAGACGATGATTTTTTCTATCTACAGAACGGCAACTTATACCCCATAGAGAAAGGCATATGTAAAGATATTCTAAACTCAAACAAATTAAGTAGAGATATTGATTTTGATTCAGTAAAAGAAAAGGTTCTATTTCCATATGATAACGAAGTAAAACCTAAAGCAATTGAAGAAGAATTATTGAGAGAGCAATTTCCAAATGCTTATGAATATTTGCAAATAAAAAAAAATATTTTAGCTGGAAGGGATAAAGGAAATGGAGAATATGAAAAATGGTTTGCTTTTGGAAGGACACAATCTTTGGAAAAGGTTACTAATAAATTGTTTTTCCCTAAATTTTCAGATAGAACGCCAAACTATTTAATTAGTGATGATGTTGATTTATTGTTTTATAATGGTCAGGCAATCATTGGACACTCGGAAGAAGAAATGCTACTGATTAAGAAGATTTTAGAATCTCGTTTGTTTTGGTATTATATAAAAACTACAAGTAAACCATATTCTTCGGCATATTATTCATTAAATGGTACCTATATCAAAAATTTTGGTATTCCTGATTTTAATAGTACCGATATTGATTTTCTAATTAATGAAACTAATAAGGATGTCATTGATAATTTTTTGGAGGATTATTATAATGTTAGGCTCAAAGAAGACTTAGTATATTGATAATAATATGTAATGTTATTTAAAGTGGAGAAACTAGTATTCTCCATTTTTCTTTTAATAATAAGGTTTTTAATTATTTAATCATTTTTTTCCAAAAAAACTTGCGTAGCTAAATAACTACACATATATTTGTAGTCAAATAACTACACGATGAATTTAAGAAGAGATGTATTTCAGGCAATAGCAGATCCTACGAGACGGTCTATATTGATGTTGGTGGCGGCACAGTCGATGACGGCGGGAGCCATTGCTTCCAATTTTGATACGGCGAGACCTACCGTTTCAAAGCATCTCCAGATCCTTACAGAATGCGAACTGCTGAGATCTGAACAAAACGGCAGAGAAATTATCTATCACCTAAATCCCAATAAAATGAAAGAAATAGCCGATTTTATAGAACCTTTCCGCAAAATGTGGGACGAAAAGTTCAACAAGCTGGAAAGTGTGATGAAAGCGTATCAGAACAGAGAAGCGTGATGCGAGGTGCGAGATACGTGTTTCGGGGTGCAAAGTTCCGAGATAGATTGGATAAATGAATGGCAATTTAAAATCTAAAATACCTCGAATTTCTTACCTCGAACCTCGCAAACACAAAACCCCGGATCCGCAAAAAACAAACCCCGAACCCCGAACCCCGAAACCCGCATCAAACTCTCCCACTCTAACACTCTCAAACCCTCAAACTTAAACACCCAACTCAAAATATGGAACTTAAAACAAAAATCCACGCAGAAGACGGCAAACAGGAAATCTTCATCATCAGAGAATTTGACCTTCCTGTAGAACTGCTTTTCAAGGCATATACAGAAGCTGAACTTTTCGGCCAATGGATGGGAACCAAAGTAACCAAATTCGAAAACAAACCGCACGGAAGCTACCGTTTTGAAACCTTAAATCCTCAGGGTGATGTGGTCTTCAGTGCCAACGGAACCATTCATGACATTGTTCAGAACGAGAAGATTATAAGAACTTTCCAGATGGAAAACACGCCTTTTCCCGTTCAGATGGAGTTTCTAGAATTTGAAAAATTAACGGATACCACCAGTAAAATTACCATCCAAACCATTTATAAATCTGTAGACTTCAGAGACCAGCACCTGAAAATGCCATTTGCACAGGGCATTAATATGGCGCATAACCGTTTGCAGGAATTGTTGGGTGGAAGGTAGCAGGTAGCAGATTATAGATAAAAGATAATAGACGAAGAGATAATAGACAATGGGCAACAGGGCTCAAATTGTGAACATCAATGTCAATAGTGAATTTTGCTTTGCAAGTGAATCGTCAATGATCAGTGAAGGATAACAACTTTAAACATCAAACTTTAAACATTAAACCTTGAACCCTTATACTCTCCCACTCTAATACTCTCAAACCCTCCGACATAAATAATCCCGAAACCCAAAACTCTCCCACTCTCAAACCCTCTAACCCAAAAACCCAGAACTATGAATCCAAAAGTTAATTTTTTCTTCGAAAATGCCGGACAATGGCAGGAAGAATTTGAGAAATTAAGAACGATTGCTCTTAGTACAGAACTTACAGAAGATTTAAAATGGGGTTGTCCCTGTTATACTTATGAAGGGAAAAATATTTTCCTGATCCACGGTTTTAAGGAATATTGTGCGCTTCTCTTTTTTAAAGGAGCTTTAATGAAAGACCCGGACCATATCCTGATTCAGCAGTCTAAAAATGTACAGGCGGCCAGACAGATCCGCTTTACAGAAGTAGGGCAAATCAATGATCTTGAAGATGTTCTTCGTGCTTATATGTTTGAAGCCGTTGAAATTGAAGAATCGGGCGCAAAAGTGGAAATGAAGAAAACAAAAGAGTTTGAAATGGCTGAAGAGTTTCAGGAGAAGCTGGATCAAAATCCTGCTTTACAGGAAGCTTTCAAAGCATTAACTCCCGGAAGACAAAGAGCTTATCTGCTCCACTTTTCTTCTGCCAAACAATCTAAAACCCGTGAAGCCCGCATTGAAAAATGCATCCCACAAATCATGGACGGAATAGGATTAAACGACTAATTATATAAAAAAACAATCATGAACACACCACAACCCTCACAAAAAAGAACAAAAATCATCTATTGGATATTTACCCTATGGATGGCTCTGGGCATGGTTTCAACAGCTATTGTCCAACTGATGAAAAACAAAGATGAACTGGCCAATTTTACCCATCTCGGCTATCCTTCTTATCTGATGACCATCATCGGAGTATGGAAAATTCTTGGCGTTATTGCCATATTAATCCCTAAACGACTAATACTGAAAGAATGGGCTTACGCAGGATTTTTCTTTGTAATGTCAGGCGCCGTCATTTCCCACCTTATCGTTGGCGATACAGCCGGCAGAACTTTTCCGGCAGTATTACTATTGGTATTAGTACTTATTTCCTGGTATTTCAGACCTGCAGAAAGAAAAATTACTATCATTGATTAATCATTTTGATATTAAAATTGTTTAAACTTTTATTTTTGAAACATTAAGATTGTATTAAGCTATTTAGAATATTAAGATGAGCTTCGCTTTAAGCTTAAAGTCAGAATAATTCATCTTAATATTTATCAATTAAATCCTTCTTAATGATTCAATATGTACTAAGTATTTTTTGATAAGTTTAAACAATTTTTTATAAAATCATTTTTAAAGATAAAGAGTGAGAAATTTTATTGAAGATAAAATCCTTGCGCCTTAAACACTCCTCAATAACAAAACTTGCGCCTTTGCGATTTCCAACAATACAACACAATAAAACAAAATTTGACATGAAAAATAAACTAACCCCGGAACAGACCAACGAGCTTTTAAAAACATTAAAAACCCGTTTCGAAAAGAATATGAACCGTCATAAAGATCTGAAATGGGAAAAAATCCAGCAAAAACTGGAAGCCCATCCCGAAAAAATCCGCTCTTTATATGAAATGGAAGCCACAGAAGGCGAACCCGACGTGGTAGATTATAATAAAAAAACAGATGAATACTCTTTCGTTGACTGCTCTCCCGAAAGCCCCAAACGCCGAAGCTTATGTTATGATTATCAAGCCTGGGATGCCAGAAAAGCCAACAAACCGGAAAGTAACGTCATCGACACCGCTAAAGAAATAGGTATTGAACTTTTGACAGAAGAACAATACCGTCATCTTCAGGAATTGGGAAAATTTGACCAAAAGACTTCAAGCTGGATCAAAACACCACCGCAGATCCGTGAACTTGGAGGTGCTGTTTTCTGCGACAGACGATACAATACCGTATTTACGTATCACAACGGTGCAGATTCTTATTATGCCGCAAGAGGTTTCAGAGGAATATTAAAAGTATAAGGAGAATAATCAACTGGGATCTCTCAGCCAGGGAGATTCCACACTCCAGAATATAATTTTTACGCCAAGATAGTTTTCAGCATATTCTGTAAATTCTTCTTTGGTGAAAGGCTTTTTAGTTTTGGGATTTGTATACGTCAAAGTCGGCTCCTGAACAGCCATCGCTACCAGAGAAAGTTTTCCTTTGTACTGATTAAAAAAAGGATAAGAATTTTTCATTTGGGCTTTCTTATCCGGAACAATATCCGGTCCGCCCAGTCCTATATTATTTTGGTAAGCAAAATCGAAAAGTCTTGACATATACTGGTGATCATTTTCCCATTCGCACGGAAAGAAATTGACATATTGCAGAACGTAAGAATAATGGAAAGCATTTCTTGCAAACTTTAGATTTTCCAATTCGGCCTGAAAATAACGGTCGCAGCTGAAGCCTGTTTTATCTTTCTTCATATCAATATCGATCGATGTTTCCGGAAGATTAATCCCCTGAATCTTTCTGTCAAATTTCTTTGCGAGTTCTCCTATCAGCTTCTGAAATCTCATCCGGACAGCCGGATTCCATTGCTGGGCAACCCAGCCGTTTCCAACAGGTTTATTCTCTCCCGGATTATCATATTGAGGCACCAATCCCCCGTTATATTCTTTATCTTTCAATATATAATCAGGAACATATCGTGCCTGCGGCTCAAAAAATCTGTCCTGAAGCTGGATAAATAGTTTTTTGTTAAGGCTCGTCAGATAATTGAGATCTTTCTCAATAGCAGAAAAATCATAGACATCTTCTGATTTTTCTAAAGCCTTCCAGTTGTAGACAATCTGTACACCGCCGATATCTTTACGGGTAATCAGTTTTTCAATTCCATGCAGATCTCCCGACGAAGTGTAAATATAATTCTGAGGAGCCTGTCCTTCGACAAAACATACACCTACAATAAATAATCCTAAGCTCAGCACTTTAGTAATCTTTTTCATTACAATCAATTTTAAAGAGTAAATCATTTTCCGTGCCTAAAAACATCAGACATTTTTAAGAGCATTAAAATAGTATTTCATTATGGACTATATTTTTAAACATTGTTGTCCAATTAGATTAAAATATAATTAACAGATCGCTCCTCTGGAGCTTTATTATTACGAAGACTTCATTTTTTCTATTAACAGTAGATCCCAATGGGATCAAATTCAGCTCCAATAGGAGCTAACTGTTAATAGGACGTATTTGTTTTAAAATTATAGCTCCAGAGGAGCGACCTGTTAATACATGCTGTAAGTATTGGTAATTTCAATGTATTTTTTAATTAATATTTTTCCTTAAAATCCATTTTATGAAATATTAATTTTCACCAAAAAATCATTATCTCTTCATATCCTATTTTTAATATATAAATACTATTATTATTTTAGCAGAATAGAAATTTGATTTTTAACAATGAAGGATATGAAAAAATTAATCTTATTGGGCGCTGTATCAGCTTTTTTAATCAACTGTAATAAGAAAACTGAAGCTCCGGCTCCCAAAGTGGAAGCAGACACCATTGCTGTGGAAGAAGCGGTAATTGATACCCTTGGGCCAAAATCGTTCTGTTATATCGGGGTTACAGGAAAAGACAGTGTTTTTGCTTCTATTGATGACAATTTAGGAACAATCACCGGAAAATTATCCTATAAAAACAGCGAAAAAGACAGTTCAAAGGGAGATGTAACGGGTTTCAAATCCGGAGATACCCTGAAACTAACTTATGAATTCAGCTCTGAAGGGAAAAAGAGCAAAAGAGATATTTATTTCCTGCAGAAAGATAATGTTTTAACGGAAGGTATTGGTGATCATAAGGAAGAGGACGGACAAACCAAATATGCTGACGAGAAAAAAATCAGTTATAAAGACGGACAGAAGCTAACGCCTGCAGACTGTAAAGTAGTCAATGAAGCTTTGAAAAAATAATCATTATAAAATAAAAAAAGGCTGTCTCAAAAGTGTCATTCTGAACACAGACTAAAAGTCTGCGAACGAAGTTCATAAATTAGTGAAGGATCTCATGTAGTTGTTTGTCATAGAGATTCTTCCTTCGTCAGAATGACAAAAATCCACTAGTGGACTTTTGAGACAGTCTTTTCATTCTATCTTAATTCTGTTCAATCATTTCAATAAAACGGTTCACAGCTTCATCCCCTGTACTCCACGAAGTAATAAGACGAATGGCTGAAAAATTTTCATCTACTTTTTTCCAGACATAGAATTCAAATTTTTCAGATAATACCTCTATAAGCTGGTTACTGAGAATAGGAAAAATCTGGTTGGTATAAGTGTCTGAAAGAAATGCAGTTCCTTTTTTTTGCAGAGCTTTCTTAATCTTCATGGCCTGCTGATTGGCATGTTGTGCCAGCTCAAAATACAGGTTATCTTTCATCAGCTCTGAAAACTGAATACCCAACAATCTTCCTTTCGCCAGTAATGCTCCTTTCTGTTTGATATTAAAAGCAAAATCTTCCTGCAGCAAAGGATTATTGATTACAATTGCCTCTCCTATTAATGCTCCGTTTTTCGTTCCTCCAAGATAAAAAACATCGGTAAGAGCGGCTACTTTCTCCAGGGTAAGATCACTGATTTCTGCAGTCAGTCCATGACCAAGCCTTGCCCCATCCATAAACAGGTATAATTTATTTTCCTTACAAAATGCAGAAAGTTCTTCCAGCTCTTTTGCCTGATAGATTGTTCCCAGCTCTGTAGAATTGGAAATATAAACCAGTTTAGGCATCACCTGATGCGGTACATTACTGTGTCCCTCTAAAATTGGAACAATATCTGATGGTTTTATTTTTCCGTCTGCCGTTTCGATGCTCAGTACTTTATGACCTGTAGCTTCAATGGCTCCCGTTTCATTATTCAGGATATGCCCCGGAGCAGCAGATATGACACACTGATAAGGTTTTAGAATTGCAGAAATAACAATTAAGTTAGCCTGTGTTCCTCCGGAAACAAAATAAATATCCGAATGCTGATTATTGATTTTCTCCTTAATCAAAGCCTTGGCCTTCAGTGAAAATTCATCTTCGCCATAGCCGGCCTGCTGAACAAGTTTATGCTGTAAAAGTGCCTGTAAGATATTAGGGTGACAACCCTCAGAATAGTCGTTTTTGAATGAAAATTTCATAGAGTAAAAGTAAAAAAAGTTAAAATAACAAGAGCGAACTTTTCATTTTATTTTGTTAGATTTGTAGTGAAAATCATCTAACATTTTGAGAACAACCCTAACAGAAGAGAATTACCTGAAAGCTTTGTTTCATTTAGTTGACAATGAAGGAAAGGTTACGATTAATGAACTCAGCAAATTTTTGAATGTAAAAATGCCGAGCGTCAATAACATGATGAAGAAATTTGCCGAGAAAAAATGGGTGGTCTATGAGACCTATAAACCCTTAATCGTTACAGAAAGCGGAAGACGTGAAGCTGCACTGGTAGTTCGTAAACACAGGCTTACCGAAATGTTTCTGGTTAAAAAGATGAATTTCGGATGGGAAAACGTTCATGAGATTGCAGAACAGCTTGAGCATGTACATTCTCAAATCTTTTTTGATAAAATGGATGAAATTCTGGATCATCCTAAATTCGATCCTCATGGAGAACCTATTCCTGATAAAGATGGGAATATCATTGCCCAGGATCTGCAAAAATTAAGCAGTTGTGAACCGGGAGAGACCGTCACCTTTGCCTCTGTTACCCTTTCCGACGATGCTTTCCTTACCTATCTGAATGACAGGAAATTGCTGCTCAATACCAAAGTGAAAATTGTAAAAATAGAAAGTTTTGATAAATCAATGACGATAGAAATTGAGGGAAAGACAGAAATTTTAAGCAAAAAAGCTGCTGAGAAAATACTCGTAAAGAAATAGTTCAGTAATGCTACTACTACGTGACGGAAGAACTTAAAATCCCTGTTAATATGTTGTTTTAATATCAAAAAATATAGCAAAGACGGCTACAGGAAACGCAACCACCTTTGCTATATTTATATACCTTCAATATTAAAAAGGAATTATCAGCTTTAAAGAGACATTTCTTCCCATATTATAGATACTTCCCAAATATTTTAACCGGCCGAGATGAGACTGATAAGCGCGGTCAAATACATTATTGACCTGAAACTGCAATACGGCAGAATGGCTTTCAGAATAATGAAGCTCTACGGATGTCCCGATATTGAACAATGTATAGTCCCGTGTAGCAGTTTCTGTATTATCCAATCCCAAATACCTGTTTTGAGCTGCTGAAAATTCCATTTCTGCGATGGGAGTCACTGATGAAATTAATTTTGAGCTTACATCTATTTTCTGAGACAGATTTCCAGATAATTTTAATGGAGAAATCAATGGTAAGTATTCTCCCTGAGTTTCTTTATTTTTAAATCTTTGATCACGATTGAACCCATAAATAACAGATAAACTGGTTTCAAAATTACACCCTTTCCATTTCTCAGGATGTAAGGAGAGCCGCGCTTCCATGCCATAAAGCTGTGCAGAAGCTTGCTGATATTGGTAGGTTTTATTTCCCTGTGCATCTACAACGGGGCTTCCATGTGAGTCTACAAGTAATGACAGATAAATATAATTCTGAATATTATTGTTGAACCAGCTTACCTCCGCTGAAAAGTCTTTGAAACGGGTACTGATTCCAAGATCTTCCTGTAATGAAAATTCGGGATCAAAATCTCTGTTTCCTTTGTAAATAATATGAGCTCCAGGATCCAGCCCGTTCGAACCAATTTCTGTAATATTGGGGGCCCTGTAGCTTCTTCCCACATTAGCTTTAAGACTGATATGTTTCGTCAATTGAAATGCAGATCCTATGCTGGCCGATAAACCACCGAATGTTTTATGATAAGCAGCAAAGCCAAGTCTGTTATCCGGTGATGGCTGAGCAGCCTGTTCTTCAAATTGTGTTACAGGATTGGTTTGTATATAGAAGTCGTTCCATCCGATTTTCCGGATATCATAACGGATTCCTCCGCTGATGTTCAGTCTTTTGTATTTCCATTTGATATAGGTATATACACCTCCTTCATTCAGATTATAATCGGGAATAGGAAAATCTGTCGCCGATTCATTCTTATTATTTTGCATCATTCCATTAACCCCTGCAGAAATTTCGATAGCGGAAAATTTAGGAAAATTGTAGCATAATCCATAGTTTAAAGTATTTAGACGGACATACATTCCCGGTTGTGAAGGCGCTGTAGGATGGTTATATTCTCTGCGGACATTCTGTTGCAAAGCCAGCTGCACATCCAGTTCTCCATTCCCTATCTGCTGATTATGCTGAGCATATAGTCTGTAATGCTGAATTCTCTGATGCAAAGGGGAAAGTCTGTATGAATTAAGATCTTTTTCTGAAACAGCAGGTCTATTTTCTATATCATCATCATCTCCCTCACCTATCTGGTATGTGAATTTTCCGGTCTTTGGATCTCTGCTCCCATCAGGAATTCCCTGCAGATTATCATATAATGTAAAATTGATTTTGGAAAAGCTGGTTGACGTTTTGCGCCCCAAAAGGAAAGAAAAGTTCTTTTCTTCAAAATTGGTGTTGTATACCCGTCCATCTATAGCATTTCTATAGTTTTTAGCCATCCTGTAAGAAGCGTTTAAAGAGGCTATGAAAGAATTCTTTTTATAACCCAGCTGCATCCCGTTACCGATAAGATCGTTATTTCCCTGATATTCACTAGTTACCTTTCCGTGCACTATACCATCATTCTGAGAAGGCATATAAGGAAAAAGGCTAACTACACCTGCCAAAGCATCAGAACCAAACATCAGGCTGGCAGGCCCTTTGATCACCTCTGCCCGTTCTACAATATATGGAGCGACTTCTATACCATGCTCATCTCCCCATTGCTGACCTTCCTGACGTATACCATCATAAAGAGTCAGTACCCTGTTATAACCCAACCCGCGGATAAAAGGTTTTGAAATGTTAGGCCCTGTTTCTACCACACTTAAACCCGGAGCAGATTTCACCAATGAACTGATGATGTTTGTAGCCACAGCTCTTTCTATTTGCTTGGTAGAAATGCTAAGAATAGCAACAGGTGTCTCTTTAATTAAAGTTTCTCTTGAAACTCCTGTTATGGCTATTTCATCTATGCTATGAGCATTGCGGAGCACGATATCCGGAATTAGTGTCATTTTTTTATCAACAGTGATTTCCTGTTCATACGTCTCATATCCTTTGGCTTTTACTAAAAGTCTGTAATTTCCTAAAGCCAGATTTTTGATTGTATAAGCCCCGTTTTTATTGACCATCGTTTTTCCCGGAGTATCTTTCAGCATTACCTCAGCAGGTATACTATCTCCATTTTCAAAAAGTACCTTCCCCACCACTTCTGCTTCCTGAGCACTGACTATCGAAGCAATAGAGATCGCAAAAGCTGACCACATCAATCTGAATTTCATATAACATTAATGTTTTTTATTGTATCTGTTAAACTTTTAAAAGAATGATTATTAACAAAAGCCAAAAATAATAAAAAAACAATAACGCAACAATGTTGCATTATTTAATTTTAAACTTTTACCTGAAACTATAGGAATAGAAATTACAGCTGTATAAAAATATCTTCTCTTCAAAAAGGATTAGCCTCTAATTGTTAAAAAACGGTTAAACCCTCCTTCTCTGAATATCCGAAAGTTTATTTTTAGTTAGGTTTGCAAAACAATCTGCAGACTTTGTCATTTCTGACAAATACAAACATTAATTATTACTCAAAAAAAATTATGAAAAAAAGCATTCCGTTTTTTATTATTTCGATGTTGCTAAGCCCATTGGCAAATGCTCAGGATACTCAGGTAAGAGATTTTGTCATTGAGCCTCAGATTCAGCCCAATTTTTATATTTACAAAACTTTCGGAGTATTCGGAGGGAAAGAATATTCTACCAATGCCGTTTATCTGGTGACCAAAAAAGGAGTTGTTTTATTTGATGTTCCATGGCAGAAAACCCAATATCAAAGTTTGATGGATACCATTCAGAAAAGACATAACCTTCCTGTGATTGCCGTGTTTGCCACTCATTCGCATGAAGACAGAGCCGGAGATTTAAGCTTTTATAATAAGAAAGGGATCAAAACCTACGCTACAGCGAAAACCAATGAGCTTTTGAAGAAAGATGGAAAAGCAACTTCTACTGAACTGATTAAAACAGGAAAACCTTACCGCATTGGTGGAGAAGAGTTTATAGTAGATTTTCTTGGGGAAGGACATACTGCTGATAATGTAGTGGTATGGTTCCCGAAATATAAAATACTGGACGGAGGTTGTCTTGTAAAAAGCAAAGCAGCAGCTGATCTTGGCTACACCGGAGAAGCCAATGTTGCAGAATGGCCGAAAACCATGACAAAACTTAAAAACAAATATTCGCAGGCAACTTTGATTATCCCCGGACACGATGAATGGAAAGGAGGCGGACACGTAGAACATACACTTGATCTTCTTAATAAAAAATAAATTAGAAGCGCCCTGGCGCATGCCAGGGCGCTTCGATTTTTAAACCATCATGTTAATGGTTACTGTTTTTTAAAAGCTGTGAAACCCTTTCAATTTCTTCCATTGTATTGAAGTAATGAGGTGATAAACGGATCGCATGATCTACATTTTTAGAGGTAAAATCTATTAATGCATCCTGTCTGCGGTTTTCCTTAAAAAACACGTTATGATCACTCAAAGCCTTATGAATTTTTTCAACCTTTCCATCTGCCTGGCAGAAAGTAACAATACTGCTTAATCTGTTTCCCTGATCCAACACTCTGAAACCGTAGTTCTGCAGATTGATTCTTAAAGTATCTGCCAACTTGCGGTTATAGCTTTCAATCTGATCCATTCCAATCGCATTGGCATAGCGTAAAGCCTCTGCAAATCCAGCCAAAGCAGCATAAGGTCTTTCAAAAAGTTCAAATCTTTTAGCAGAGTCATTGAGCTGAAAATCATCAAATAATGTCCATTGAGCCCCAAAACTATCTAAAAACAGAGGATACATCTTCTGGTTTAATACTTTATCTGAAACGTATAAAAATCCTGTCCCTCTAGGTCCCCGCATGAACTTTCTTCCGGTTGCCGTCAGAAAATCACAATGGATTTTTTCTACATCCACCACAATCTGTCCTACAGACTGACAGGCATCTACAAGATACAAAACATCATACTGTTTACACAACTTCCCCACTCCTTCCACATTCTGAATTAAACCGGAATTGGTAGGAATATGAGTAACCGCAATTAATTTCGGATTATGTTTTTTAATTAATCTTTCAAAGTCTTCCAGATCCAATTCATGGTCGGGAAGATTGGCAACCCTTACAATTTCAATATGACATCTTTTCTGCAGAGAAATAAAAGCAATCTGATTGGATATATAATCATCATTGGTGGTAATGATACAGTCACCTTCTTTAAAATCAATACTGGATAAAGCTTTTGCATAGCCATCTGTAGAACTGCTTACAAATGCTATATTGGAAGGTTTTGTATTAATCAGTTTTGCGGTTTCATCATAAAACCGGTTGATGAGACCTGTGTTTTTAGTTGCGGCTGTATAGCCTCCAAGCTGCTGCTCTTCATATAAAAACTTAATTGTTGCCTCTACAACGGTTTTTGGCATCAGTGATGCGCCTGCACTGTTTAAAAAAATCTTATCCGAACATCCCGGAGTCTCCTGTCTTATAACCTCTAAATTCATTTTTATCAATCCTTACAACAAATTTACTTTTAATTTTTCCTAAATACGACCATAAAAAATCCCGAATTTTCATCCGGGACTCTATTTTTAATTAATGATTTTAATCTAAAACACTCCAACCTCTTTTTGGATTCGTGTTCGTGGATACTTCCTGCTCATTAACGATAATATTTTCTTTTCTCTGACCAATATAATCAAGCTCGCTCAGTTTAGAGAAAATAATTTCAAGGCTTCTCAACATCTGTTGAATATAAAGCAATGGTTCACCACAATTATGGTGGTCATAATTCGTTTCTGCTACAATAGAAAGCTGATTTAATAAGGTATGAGGAGCAATCTCACTCCACTCTAAGCTGTAGTTCAGCATTTCCTCCAGTTCTGCCGGAACAAGAAGCTGGGTTGAATTGTATAAATGAAGCGCCAGTCTTGCAAAAGATTCAATTAAAAATACAGGTGGCTGCCATGGTGTTATATTTCTGAACTGGAAATACATATCACCAAAAGTATTGATCATGGTAGTACACAAAAACTTAACGTTTTGTGCTAAAGCTGTATTCTGATTTTTGTGAGAAGCTTTCTGGATAATTTTAAAAGCATACTGCTGAAGGTTTCCAATAGATTTTGCATAGCTGCTGTAATAATCTACCAAAGCCGGATGACTCTGCACAGAAGTACAAGGCGGAATAAAGTTGGAATCAACCTGGGCAATATTTCCTTTTAAATCTACCTTACCGATAATAAGATAATTTCCTCCTGAATAGCTGCTGTTCAAGGATGTTACTGGAAGCAGTTCAATATGATGATTCGGCTGTGCACTTGGGTGGCGTGGCGGAATTTCTTCAGGATCAATATCGCCGAAAGGTACTTTATCAAAAGGATTTACAGAGATCAGAATATAATATTCCCCGTCTGCCTGCTCTTCATTCATTGATTTCGCCAAAGACTTCACACTGATTCTTCTGTCTGTCAGTTCAATACGGTATCCTGCCATTGTCACAGCGCTGCAACGCTTAATTACCAGCTGTACGTCATTGGTTGCCGTATTGTGAACATCAAAAATGGTACGGTCTGTAAATTCATTGGAAATAGGCAGAAGCCCGTAGTTATATGTAGTAATTCCAAGGGAATTGGAATCTCTGATGGTATCAATTAAGAAATTATCCTGATCATTAAGGTGTCTCTGGGAAACTTTCATCCCATCCACCCAATTGATGGCAAAATGTTTAATAGGCTGTATCATGTTTAATACTTTTTAATTTTTTGTGTTATGATTTTCTTGTGACTCCCTCCTCTTCATGCTGAATAACTCTCTTACAAATCACCACTTCATTTTCAGAAATGTTGTTTGTCGTAATGTCGTGGTCGAAATCTATATATTTTCTAAAACTGAAAAACGATTTTTTGGTGTAAAAGATCCAGTAATAAGGCTCATTTCCCTCGTCTGAAAGATGAATAATGGAACCCGGATTTTTATGATTGTAATCATCTACTACCCTGTAGAACCAGTCTCCGAAAGTAACTCCGGTAGGAAGTGTTTTGGCTTTAATTCTGAAGCGGTTGGTATCTTCTAATTTTTTGCTCAGTTCAACATTCAGGACCATTAATCTGTCAAAATCAGCACCTTCAAAATCAGGCAGTTTCTGCTCCGGAGAATATCTCCACGTTTTATAAATATCAAAAGGAATGCTGATAAACTGAATATAGCAGTAATAAAAAACCATCGGAACCACAAAGATCACCATACTTGTCGCTGCCATTACAGCATATCCTGTACCTTTACTCATCAGGTTGAAGAGCAGTGTAAAAAGATATCCGCCCAAAGCGATACACGTCAGAGAAAGGATAGATTCAAACAGAATGCTCATTGCCAGAGAATCGATGTGCTTTTTGAAATATTTATGCAGCAGATTCACATGAATAATCCCAAAAATAAGATAGATCACCTGTGCAATAAGATACCAGTACGGATTAAAAAGGTTTCCCGCAAACCCGAAAACACCCGGAATAGCCAGACATAAGCTGCAGAGCAGTACGTATATAATAATTACTTTAATTTTTATCGCAGGTTTATTTCTCCTGATTACACCCAGTATAACCATCATAATAATAGCGATTAAAGGCATTAAGATATACCTTAGAAAAATACCTTTTACTGAAGAAATTTCCATTTGTTTCTTTTCGAATTTATACTTTGTTGGTAGTTGTAAATATAATAAAATAATTTAGAGGAATGTAGAGTATCCAAGGCGGCTGGCATTTCTTTCATCGTCCTCAAGACTGAATGAATATTCCTTCTTTTCGGTAACAAAATTCTCCTCTACGTCCACTGTTACAGGAAGAAAATAATCATACAGAGCCTGAAGCACATTTCTGAACGGACTTCCCGGAATATATTTCTTCATATCCCCGTAAGGAATAGGACCAATGTTTACCACCCAGTTTCGCTGCCCGTCCATATGAGGTCCGCTTGGAATATAGGTGACGCCCAATCTTGAATTTCCCAGTAACATGGAATCATCGTTTTTCTCGATTCCGTCAATAATATTAGGTGAAAAACTTACTTTTACCGGTACCTGCAGAAAAGCAGTCATACATCTTTCAAACCATCTTTTATCTCCTCTGATCTGATGGAAAAACGGTAAAATATGCATGAAAATATAAGCGTTCTGCTTGTCCAGCATTTTGATCAGAGGCCAAAGCTCACTCACTGTTTCCAGCAAAGAATCTGTATTGCTTGTAATATCAAATTCTGATTCTTTAAGCAAAGCACTTATTTCTGTAAAAAATACTTCCAGCTCAAAAGGCCGGAAAAACTTACGGGCATCATCTTCTACCCTTTTCTGCTTCCGGATTTCTCTTACCACAGTATCTACATTCTTTCTGGAAGCCCCGAGAGACGGCGGATGGAATAAACCTTCCGGAAGATAGTCATAAATACCTTCCCTGTAAGTCTCTATAGTAAAAACTTCCTCATCAAATCCTAAATAACTGCTTGAAATACTTTTAATATCTTTCAGGTAAGCACGGTCGTTTACGCCCACACGCTCAATGAATATATTACTTACCGCACGATGGTATTTCAAGAGGTTTACAGCCACAGCTTCAGCCTTAAAGTCTGTCTGCAGCTTATTGTAATGCATATCTACAATATTATTCTCATACATAGTGTTTCCTCTGATTATGACTTGTAAAGATAATATATCTCATAAGTTTGAAAAAATATTTTTACAACAATTTTATCCTAAAAATAATAATTTATTGACATTAATAGGAATAATTTTCTACAAATTCCGTGAAAATACGGTAAACAACCTATTTATTTGCTTTTTAAAATTTAAAATTAACTGTTCATAATCAATCGATTAAAGGGTTTTCATTTATAGTTCAAGGTTCAAGGTTCAAGGTTTAAAATTTAAAGTGTAAGTTGTGATTCAGATTTTACATTATAATCCGTATTGTTCTCTCCTGTTACCTTTATTACCGGAAAAATTCAAGCCGTCAAACCTACTTTAATTGCTTCTTTTATTTAAATTAAATTTTATTAACATCATCATATGGAATAAATTCAGGATAAAGCATGCTCATTCCGAAAGCGGGCCGTATCTTTGCAGACTGAAAATTGTTATTTAAAATGAAAAGTATTTATTCTAAAATTCTGATTTTAGCATTCATGGCCTCTTCACTTTATTCTTATGCGTGGGGATTAACGGGACACAGAGTGATTGCAGACATTGCACAAAACCACCTTTCCCGCAAAGCAAGAAGAGAGATAAAAAAGATCATGGGGAAAGAGCGTCTGGCTTATTGGGCAAACTGGCCGGATTTTATCAAATCTGATACAACAGGCGCATGGAAGCAGGCTTCATCATGGCATTATGTAAACATTGATCCGATGACTGATTTTAAAGCTTTTGAACAAAACTTAAAAGCACAGGCAGGGCCAAGCCTTTATACTCAGGTAAATACCCTTTCCAGCCAGATCAAAGATAAAAACACTTCTGAAAAAGACAGAAAAATTGCTTTGATCTTCCTTATTCACATTATGGGAGACCTTGCACAGCCACTACATGTAGGAAGAGCTGAAGACCTTGGTGGAAACAAAATCAATGTTACCTATTTCGGGGAAAAAACAAATTTACACTCTGTTTGGGATGGAAAATTGGTAGATTCTCAAAAATACAGCTACACCGAATATTCTAAGCTTTTAGATATCAAATCTAAAGAAGAAGTAGCACAGATTCAGTCCGGAACACTGGAAGACTGGTTGTACGATTCTCACAAAATCGCCAATAAGATCTATGCACAGACTCCAAATGATTCTAAATTAGCTTACGATTACCAGTACAAGTTTAATGAAACGATGGAAAGACAGCTTCTATACGGTGGATTGAGACTGGCAAAAGTATTGAATGAGCTTTTCTAAGTAGATTGCGAGTTGCGAGTTGCAGGTTCATTAACTATAATAGCCTGCAATAGTAATCTTAGATATAAAACGGGACTTTGGTTTCGTTTTTTTTGTTTAAGGTTTAAGGTTTAAGGAAATTATAGAGTTTGTAAATGAACTTACCTCTTTTAGAATTTATATTTATTTTTTTAAATGATAAACCAAAACACACAACAATTTAGTTATCAGTTATTTAATCTATTATTAAAAAATCATTAATACATTTTATAGTATACTTTGCAAAAAATATTGAATCCTGTGTAACCTTTTTACCTTTTCATACGTATATATTATAGTAACTCTTTTTTGAGGAAAAAATAAATGAGACAATTAAAAATCACTAAGCAGGTTACCAACAGGGAAACTGCTTCATTAGACAAGTATTTGCAGGAAATTGGTAAAGTGGAACTGATCACTGCGGACGAGGAAGTAGAATTGGCACAAAGAATACGTGCAGGCGACAGAGCCGCACTTGAGAAATTAATCAAAGCCAACCTTCGTTTCGTAGTATCTGTATCTAAGCAATACCAAAATCAGGGTCTTTCTTTACCCGATTTGATCAATGAAGGTAACTTAGGATTAATGAAAGCGGCAAAAAGGTACGATGAAACTAGAGGTTTCAAATTTATCTCTTATGCAGTATGGTGGATCCGTCAATCAATTTTACAGGCATTGGCTGAGCAGTCAAGAATTGTAAGATTACCATTGAACAAGATTGGATCTATCAACAAAATCAATAAAGCATACGCTCACCTTGAACAGGAAAATGAAAGACCACCTTCTCCGGAAGAATTGGCTGAAGTTCTTGACATGAGCGAGGAAGATATCAAAGAATCTATGAAAAACTCCGGAAGACACCTGTCTATGGATGCGCCTTTGGTAGAAGGTGAAGATTCTAATCTTTATGATGTATTACGTTCAGGAGAATCTCCAAGTCCTGATAAAGATCTGATGCTGGAATCTCTGCAAATTGAGATTGAAAGAGCATTGAATACTTTGACGCCAAGAGAGGCTGATTTAGTAAGATTGTACTTCGGACTGAACGGAAAACACCCAATGACTTTAGAGGAAATTGGTGAAACTTTCGATCTTACAAGAGAGAGAGTTCGTCAGATCAAAGAAAAAGCAATTAAGAGACTAAAACACAATACCAGAAGCAAGATCCTTAAATCTTACCTGGGTAAATAATTTTAGCGTAAAAATTTTATAGGCGGAGTCTGTTTTCAGGCTCCGTTTTTTTATGGATGTAACATTTTTCAAAGTTTGCTCAACTAATTAAAATCATATCCTTTAATCCCTTGTGGTAGCATTGAAATGATTAATTTTAATTGCTTTGGATATGATGCTGATTTTCAACCAAAACAAAACATACTATGAAAAAAATACTTTTCGCTTCTGCTGTGGTTCTTTCTTTACTTTCCTGCAGTGAAAACAAATCGCATCAGGCTCCTGTGGTAGAAAACGCAGTTGACAATGCCGAATCTTCAGTTTCAGGCGCTATTAAAAAAAATACCAGGTACTCCTCACGTGAAGGAAATCTTGTTCATGAAATCTATCAGGAGCTTATAAAAAATGATAAAACTTTACAGGATCTTGACTTAAGAATAGAAAATATTCAAAAGGAAGCTGAAACCTCCATTTCGGAATATGATGATATTATCGGTAAATCGGAAACATATTATAATGATGCAACGGCACTATCAAATTCGGTAACCGATTCTGTTACAAAGAAGCAAATTGAAAAAGAGATAAAAGCAAGCGCTGAAAAATATAATGTAAAAACACAGACGATCAGAGACCTCACCGCTAAAATAAAAGCAAACAGGACCACACTTCATGATCAATACCTTGTATTCAAAATCAGAAAAACACTTCCTGAAATTGAAAAATATCAAAAAGCTCATCCTCTGAAAACAGATAGTCTCAATCAATTTATCAACAAGCAGAATAAACTGCTGCAGGAACTGAAAAATCTAAAATAAAAACCATTACACCTCATGAAATATACGACCCAATGGCTTACCGATAAAAGCCGCGTGAAAGAACTTGTAGACTTTTTTATTACCCATAAAACAGATGCTTATATTTCTCATGGCGAAATGATGTCCGGCAGAGCCATAGACTCTCACCACTGGAATCCTGATCTTGAACTGATCCTGACAGAACAGCTGATCACCGATTTTAATTCCGATGGCAGTTCCAAACTGAATATCCTGATTGCAGAAAATGAAAATGGAGAAATTGTCGGTATGATGGTTTTTAACGTGATTAACAGTCCTTTTAAAAAATATGCCATTCTGGAGGATATGCTCCTGGATCAGTCTGTGAGAGGGCAATCCCTTGGAAGCAAACTGCTGGAGAAAGCTATTCAAGAATCTAAAAGCTGGAATATCAGTTTTATCTTATTAGAAAGTGGAGTCAACAACCATGGCGCTCACAACTTTTTCAGTAAGTACGGTTTCAAAAAAGTGTCGGAGAGTTATATTTTAAGTTTATAAATTAAAATCCAGGTCCTAACTTATGAACATCATTTCAATTATCGGAGCCGGAATCGGAGGACTTACCCTCGGAAATGTACTGAAACAACATCAGTATGATTTCGCGATCTATGAATCTGCGCCTGAAATAAAACCTGTAGGAGCAGGAATTATGATGGCCGTCAATGCAATGCAGATATTCGATAAATTAGGTTTAAAGGAAAAAATTGAAAAAGCAGGTAATAAAATTCACAGGATTATTATTACTGATGAATCTTTAAAAACTATTTCCAAAACGGAGATTAACAAACTGGAAGCCCTGTACAATTCCTGTAATGTTGCGATTCACCGGGCTGAGCTTCAGAAAATACTTGCTGAAAATTTAAGCCCTGATTCTATACAGCTTAATCATTCATTGCAAAAAATAAAGAAAGAAGAAAACTATATTTTGGATTTTGAAAATGGAACCGAGATTGAAAGTCAGATTGTTTTCGGTGCTGATGGCATAAAGTCGTCTGTCAGAAATCAGATCATGAAAACCGGCATAATAAGGGATTCCGGGCAGAAATGCTGGCGTGGCCTGGTAGATTTTGATCTTCCTGAAAAACATCATCAGGAAGCTTTTGAAATATGGGGCAAAGGAAAACGTTTCGGTTTTGTAAAAATTTCTGATAAAAAGGTCTACTGGTATGCCTGTATCAATGAGAAAAGCTTCGGAAAGGATTTGAAAATTGCAGAGATCTTTAAGGATTTTGATGCTTTGGTTTTAAAAATTATTGAGGCTACAGCCGATGAAAATATTATCTGCAACATTATTTCTGACCTCGCTCCTATTCCTCAGTGGTATTCTGAAAATCTCTGTCTGGTTGGTGATGCGGCTCATGCTACCACTCCCAATATGGGACAAGGTGCCTGCCAGGCCATTGAAGATGCTTATATCATCGGAAAATTGCTGGAGAAAAATCAGAATTTCAATGCAGTTTTTGAAGCGTTTCAAAGTATCAGAAGAAAAAAAGTAGATTATATTGTCAATACAAGCCGTACCATCGGAAAGGTTTCTCAATGGGAAAAAGGAAATTCACTCCGGAATTTTCTGATGGGTTTAATTCCGGAAAGCATCAATCAGAAAATGGCAAAAAGAATTATAGAACTGGAAATGTAGATTATTATGATAAGAAAAGATACAAATTAAATCATAAACAATTTATTAATAACAACTAAAACTTAAAAACATGAAAAAAATCTTTTATGTATTGCTCCTGCTCATAGGAGTTCATACGGCACAAGCTCAGGAAGTCCCTGTACTGGACAGAGCTTTATTCTTTGGTAACCCGGAGATTGCCGGAGGACAACTGAGCCCCGATGGGAAATGGATTTCCTTTACAAAAGAATATGAAGGGATTATGAATATCTGGGTAAAAAAAATTGATGAACCTTTTGAAAAAGCACGTCCTTTAACAAACAGCAAACGCCCGTTGAATGGATATTTCTGGACAGAAGACGGAAAATATATTCTGTATGTAAAAGATAATAATGGGGATGAAAATATGAATATTTTTGCAGTAGATCCTATGGCAAAAGTAACAAAAGGAGTTCCGGAATCAAGGAATATTACACCGCTTAAAGACGTTACTGCAAGTATCTACATGGCAAGCAGAAAAGATCCCGATTTGCTGATGATTGGATTGAATAACCGCGATAAAGCATGGCATGATCTGTATTCGGTGAAAATTTCTACAGGAGAACTGAAAAAGATTTATGAAAATAAAGACCGCATCACCAGCTATGAATTTGACTGGGATGAAAAATTAAGGGTTCTTTCCAAAACGGATGATAAAGGAACGACACAGTTTTTTTATAAAGAAGGTGATAAACTGACTCCTATTTACGAAACACTGGTAACGGAAAGTGCTTATATCTCCAACTGGAACGAAGACAATTCTAAGTTTTATCTGGTAACCAATAAAGGAGATCTTGATAAATCTGCTCTATTCCTGATGGATCCTAAGACAAAACAGATCACAAAAGTGGAAAGTGATCCTAAAGATAAAGTAGACTTTGGAGGGCTGTTTCTGGACAGAAATACAAGAAAGATGATTAACACCTCGTACACCGGAGATAAAACGGAGTATTACTGGAAAGATAAAGCATGGGAAGCTAACTACAAATTTCTGCAAAGCAAATTTCCCGGAAGAGAGGTGGCTTTTTCAAGCTCAACCAATGACTATTCTAAGTTTCTGGTTTCTGTAGGAGGAGATAAATATGCTTCAGAAGCCTATTTCTTTGATGCCAAGACAAAACAGCTGATATTCCAGTATACGCCAAGAACAGAACTGAAAAAAGTTGAAAAATACCTGGCTGCCATGACTCCTATCAGCTATAAAAGCAGTGACGGACTTGAAATTCCGGCTTACCTGACTTTACCTGTAGGTTCTTCTGGAAAGAATGTTCCTGTTGTGGTTTTAGTACACGGAGGCCCGAAAGGTCCAAGAGATTATTGGGGATATAACTCAACCGTACAATTTTTAGCTAACAGAGGATATGCCGTGCTTCAGCCTAACTTCAGAGCAAGTGGCGGATATGGTAAAAAGTTCCAGAATGGCGGAGATCTTCAGTGGGGAAAACTGATGCAGGATGACATTACCTGGGGTGTAAAATATCTGATCGATCAAGGAATTGCAGATAAAAACAAAGTGGTCATCATGGGAGGAAGCTACGGTGGCTATGCAACGCTCGCAGGTTTAGCTTTCACTCCTGATGTATATGCTGCCGGAGTAGATATCGTAGGACCTAGCAATTTATTTACGTTGCTGGATTCTGTTCCTGCTTACTGGGAATCTGCCCGTGCATTCCTTTATGGGATGGTAGGTGATCCAAAAACAGAGGAAGGAAAAAAGCGGATGCATGATGCAAGCCCACTATTCAGTGTAGATAAAATCAATAAACCATTACTGATTGTTCAGGGAGCTAATGATCCTAGAGTAAAGCAGGCTGAAGCAGATCAGATTGTTATTGCTCTTCGTGATAAAGGGAAAAAAGTAAATTATATCTTAGCCGATGATGAAGGGCACGGATTCCGTAAACCAGTGAACAGTATGGCGATGTATGCTGAAACCGAAAAATTCCTTGCTGAAGTAATCGGAGGAAGATATCAGAAAGAAATGCCTGAAAATGTGGCAAAACGTCTGAAGGAAATGACGGTTGATATTTCAAAAGTTACTTATACACCAGCAAAGACTGAAAAAGCCGTGGGAGCTTCTAAATAAAAGCATCCTATATATTACATAAAGCCATCTCGTGAAACTGAGGTGGCTTTTGTTTTTTACATAAACTCATAACGTTTGTAATCACCCATCAAGTCGTACAAGCAAGCATTTAAATTATAATAAAATTTACTATCCTCATAAATACCACAATAGTGACACACTACATTTGGATAATTAATAATGAAAATTACTATTATAATAGATTTAAAACGCAAAGGCTTCACTTTTTGAATAGTAAAATTTTAAGGGAGCAAAGCCGGAATCAATTTCATTGATTCTTTTTAAGCGAATGTATTATTTAAAGCTTCATCAGCGACAAAGTCGCAACTCTTTGCCCTCTAAAATTAAGCATTGCAATGATCTATTCTTTGCGTTTACATACAGTTTGCCAACAACTAACATCTATTTGAACTGCAGGAGCTTCTGAATAAAGTTTCTGTATCCATAAACAAAGCCATTCGTTTCAGAATGGCTTTTATTTTTTTTAATTCTTATTGGTTTTATTATTTTCAGTCTGCACCAACTCGATCCAGCGGACCATTTCTTTTATCTGACTTTCAGAAAGCACTGCTTTAGGATGTAGATAAGTATAAGACGTAAGCGGCATTTTTTTCTGCTGGATCTGATTAGCAACAGATTCTAATTTATTGGCCTGCTTACGTTGACTGTAGCTACCCCATTCATTAAAATTCAATTCTTCTTTTCCTTTTTTTATATGTTTTTCAATATAATACCGTAAAGGCTGTATATAGGAATAGAACGGATAATGCGTAGAATTGCTGTGACAGTCATAACAAGATTGCCTCAAAACAGACTGTACATTATCAGGAACTTTATAAACCTTTGAAATATCTGTTGAAGGAACCTGCCCGTAATCAATATTACGGGCAGGCTGAATGATCTGAATAAGTAAAAAAATGAGAACAAACCCTAAAAATATGCTTTTAATGTGCCGGTTCATTTCTTTTTACATTTTAAAATACTTTTTTTACAGAGCCACAGTTAATCATTTTCTGTCCCTCATATGGATTGACAATCTCCTCCGACTCGCTGATCCAGGTTCCACCTTTTCCGTTATTGTACATTGGACAGAAATCCTGGTATAATTTTAAACCGCCTGTTCCCTGTTCTTTTATTAAATCGGTGATATCATTACTCAGGGAAAGCAGATGTTCTCTCTGATGAGCTATATCTTCAGATTTTTTACCTATATGTTCTGCGTTGTCTGCTGCACTTTCTATAATATCACGCAACTCAGAATTGTTTTTTGCATCGGTTGTACTGATGTCTATTTTCTTTAAGATGGAAAACAGGCTTTTAGCCGCATCGGAAGCTTTTTTAGAATCATCCTGAGCAAGGGCATTTTTTAGAGGAAGGTAACCTTTGATAACTTGCTGAATCGGAAAAGCTGAAAGCTCATCTGCTTCTTTTTTATTTTCCGGGTTTTCTTTTACCACCTGATTTGAAGTTGCACCAGCCTCAGTTGTTTCTATTGTTTTAATTTCCGGTTCAGCGGCCTTGTTTTCGGCTATTTTATGATCGGGTTTATTACAAGAATATAATGTAGCTCCCACAAACAATACGGTTATTATATTTTTCATTGTTTCTTAAATAATAGGGTTAAAAAATTAATACGTTAAAGTGACACCTGCGCCCCAGCCCAGTTCGTTATCATAATTTCCTGAAAGAGACAGCCATTTTTGAACGATATATCGCAATCCGGTTGAAAACTCACCGTCTGAATTGACAGAGAAATTTCCTCTCAGCCTTCTGGAAAGCGGGATATCTTCGCGGCTAAGCTCCAGTAGTACTTTTCCGTTCTGATCTACACTTGCATCAGCAGTAATCAGCATTGGCAGCACATACTGCATACCCACCATGAATGTAAACTTATTTTTGGAGGCTTTCTGCTGTCCGAACCAGGTCTTTTTACCATGAAAATCCGTTCCCATATCTTCTGCCATCTGTCTTTCCATGATCTCATGATTCTTTTGAACTCTGATTCCGGCATAAGGAAGCGCCCACTGGAATTTACCTAAAAAACGTCCCACTTTCGCACTTCCTTCGAAATGATCAAAGTTCCAGTTGGAATGAAACTCATTAAGGTTAGCCCATCTAGGCCCGAACATCGTCATCGTTTCTGCATGGATTCTATTGCTTGCTACATCCAGCATCGCCATAGAACTGGTCATTTTATTATCCTGTATAAAATTTTTCCAGGCTAATTTCCTGTTGGGAAGCTGCGGATTGGGCTTTGAGTTTTCATAACTGAAGATTCTTCCCATACCTGCCATCATATGGTATAAAATGTGACAGTGGAAAAACCAGTCTCCATCCTGATTCGCAGCAAATTCTATCGTTACGGTTTCCATCGGCATGATATCCACAACATTTTTCAGTGGAGAATATTCTCCCTTTGAATTGATCAATCTGAAATCATGACCGTGAAGGTGCATCGGGTGGCGCATCATAGAATTATTATACATCTTGATTCTAAGAACCTCTCCTTTTTTGATCAGAATTTTATCTGTCTCTGTAACCGTTTTGTTATCCAGTGTCCACAGATAATGATTCATATTCCCTTCCAGCGTAAATTTCATTTCACGAATACTGTCTGTGGGAAGAATGGTTTTCTCAGGAGATTTCAAAATATTGTAAGACAGTCTTTTGATTGTTTTCTCTTCCTTCATATCCATTCCGGCATGTTGAGAATGATCCTCTTTCTGATCTTCCTTCGTCTTCACGCCCATCATTTCATTGATGTGCTTCGCTGTAGTCTTTCTCTGGCTTTCGGATAATTCAGGGTACATCACTTCGTTCATATCCATCATCTGATTTCCCATCGTCATATTCATCGGTTTCATATTTCCGCTCATCTCCATCATACCGTTCATCATTTTCATGCCTTCAAAAAGCATCAGCCTTGGAAGATTGGGAGCTTCAACTTTTTCTCCTGAACCCAGCCAAAGAGAAGCGTGTCCTATTCTGTCTTCAGAAGTCGCTCTGAATTCAAAGCTTTTGTTTTCAGGAATGGTCACTTCAATATCATAGGTTTCGGAAACTCCGACAATCAGGCGGTCAACTTCTATAGGAACCACATCATTTCCGTCATTTCCCACTACTTTTATCTTTCCTCCACCATAGTTCAGCCAGAAATAGGTAGAGGAACCTCCATTGGCAACTCTCAGTCTTACTTTATCACCAGCTTTTACATTAGAATAATCTGAGCTGGGAACACCATTAATTAAGAATTTATCGTAATAGACATCACTTACATCCATGGCTTCCATTCTTTTCCATTCATTCAGTACTTTTGTTCCAAAATTTCCGGATTTGATGGCTTCCCAGTAACTCTGTACGGCATTTTTCTTTACCGCATACCAGTCTGTATTCGCCATATGAAGCCTTCTTGCAATCTGCATCGGATCATCATCACTCCAATCTCCGAGTAATACCGGAATTTCAGCATTGTATGTTGTTTTCGGCTCACCTTCTCTTTTTTTGAAAACCAGAATACCGTTCATCCCAATCTGTTCCTGAAGGGCTTCGTGCGAATGATACCAATAGGTTCCGTTCTGAGAAATTCTGAATTTGTATAAATGAGTTTCCCCGGGTTTTACAGGTTTTGTGGTAAGGTATGGAACACCGTCATGTTCATTGGGAAGAATCACGCCGTGCCAATGCAGCCCTGTATTTTCTTTAAGCATATTGTGCAGGTAGATCTCAGCGGTATCTCCTTCTGTAAAATATAAGGTCGGAGCCTGAAGCTTCCCGTTGATTGCAATTGCTCTTCTGTTTTTTTCTGTAAAATTGACAATCGTATCTTTTACATAGAGATCGTAACGAACTGTTTTTCCTCCGAAAGTAATCTTTCCATTTTCTGAATTACGTTTTAAAACAGATTTTTCTTCTTTAGGATTTTCAGTCTGTGTATGGGAATGATCTTCTTTTTCTACCAGTTCCATCCCGCATTTCGGACATTTTCCCGGTTTGTCCGAAACTATTTCAGGATGCATCGGGCAGGTATACGTAGTTTGAGCCTGTTTCTGAGCTTTAGATTCCGATTGATTTAAATCCTGAGTTTTAGCCGGCAATACAGTCTTTGTTTCAGATTTAGCATCATTAACCTTTTTAGCTTCTGCTTTTTTCTCAACCTTTCTCTTATTTATTTTTGTTTCTGCAGGTTTTGCTTTAGTCTCTGTTTTAGGGGTAGGTTTTACTTCCGGTTTTGCTACTTTGGGTTTTATAACCACTGTTTTTTTCACGAGAGTCATTCCGCATTTCGGGCAGTCTCCGGGTTTTGATGACACCACTTCCGGGTGCATCGGACAGGTATAATACGTTTTTGTAGTTTGTGCGAAAGTAAAAACAGAGAATAAAAGCATCAGAAACATTATCAGTTTTTTCATAATATTTCGAACTTTTTAGAAGCTGTATGGATTAAAGTTAATTCTAACTTAAACCATACAACTCATTGCTTTTAATAATAATACAGCAATTAATTAATTTCTGACTTTACACTTCCGCAAGAAAGCATAGACTTCCCATAGTATGGGTTAGCGATCTGTTTTTCATCGCTTAGCCAGCTTCCCTCTGCCATTGGGCAATATTGTACATACACTGGTTTTTCAGAAAGTTTGAACTCTTTGGTCAAAGCAATCATATTGTCGGAAAGATTGAAAAAAGTTTCTCTTTGTGCGGCTACGGTTCTTGCTTCAGAAATGGCAGAAGCATCTTTTCTGAGAATATTAAGATTTCCTTCAGAAACAACTTTATAGTCGATGGCTGAAGCTGTTTTAATGAATTCTGTTGCTGCTTTTGAAGTTGTGTCAGCATCATCTGAAGCTAAAGCTGATTTAATAGCGATATAGTTCTGATACAGCTTAATAACCTGAGCATCCTTTTTAGATTGTGCTGATAATGAAATGATTGAAAATAAAGATAAGGCTGCTGTGATGATATATTTTTTCATTGTTTTAAATTTTAGAATTAATTTTTTAATAAAGAATAAAGGGTAACGCATCGGTAAGTGCGTCAGAACATGTCGTCTGTAACGGTATATGATTCATTATACCGGAAACGACTGACGGATTCTAAATTCTAAAATTACAATGATTGATATAAATAGGGACCGGCCGGTATTCAGGCGGCGCATTAATCTGGATCTGAGTAAATTTTGTAGCTGAAAAAGACTTGTCAACAACTGGAAACTGCTGTTTCACCGGAATTTCTGAAACTGCACTTAAGAAATCCACATTCAGATAATCTGATTTCTGTGAATCGTCTACTTTTACGATTTTGATCTCTGTTTTGCAGCATCCCTTTTTATCTTTAACTCCGCATTTTCCACAGATGTCATCTACTTTCTGGCTTACGGAAACAAATTCTTTCATGCAATAGTGAATGCTAAATGCTGCTCCGGAAGAGAATCCGAAGTAGAAAATAGAAAACAATATGGCAAGAATCTTTTTCATTGGTAAGACAAAGTTAAAAATATCTGTGATACCGTTGTTATAAAATTTGGTAATGTTGTTATAAAATTCGGGTAAATAAAAAGCTTCCAAAAAATTTGAAAGCTTTTATTTTACATATTTTCTGACAGATTAAGATAAAATCAACCTCAACCTTTATTTTTTACAGTTTGAATTCCAGTTTTACATTAAAGAAACGTCCTGTAAGACGTACCGGAACAGGATACATATAATTGCTGTTATAATCTGTGATCCATTGGTTCGCAACCGTATTGTTAATGTTAAATGCGTTGAAAACCTGAACGCCTAATGTCAGCTCCTCAAAATTACCCCAGAAACCGGATCTCTTATTTTTTTCTTTTGGATCAATAAATACCTTTGTCAATCCTAAGTCTACCCTTTTGTAGGAAGGCAGAGTCTGCTGATAATTATAAGCTGAACCAAAATCCGGCTGTCCGTTACTGTTAAACATTACGGGAGCTCCTGTAGGTAATCCCATAGCGTACACGAGGGTAAGGTTCACACGCATAGACGGAAAACTTGGCATATAATCCTGATAGAACATCGCAAACCTCAACCTTTGATCTGTAGGTCTTGGAATATCTCCTCTTCCATCAATATTTTCATACACTCTGGCATAACTTGCAGATAACCATGAATCTACACCAGGAACAAATTCTCCGAATAACCTGGTATCGATACCATACGCATATCCTTTTGAATTATTCTGCCCGGAATAACGAATCCTTACATTATCCATATAATAAGGGATCAGGTTATCCATTTTCTTGTAATAAAGTTCCGTTGTCAGTTTGAATGGTCTGTCATACATCTGGAACTCATAATCATTGGCAAGAATGACCTGGATAGAACGCTGCGATTTTATATTAGAGTTAAAATTACCATCCAAATCTTTAATTTCTTTATAGAAAGGAGCCTGATAGTAGATTCCCCCTGAAATTTTGAACAACATATCGCTGTCCCAATCCGGTTTGATCGCAAATTGGGCCCTTGGTGAGAAGATGGTTTCTTTATTGAAACTCCAGTTGGCAACACGTACTCCGGCATTCACAAACACTTTACTGGCTCCCCAGTAGAACTTCTGTGAATATTGTGCGTATGCTGAAAGTCTTGTAGGCTCAATATTATTTTGCCCGGCAATATAATAAGCAAGCTTAAGATCTCCTGTGGTTCCTGTTCTCGGATCAATAATTTCCGGCCTTGGAAGGCTGTATCCTGCAGAGTCTACCAACTTCCATTCATTGGTAAGATCTTTCAGGTTTTCTTTTTCATATTTAAAGCCTACCTCAAAGTCTGTGTTTACATTAGGTGAAAATTTAGCTCTGAATTGTGTTCCGTAGGTTCTTACAAACAAGTCGTTTCTTGCATGTTCTATTTGTCCTCCCACATCAAAAGACGTTACAGGCTGCTGTGTCACCGGATCAAAAGTCTGAAGCTCGTATGCTGACTGTATCGTGTAATATTCTCTTTCTCTGTTCTGATAAGCAAAGGCATCCAGGGTAAGCTTCCACTTGTCTGCCGGCTTATAGTTCATAGAGAATGTTCCCATCATATTTTTATATTGGTCATTTTCCTGACCTCCATAGCCAATATTTACGGTAATAGGCTGCTGAAGACTTCCGAAAGTAACACTTTTTGCCCTTGGGATCATCTCATAATCATTCTTGGAATAATATCCTATGAATGACATGGAGAATTTATCATTGACATGATAGTTCAGATAAGACTGGAAATCCCAATAGGTTGGATTAAAGTCTGTATCTTCTTTTAAGGTATTAAGGACAAGGTTGGTATTTCTGTATCTGCCGGAAAATAAAGCAGTAAATTTTTTATTTTTTGAAGCCAGACCTGTTGTAAGCCTTCCTCCAATTAAGCTTGCCTCTCCTGAAACTTCAAATTTTTCAGGCTCACGGTAATAGATATTTAAGGCAGAAGACATTTTATCGCCATACTTAGCTTCAAATCCTCCCGCAGAAAAATTCACTGCGGAAACCATATCCGGGTTGATAATACTCATCCCCTCCTGTTGAGAGTTTCTGATCAGGAAAGGTCTGTAGATCTCAATATCATTAATGTAGATCAGGTTTTCATCATAGTTTCCACCACGAACCATATATTGTGAAGACAGCTCGGTGTTGGAGTTTACGGAAGGAAGTGTTTTAAGCAATCCTTCAATTCCACCATTAATAGAAGCTACTGATTTCGCTTCTTTTGCTGAAATTCTTACGTTGGTAAGGTCGTTTGTTTTTCCTGTTGCTTTTTTCTGGAAGACAACTTCCTCTATATCGGTTACTTTAGTGGTCGCTGTATCTTTTTTCCTTTGCTGGGAGAAAAACAATACAGGGACCATAAGGCTTAGCGGTAAAACTAGTTTTTTCAAAAGAAATGTTTTAGAATTTCTAAAATTAATGTTTTTTTAACAATTACAAAATCGATTCTCTAATTCTTGTCAATTTTTGTAACAAATCTTCTAATAAATCTAATCTTAACATGTTGGCACCGTCAGATAATGCGGTTTCCGGTGTAGGATGTGTTTCGATGAAAATTCCGTCTGCTCCCACTGCAATTCCTGCTTTGGCAACCGTTTCAATAAGATCCGGTCTTCCGCCTGTAACGCCTGAACTTTGGTTAGGCTGTTGCAGAGAGTGTGTAACGTCCAGAATCACAGGAGCGTATTCTCTCATGGTAGGAATTCCTCTGTAATCTACGATAAGATCCGTATATCCGAAAGAATTTCCTCTTTCAATAATCGCTACTTTCTGGTTATCGGAATCTGTAATTTTCTGAACGGCAAACTTCATCGCCTCCGGAGAAAGGAACTGACCTTTCTTAAGGGTAACACATTTTCCTGTTTTAGCTGCAGCCACCAATAAATCAGTCTGGCGCACCAGGAATGCAGGAATCTGTAAAACATCCACATACTGTGCTGCTAATGCTGCATGTTCATTCTCATGAATATCTGTTGTGGTAGGAATATTGAATGTCTCTCCCACTTTTTTAAGAATTTCCAGAGATTTCTCTTCACCAATGGTTGTGAAAGAATCTACACGGCTTCTGTTAGCCTTTTTGAAGCTTCCTTTGAAAATATAGGGAATATTGTATTTGTCTGTAATACTGATTACTTTTTCAGCAATTCTTAATGCCATATCTTCCCCTTCAATAATACAAGGTCCGGCAATAAGGAAAAAGTTTTTTGAATCTTTGTGCGAAATATTATCTAAATACTGAATCATTTTGTTGTAATTAAAAAGTTCAGTAAAAATACTGAGAAAGTTTCACAAATGGAAATTATTTGATTGCTTTAACAGGCTATGGCTGCAATAGTTTTTGGCTTTTGGATTTCTTATTATTTATTGATAGATGCTTCCACAAGCTCAGCATGACAGCTCTCATACTAGCTGTTTTATTTATTTGAAAATTATAATACAAAGTATAAACCATCCATGTATAAACACCTACGTCGAAGCCACATTATATTAACGTTATTTTTTACCGGTGTCATGCTGAGCCTGTCGAAGCATTGCGATAATTATTTAAAATTTTTTTAAATTTTCTCATGCCCGTTCACCTTCCTGCTGGTAAACTGATCTTTAAGGCTTTTTTGCCCAATACTTTCCAAAGGTAGAATCTATGTAGATCAGCAAAATCTGTGGGAAACTCTACTATAACTTATAAGACAGGTTTTGGCTGAAGCCCGTTCCTATTGAATTTCCAATAAATGTTATAATATAACTGGATAAGCTATATCCGAAGGGTAATTCGTGTATTTTAATTCATCTTTTTCAAAATCTTTTCAAAAGTATTCACATTTCTGCTGGTAAACTGATCTTTAAGGCTCTTTTTACCTAATACTTTCCCGAAGGTAGAATCTAAGGTATTTCCTTTCGGAACCTGCCAGTAAAACATATCATTAACGATTGCAGCGTTTTCATTTTCTACCTGAGTGGCTTTCTGAAACTCCTCCATCAAAACCTTTTCCACTCCGGGAATTCCGACAAACCCATAAATATGAAGCTCGTCTTTTTTTCCAAAAGGAATACTGTTCCAGAAAACCTCAGTTTCTTTCTGAGATTTCACAAACAAAAAAGCTTCATAAGAAAAATGTTGCGACATCGCTTTTTCCAGAATAGTTTTTAATTCTGTCGTATTTTTATCTGACGAAAAAACAATATTTCCGGAAGCCAGTATGGAACTTACCTCCTTCATTCCTGCATCTTTAAAAACCTGGCAGACTTCCGCCATTTTCATATTGGTTCCTTTTACGTTGACGCCACGGAGAAAAGCACAGTATTTCATTTTTTCAGGTATTAGGTTTGTTTTGAGTTTGAGGGTTTGAGAGTATTAGAGTGAAAGAGTTATTTTAAACTGTTTCACTAAAATATTTCAATCTTTTAATCAACTCTAATGTACAAATTATAGTCTGTTCCGGAAGGTTTCAGATGGTAAATTTTTTCCAGAATCTTATTATCACTATTCAGATGATCTTTCACACGGAATTCCTTCAGAAGCTTATAATGAGTTTTATAGTATTCTGAATTGGCATTATTCCCTTCATAAAGGTTTTTATAGGAAAGAAGATATTTCGGTTTTCTTGTTTTTACAGTATTAATCCAGTAATTTGTTTTATCTTTTTTAATTTCCTCCTGAATCTGTTTATCAACCAATCCAACCTCATCAATCGTTTTTAATCCTGAGAAATAAGGAACATAACCTGCCGGCTCCAATAAAATCCATTGGTTTTTATCTTTTTCATATTGATTTAAAAAGGTACCAATCGTTCTGCGATAGTTCCACTCTCCGTTTCCTGTTGCAATACAGTGAACAGTCTGGAAAACAAACATCGGAAAAATGTAGAATACAATTAATAATGAAAGCCATAGGTTTTTCTTCTCTTTCTGTTCCAGTACGAAAATAAGAACAGGAACAAAAAGTAAAAGCTGCGGCACCCAGTAATACCAGTCGAATAAGCTTTTTTGAGAAATGAATATGATTTGTTTTGCCCATCCGAAAAGGAAAATCATCCATAAGAAGTAGTTTCTTTTTTCCCTTTGTCTGATCAGATAAATAAAGCAAAGCAATTCAAAAATCAATACTACGATAGTCAGCGGATTGAAATCTCCCGGAACTTTCAGCATTCCCCAGAAATTCCCAAAGCTTTTAAAGAAATACCCGATATGCTGCTGGATCGTAAAATTTTCACTGTAAAGTAATTTTTTCGCGGTAATGGTATTGTTCACCAGTTCCCCAAAGTAAAACCAGTTGAAAGCAACGGTTGATAAAACTCCAAAAGCTCCTCCAAAAATATAATTCCATCTTATTTTTCTGTTCCAGAACAGGTCCACAAGAAATACAATTCCAAGGAATATGACGGTATCAATTCTGGTAAACATGATTAAAACGGGAAGAAGTGTCACAACCCATTTTTTCCCTTTGTTAAATCCATAGTACAGCAATGCCATCTCCAGAAAAAACAGAATTCCGTATTCCATACCAAGGATTGAAATTTTAATGGATGGCGGCAAAATCCCGATCAGAAATATAAAGATTGCTTTATGCCATGGATTTTTTAAAACCAAATGAGACAGCCATAACGTTCCTACAGTAAACAGTAGAGAATTAAAAATCAAAAGGGGCTCAATAAAATTTTCTTTTCCAAAAATAAGATTGAAAATATAGGATACAAATACATACAGATGTGTGGTAGAAGCAGAAATCCTGGTATCTCCATTGAAGCCAATGACTCCGTAATCCAACAGATTCTGGGCAACCCTCCAGGTAATAAATGCATCTTCCTGAATGTAGTGCGTTAATAAAAAAAGAAGCTTAAAAAGAACCGTAGCAATGACGGCATAGATTGGGAATTTGCTATTTTGTGTTTCGGACATTATGTATTTTTACTTTCACAAATATAACCTTAATATTCATGATTGCCAATAATAAAAAAACGGAACCGAAGTTCCGTTTTAAAGTATTTTTATTTTGTCGCTTTGATAATCGCGTTGGTAATCTGACTTTCCTTTTCTTTTGAATACGTAGAATCATAAGGTTCCATGACATCAAATAAGTACTGATAGAATGGTGTGATCTGCTGAACATTTTCAGACTCTTTCATCGCCTTATCTCTTCCCATTTCCTGAAGATCTTTGATAAACACATTGAACTTCTTGTCAATCGGCTCTATGGATTTTACCAGATAAGCATATGCTTTTTCTTTCTGTCCGATCTTTGTATAAGCATCTGTTACTGCAGAAACCACAAGAGAATATTCCATTGGTTTTGTTCTCATCTGTCTTCTCAGATAACTTTGATCTGCTTTGGAAAGGCTTAAATAATAATCATACTCTTCAAAGATTCCTTTTTTAAGCACTTCAGCAATCTGAAGACCTTTCTGTTCCTGTCCTGCAATGATGTATCCTGAAACAATTGAACTTAATGAACGGGGATCATTATATTTCTCTGCCGGAATTTCTTTGGCTGCAAGATCCAGAATTTCCAATGCTTTCGCTTTCTGTCCGCTTAATGCAAGGGCAGCTGCCGCTCTGCTCGCTGACATTCTGTAGCTGATGATATTGGAAGTAGCCGTTTCATCAAAGTGAGCATTTAAGTTTTTGAAGTTCCCCCATCTGAAGTTTTTCACTACATTATAAAGAGAATTGGCATCTACTCTTCCCATATCGCCATCGGCTGTCGGAGGCGTCTGGATAGGAATCAATCTGTAACTGAATCCGTCAAACTGAAGGTAATCGTTCAGATAGAAAATATTCTCACTGTCATAAATACCTCCTGATGAGAAGTTGATCGGACGCTTCCAGTCGAAGTTTGCTAAAAGATCCATCAAAATCAGGTTATTCTTATAAAGCGTATTTCCTTTGTAAGTAATCATGATCTGATTGGCAACATTCGGAAGATCTTCTTTGTTGATGATGCCTGCTTTTAAAGCATTTTCTTTGTTAACAGGAAGGATGAATTTGTTTACCGGAAGGATATTGTATTTTTCAAATTTCTCTTCTCCGAAATACATTTTCAACAATTCATCTTTTTCAGGAGATTTGAACTTAATGAATTCAATTGCTTGTTTCAACGTTAACGAATCCTGAGTAAGATATTTTCTGAAAGACTGGAATTCTGTTTCCGGAGCTCCCTGTTCTTTCAACATAGAGAAAACACCTTCCCAATCTTCCTTCTTCATCATATAGATCTGATCGTTTACACCATCTCTGTAATCATCATGCGTCAATTGGCTAGGGATTCCCATCGCATTGTACGTTCTTCTTTTGATCTGATCCAGATTCCATGGAGTTGAAGCAAGGGTAAAGTTAACCACCTTCACATCATCCCTGAACTGCTCTGTCTCCTGAATAGCCCAAACCGGGTAAGTATCGTTATCTCCGTAAACGAAAAGGATATCGTTTTTCGGCAATGATTTCAATACTGAATACGCATAATCGTATGCAGTATATCTGTTGCTTCTGTCATGAACATTATAGTTCTGGAAGCCCATCATGAATGGTACTCCTAATAAAACCACTCCCAGAGCAATATTGGCCCCTTTTGATTTTATTTTAGATTGTAAGAACCAAAGAATAGCTCCGGCACCCAAACCGATCCAGATCGCAAATGCATAGAAAGAACCTACCATCGCATAATCTCTTTCTCTTGGTTCAAATGGTTTTACCCCAGTGTAGAAGATAATTCCTACACTTGTTAAAATAAATAAAGATAACAGTGCATAGAATCTTCCGAAGTCTCTGTTCAATTGGAAGAAGAATCCGATCAATCCTAAAATTAACGGAAGGAAGAAGAATTTTACCGTACTTTCATTCTTAAATTTAGCAGGCATTTTATCCTGATTTCCTACAGTAGCATTATCAATGAAAGGAATTCCGGAAATCCAGTTTCCTTTTGTACTCTCCATGTTTCCTTCAAGATCATTTTGTCTTCCTACGAAGTTCCACATCAGATATCTTACAAAGTAATATCCGTTCTGGAAAGTAATAAAATAATCCATATTCTGAAGAAATGAAGGCTTCTGAACATTGATCAGATTATAAGGTTTCACTTTCAGATAATCTGAAGCGGTAATTGATTTGTCTTCATATTTTGCTCTCAGTTCATCAAAGATTTGCTTTGCCTGTGGATTGTCTGCTACATCTTCATTCGCATAGTTGAATGTAAAATCAGGAGCACCATACATAGAAATATAGTTCGCCATTACATCCTTATCCTCATTAAACATTCTTGGCATTAAGCTCACCTGAGACTTGTTGAATACATAATTGAAACGGTCTCCGGTTTTTCTGTAGGTTCCGGTTTTTTCGTCTTTTTCGTAGATTTCTCCGGTTTTCTGTGTCTTAAAGCTTCCGTCTTCGTTTTTCTCAATTCCGTTAGCATCAAGGAAAGCCGTGTAGTTTTGTCCGTAAATAGTTGGCCAGTCACCATACTGCTCTCTGTTATAATAATCCAGCATACCAATTGCTGTATCCGGATCATTAAGGTTCATCGGCGGATTAGCATTCGCTCTGATAGGAATAACCATCCAACAGGAGAATCCGATCATCATGAAAACTACAGATAATGCAGCCGTCTGATAAATGTTTCTTTTTGCCTTTCTTGCATATTTAATTAAGAAGTAGCAGATCGCTACCATTAAAATAAAAGCTGCAATGGTTCCTGAGTGGAAAGGAAGTCCAAGACCATTCACAAAGAAAATCTCAAGTCTTCCGAACATCGTCATAATCAAAGGGAAGATAATTTTGAAAACGATAATCAAAATTCCCAGTGTAATAAGGTTTGCCCAGATAAAGTTTTTCCAGGTAAACTTGTAATTTCTTGCATAGTATACCAGACATACTGCAGGAATTGCCAGCATACACATCATATGCACTCCTACAGAAAGTCCTAAAACAAAGAAAATAAGAATAATCCATCTTTCACTGTCTCCCGCCTGATACTCATTCTCCCATTTGGTGATTAACCAGACCAAAAGCGCAATGAACATAGAAGCCATAGAGTAAACCTCTCCCTCTACCGCAGAGAACCAGAACGTATCTGAGAATGTAAAGCAAAGTGCTCCCACTGCTCCTGCAAATAAAATAGAGATTTCCTGATGTTTTGTAATTTCTTCAAAATCTTTGTTTAAAAGTCTTCTCACAAAATGAGTGATCGTCCAAAACAAAAATAAAATAGTCAGCGCACTGAACAATGCAGACATCGCGTTGATCACGATAGAATAGTTTTCGCCTTTCCCTAATGCAAAAATGGCTGCCACGGCACCCACTATCTGGAATAAAGCAGCCCCGGGAGCGTGCGTTACTTCAAGTTTTACTGCAGAAGAAATGTACTCGCCACAATCCCAGAAACTGAAATTGGGTTCTATGGTGGACAAGTACGTGAAGAAAGCAATAACGAAAATCACCCATCCTGAAACGGTGTTCCATTGCCTAAAAGTCCAATTTTTCATAGTATTAAATCAATTATGCGAAAATAAGGCTTTTATCTTATTTTATGCGGGTTTTAACAAAATTTAAAAATTTTGGCGCAGTATTTGCGATTATACTCGTGTCAAAACTGAAAATACTAAAATATTTTTTTACAAACTATGCCCTAGAAATCAAACAAAAGTTTAGTAATTATTTATTTTTTTGTATTTTTGCAGTCAGATTTTTATTGAAAATAACAAATAATGAGTAATGTTTACGATAATATTCTTGGCCTGATAGGACACACTCCGATGGTGAAGCTAAATACTGTGACAAAAGATATTCCAGCAACCATTTATGCCAAGTTAGAATCATATAATCCTGGACATTCTACCAAAGACCGAATCGCACTTCATATTATAGAAAACGCAGAGAAAAAAGGCCTTTTAAAAGAAGATTCTGTAGTTGTAGAAACTACTTCCGGTAATACCGGGTTTTCTATTGCGATGGTATGTATCATTAAGGGATATAAATGTATTCTTGCAGTAAGTGATAAAACAAAACCTGAAAAAATTGCTTATCTGAAAGCATTGGGAGCTACGGTGTATATATGCCCGGCCAATGTACCGGCAGATGATCCAAGGTCATATTATGAGGTAGCTAAAAGAATCGCTCAGGAAACTCCTAATTCTATTTACATCAATCAATATTTTAATGAACTGAATATTGATGCACACTATCAGACAACAGGTCCCGAGATCTGGGAACAAACACAAGGTAAGATCACTCACCTTTTTGCCTGCACCGGAACGGGTGGTACGCTGTCTGGTTCTGCCAAATTTTTGAAGGAAAAAAATCCTGATATCAAGATCATTGGTGTAGATGCAGACGGTTCTATCCTTAAAAGCTATCACGAAACAGGAGAAATACATAAAGAAGATGTACATCCTTATCAAATTGAAGGAATGGGTAAAAACCTGATCCCTTCTGCCCTGCTTTTCGACAAGGTGGATGAGTTTGTAAGGGTAAATGATGAAATGTCCGCGTACAGAACCCGCGAAATCGCTTTGAAAGAAGCCATCATGGGAGGTTATACTACCGGAGCTGTAACCCAGGGATTGATGCAGTATGCCCAGTCTCATGAACTTACAGAAAATGACGTAGTTGTTTTGATTTATCCTGACCACGGTTCCAGATACATCACCAAAGTGTACAGTGACAAATGGATGGCTGAACAGGGATTTGTTAACAACTGTGTTCACAACTATGACGAAGTTTTCAAAACCGAGTTTATCAAATAAGAACGAATAAAATCACGATACAAATAAATAAAGCCTTTTGCGTATTCAGACAAAAAAGGCTTTATTACTTAAAAATTACGATACAATGTTGGATATTTTTGAAAGAATAAAAGAAAATCCAGGACCACTTGGACAATTTGCAGATTATGGTGAAGGCTATTTTATTTTCCCAAGATTAGAGGGACCTATCGGCCCGAGAATGCAGTTTCAGGGGAGAGAAGTAATTTTCTGGAGTGCCAATGACTATTTAGGGCTGTGTAATCACCCTGAAGTAATAGAAGCGGATGCGAAAGCGGCTGCAGAATATGGAATGTTCTATCCAATGGGAGCAAGAGCAATGTCCGGAGAAACAGACCAGCACCTTCAGCTGGAAAGAGAACTGGCAGACTTCGTAAAAAAAGAATCAGCATATTTATTGAATTTCGGTTACCAGGGAATGGTTTCTACCATTGATGCTTTGGTAAGCAGAAATGATGTGATTGTTTATGATATGGATTCACATGCCTGCATCGTGGATGGAGTAAGACTTCATTCCGGTAAAAGATTTACCTACAAGCATAATGATATGGCAAGTCTTGAGAAAAACCTTCAGAGAGCCACTAAGGTAGCTGAAGAAACAGGTGGAGGTATCCTTGTGATCACAGAAGGAGTTTTCGGGATGAGAGGACAGCAGGGAAAAATCAAAGAGATCTGCGATCTTAAATCCAAATACCAGTTCAGACTTTTAGTAGATGATGCCCACGGTTTCGGAACTCTTGGTAAAACAGGTGCCGGTGTAGGTGAAGAGCAGGATTGCAATGATCAGATTGATGTGTATTTCTCAACTTTTGCTAAATCTATGGCTGGTTTTGGAGCATTCCTTGCGGGTGACAAAGAAATCATCAGATATCTTAAATTCAACCTGAGATCACAAATCTTTGCAAAATCTCTTACGATGCCAATGGTAATCGGAGGATTAAAAAGATTGGAGCTCTTGAGATCAAGACCCGAAATCAAGGCTAAACTTTGGGAGAATGTTTACAAATTACAGAACGGTCTTACCGAAAGAGGATTCAACATTGGAGACACGAATACTTGTGTAACTCCGGTAATGATGCAGGGAACTCCGGTAGAGGCTACTCTGTTGGTAAAAGATTTAAGAGAGAATTATGGTATCTTCACCTCTGTGGTGGTATATCCGGTCATTCCAAAGGGAATGATTCTTTTAAGACTGATTCCTACCGCTTCTCATACAGATGCAGAGATTAATGAAACTCTGGCAGCGTTTGAAGCTATTCACGATAAATTAGTAGGTGGCTACTACAAAGAGCAGGAACAAAAATTACTGCAGGAACAAGGATTAAGTTTTAAACCGATTTAATCTTAAAAAAATAAAGAAAGCCACTGATTAATTCAGTGGTTTTTTTGTTTAATAACTGTAATGCACATGAAACTTAGAGGTTACACACTGGGAATTTTGTCGGCCGTTTCCTATGGTCTGATTCCGATTTTTATCCTGCCCGTAAAACAGGCGCACTTTTCAATGGATATTACGCTGTTTTACAGATTTCTCTTTTCAGCATTAATGGTGGGAGGATATCTGCTGTATTCAGGGGAGAGTTTTAGAATCAATAAAAAAGAGGTCTTAATCCTGGCCATCCTGGGTATCTGTTATGCCCTTTCTTCAGAGTTTCTCTTTTTAGGGTATGATTTCCTGACACCCGGAATTGCCTCTACCGTTTTATTTATTTATCCGATTATTGTCGCATTGATCATGCTTTTCTTTTATAAGGAGAAGCTTACCAGATTATCCGGAGCATCTTTACTTCTTGCTTTCGTGGGAGTTATTGTTTTATGTTTAAAAGGAAAAGGACTGGAAATCAACTTTGCAGGGTTGGGGATTGTCATGCTCAGTTCATTGTTCTATGCTTTATATATGGTTATCGTCAACAAGTCGAATATCAAGGTTTCCGGATTCAAGCTTACATTTTATTCAATGCTTTTCACCTCAATGTTCTTTATGTCCAAAGCGGTCACAGTACACGCATCGTTTGCTATTCCTTCAACAGAGATCTTCATTAACTTCCTTATTTTTGCCTTTCTGACTACGGTGATCTCCAGTCTTTGTCTGGTATATGCTATTAAATATATCGGATCTACTCCTGTTGCTATTTTGGGAGCTTTGGAACCTGTAGTTGCTGTATTGATCAGTGTCCTGATGTTTCATGAAAAATTCACTCCGAATTTACTCATCGGGATTACTTTAATTCTTTTGGGAGTTACCCTAAACGTGATTGGAGACCAAAAGAAAATAAACCATATCTAAAATTCTTATTAACTGATATACAAAATAATACAAAAGCCGGACTTCTTTATGAGTCCGGTTTTTGTATGAAATAATCTAATTTTTCAGCTCAGGAAAGCATCAAAAAGAAAATATTTGAAAAAATCTATTTCTTTCTGGCGTAACACAATTTATCTGACTATATTGCATCAGTCTATTAACAGGTGTTTCCCCCACCGAATAGATAATGTATATACTTTTAAAAACCGATGAAAGAATTGCAAAAACTAACCAAAGACCAATTATACAAACACCTCAAAGAAAAATCAGAAAATCTATACAGCATTGCTCACGAAGCCCTGGAAAACAATTTTTTCAATGAAAGCGGCATCGATGAAGAAAGTCTTAGTGAATTTCTCGAAATGCTGGACGATGAAACAGCAGAAAAGTTAAAGGACGCTTCCCTGTACATCAATAATGAAAATGATGCTCCTGAAATTGTTCTTATACAAAATGACAGCAATACTTCTCTGGAACTGATTACTTCTGATGAGGAAGGATATAAAATTATTCTTATTGATGGTGATCTTCATTTATCAGAGAAACTTTTTGTGGAAGATTTTATTGTCCTTATAGTTACCGGTAATATACAGGCAGAAAATATCATCATCAACGGTTCGCTGTATTGCGCTGGAAATGTTACCTCAAAAGTATTGTTTGGTGCTTCGGGGAATGATAATGAAACCTACATCGGAGGAAGCATTATGACTTCACTTATTGCAGAAAACGGACATTACACAGTTGCTGAAGGTAATATTTATTCCAGATACTTAATCAGTTTTCACAATGAGATCATAGGCAAAACCGGAAAGTTTATTGAAAATATCAGCCTGGAAAAACCTAGTGAAATCGAATTATTAAATCCGGCAATTCTTGATGAAGACGGATATTTTGATGAAGATGCTTTTCTAAACTTTATCGATAACAATGCTACTGATGCTTTGTTTAACAAACCCGCTGATTTATTCTAAGATACATTTTCAAGATTGGAAATAAAACAATTGTGATAAAAAGGATGTAATAAAGCGAACTATTTCTGAAGACTTTTTCGGACTGTTTATAATCAGGAGAAAAAATTTTTTTCTAAAAAAACTTTAGAATAACTTTGCAAAAAATTTCTGTTGAAAGACCTGCTTCTTATTACTCCGCCTTTTACCCAACTTAATACTCCTTATCCTGCAACGGCTTATATTAAAGGGTTTTTAAATACCAAAAATATTTCCAGCTATCAGGTAGATTTGGGGATCGATGTTATTTTGGAATTATTTTCAAAGGACGGAATACTCAAGGTTTTCAATAAAGAAATTGATCTTCAGAACACCTCTGAAAATTCCCAGAGAATTTATGCCTTAAGAGAAGAGTATTTAAAAACGATAGATCAGGTGATTCCTTTTCTACAGGGAAAAACACCTACACTGGCAAGACAGATCTGCAGCATGAACTTTCTTCCCGAAGCTTCCCGTTTCAACCAGCTGGATGATATGGAATTTGCTTTTGGGAACATGGGTCTTCAGGATAAGGCAAAACATCTGGCAACACTATATTTAGAAGATATTTCCGATTATATTGTAGAAAATATTGATGCTGATTTTGGTTTCAGCAGATATGCGGAACGCCTTGGAAAAAGTGCTAATTCTTTTGATGAATTATATTCTAAACTATCTGGAGAGCCTACCTTTATTGATGAGTTTACATTAAAAATTCTTCAGGTAAAAATAGAAACTGTACAGCCAAAACTGGTTTGCTTTTCAATACCGTTTCCCGGTAATCTGTATTCCGGATTCAAATGTGCCCAATGGATCAAAAAGCATTATCCTCACATTAAAATTGCGATGGGAGGAGGATTTCCCAATACAGAATTAAGAGAAGTTAAAGACCGGAGAGTATTTGAATTTTTTGATTTTATTACTTTAGATGACGGTGAGCTTCCATTGGAACTTCTTCACCAAAATTTAGAAATTCCCACCGGGGAAGGCGAATTTAAAAGAACTTTTCTTCTCGAAAATAATGAAGTTGTTTACAAGAATAATTCTAAAAGACATGACTTCAAACAGTCTGAAATAGGTACTCCCGATTATACAGATTTAAAACTGGATCAATATATTTCCGTTATCGAAATCGCCAATCCGATGCACAGTTTATGGAGCGACGGACGATGGAACAAACTGACGATGGCACACGGATGCTACTGGGGAAAATGTACATTCTGTGATATTTCTTTAGACTATATTAAAATCTACGAACCTATTTCTGCAAAAATTCTGGTAGACCGGATTGAAGAACTGATCCGTACAACCGGTGAAACAGGATTCCATTTTGTGGATGAAGCCGCACCGCCTGCCTTAATGAGAGAAGTAGCTCTGGAAATTCTCAGAAGAAATCTGGTGGTTACCTGGTGGACGAATATCCGTTTTGAAAAAAGCTTTACCCGTGATCTCTGCTATCTTCTGAAACTTTCAGGATGCGTGGCTGTTTCCGGTGGGCTTGAAGTTGCCAGCGACCGATTATTGAAATTAATTGATAAAGGAGTTTCCGTGGAACAGGTTGCCAATGTAACAAGAAATTTTACAGAAGCAGGAATTATGGTTCACGCTTATCTGATGTATGGCTATCCTACCCAAACCATTCAGGAAACTGTAGACTCTCTTGAAATGGTAAGACAAATGTTTGAAATGGGAATTCTTCAAAGCGGTTTCTGGCATCAGTTTGCGATGACTGCTCACTCACCTGTCGGGATGAGCCCGGAAGATTTTGGAGTCATTCCAATAAAGCAGGAAATTTTGTTTGCCAATAACGATGTAGATTTTAAAGATAAAACCGGAATCGATCATAACAGATTCAGCTTCGGATTAAAGAAATCTTTATTCAATTATATGCATGGAGTCAATTTCGAACTGCCGCTCCAGGAATGGTTTGATTTTAAAATCCCAAGAACAACCATTCATCCGGATTATATTCACGACTGTCTTTTGGAAGATGGGCAGTTTCAGTTGAAGACTAATTCCAAAGTTGTCTTTTTAACCAAAAATGTAATCGCTGAGAATCGCGTAAAAAATAAAAAGAAATATTCTGGTACGTATACGCTTCTTACATTCCACTTAAAAACCAATATTGTGAAGGTTGAGCTGGAACAGGAAAAAGCAGAATGGCTGATGAATGTACTGGAAGAAAATGCTGTTGAAAATTCTAAAAAACCTACTATTCAACAACTTAAGAATCAATTTGAAGAAAATTTCGATGATTTTGAGCTGTTCTGGTTCTCAAAACCAATGCAGCAATTGAAGGAAAACGGCGTAATTTTAAGTTTATAAAAAATTCCGTTTTTTTCTCAGGGATTTTTAAAATTGGTGAATTTTCCGTGAATTCTTATTTTTCTGAATGAATAAGACTTGTTTTGATTAAAATATAATCTCTCACAGATTTCACGGATTACACAGATTCAAATTTTTATTTAAGAGAATAAAAAAACGGGCTAAAGCCCGTTCCTATTGATAAAATCTGTATTACATTAATTAGGGGTCTCTTTTGAAACAGTACCTACGTTTACTTTTTCCTGTATTTTGATAAAATTGGGATCCATAATCGCCATGCGCTCAGCCAGTGCTTTATAGGTCGGGAATTTCAGGATTGAAGCCCTTCCGGACATTTCTCTATAGATCGTAAAAGACTTTCCTCCCGCTGTTTTCAGCTGTTTTGTTGTGGTGATATACCTTCCGATAAGTTTACTTTTAGCATCATAAATTTCAATATCAATAGGTGTTTTGTCCATAATGGTATCTTCCGAACCAAAACTTACCGGCAGATTGGTAAAATATCCTACCGGAACGCCATTACTAAGGATCTCTCCCACTTTATTGACCTCAATATTCATCTTGTCTATTTTCTTTCTGATCGCATAAGCATCTTTTGTTTTAGCGTCCAGCTTCCTTTTCGGAACATTTGAAAAAAGCTCATCCAGATTTTTAACATTGATCCCTTTGTTATCAATAATTTTAAGATCTTTAACTGAAGTAAATACCGCAGATTTTTCTTCTCCGGAAAATGCAGAAGGTGACGAGTAATCAATTTCGATGGTTTTGTCCCTGTTATATACTCTGTTGACAATGATATAACTGTCGCGAACAGAATCCACGATGCTTTTATCAATGAATTTAATCGTATACATCGGGGTCTCTTTAAGATCCATAAACGTATATTCGCTGGATTTGTTGGAGAGCTTAGCTACCGGAATACCGTCAAGATTAATAATTCCTCTTTTGGTTTTGATATTCTGGGCATGGAGGAAAACACCCAGAACTGTAAATAATATGATTATGCCTCTCTTCATACAATCAGACTTTTACAAATAAAAAAAGTGTAACACAAAGTTACACTTTCTTGAAAATATATTTAGCTTTTCATTTAATTATTCACAAAGGATAATTCCTTTATTATGATTAAATTCTACAACACCGCTTTTGATAGCATAAGCAAAAACAGAGTCTTTTCCGGCTTCTTTAGTGAAGTTTTTAGCATAAGCCTCATCAATAGAATTAGCAAAAAGCTTTACATCACCTCCGATTAAAGAAGAAACAATTCCTGCGTGGTTTTTCATGATGTGAAATTCACCATTTTTTCCAGGCAATAATACTGAGTCTACTTCTCCTTCAAAAACTACGTACTCTGGTGTTAAAATTTTTATATTCATAGAAACAAATTTGAAATTTGATGTTTGAAATTTGAAATTACTCATCGAATTTCAAATTTCAAATCTCAAATTGTTAATAATTTATGCGTTTTCAGCTAACATTTTTTGTCCTGCTTCGATAGCTTCTTCGATAGTTCCTTTCAGGTTGAAAGCTGCTTCTGGTAAGTGATCTAATTCACCATCCATAATCATGTTGAATCCTTTGATTGTATCTTTGATGTCTACCAATGATCCTGGGATACCTGTAAACTGCTCTGCTACGTGGAAAGGCTGAGATAAGAATCTCTGAACTTTTCTTGCACGGTATACAACAGCTTTATCTTCTTCAGAAAGTTCTTCCATACCAAGGATTGCAATGATATCCTGAAGTGCTTTATATCTTTGAAGGATCTCTTTTACTCTTTGAGCACAGTTGTAGTGATCGTGACCGATAACTTCAGGAGCAAGGATTCTAGAAGTAGAAGCTAGTGGATCTACCGCTGGATAAATACCTAATGAAGCAATCTTTCTGTCAAGTACCGTAGTTGCATCCAAGTGAGCAAACGTAGTTGCAGGAGCCGGGTCAGTTAAGTCATCCGCAGGTACGTATACCGCCTGTACTGAAGTAATTGAACCATTTTTAGTTGAAGTAATTCTTTCCTGCATCGCACCCATTTCAGAAGCTAGCGTTGGTTGGTAACCTACCGCTGATGGCATACGACCAAGAAGTGCAGATACCTCAGAACCAGCCTGTGTAAAACGGAAGATGTTGTCTACGAAGAAAAGTACGTCTCTACCTTGTCCGCTTTCTCCACCGTCTCTGTAGTACTCAGCCAATGTAAGACCAGAAAGTGCTACTCTCGCTCTTGCACCTGGCGGCTCGTTCATCTGTCCGAAAACGAACGCAGCTTTTGAATCTTTCATAGCTTCTAAGTCTACTTTAGAAAGATCCCAACCTCCGTTTTCCATAGAGTGCATGAAATCATCACCATATTTGATAATACCTGATTCCAACATCTCTCTCAAAAGGTCATTTCCTTCTCTCGTTCTTTCACCTACTCCGGCGAATACAGAAAGACCTCCGTGTCCTTTTGCAATATTGTTAATCAACTCCTGGATCAATACTGTTTTACCTACACCGGCACCACCGAACAATCCAATTTTACCTCCTTTTGCATAAGGCTCAACTAGGTCGATTACTTTAATACCTGTAAATAAAACTTCTGCTGAAGTTGATAATTGATCAAATTTTGGAGCTGGTCTGTGAATTGGAAGACCACCATCCTTAGAAATATCTTGAAGTCCGTCGATAGCATCACCAACAACGTTGAATAGTCTTCCGTTTACAGCCTCTCCGATAGGCATCATAATAGGATTTCCGTATCCGATTACGTCCTGCCCTCTTTTAAGACCGTCAGTAGCGTCCATTGCGATACATCTTACTGTATCTTCGCCAATATGTTGTTCTACCTCTAAAACTACTTTTTCACCGTTTTCTTTTGTAATTTCTAACGCGTCATAGATTGCTGGAACAGCTTCCACATCTGTGAAGACAACGTCGATTACCGGACCAATAATTTGAGAAATTTTACCTTTAATTTGGTTTGCCATTGCTAAATTTTTTCTTGGTGCAAATATAGTGATTCTTCATAAACCCGCAATTGGTAAAAAAAAGATTTTTATCATGCTTTTGAAGAGAGGAAGGAGTTTGCCATTTACTATGTAAAATTCAATATTTATCATTATATTTAACAGCAAATAGGCAATTCATTAATTTGTCATTATTATCATACAATATAATGCAGGATATTTTCAGAATTTTTCATTTTTAAATTTTCAGGTTCTCTCCGTTACATTAAAAATAAAGGTTTTATATTTGCAATCAAAATTTTTCCGTTTTGAAAGTTTTCAAGAATTTTACAGATTACTCCTCACAGAAGCCTCTAGCCTTGTCTTTGGGAATGTTTGACGGGGTACATCTCGGGCACAAGAGTATTATCGATGAACTGACTAAAATAGGTACAGAAAATAACCTGGAAACTGCAATCCTTACCTTCTGGCCGCATCCAAGATTTGTTTTTAATCCGAATGAAGATTTAAAGCTTCTGAATACACTGGAGGAAAAGAAACAACTTGTAGAGAAATATGGCATTGATAATTTGTTCCTGAAAGAATTTGATGAAGAATTCAGAAATTTGACCGGAGAAGAATTTGTACGTCAGATTTTAGTTGATAAACTTAATGTAAAGTACCTTATTATAGGCTACGATCATTCTTTTGGAAAAAACAAAAGCGGAAATTTTGAGCTTCTTCAGAAATTATCAAAAGAACTTGATTTTGAAGTAGAACAGATGGAAGCGATTAATATTCATGAAAACAATATCAGCTCCACAAAAGTGCGTAATGCGCTTTTAGCAGGAAACGTTAAAGAAGCAAATGAAATGTTGGGCTACTCCTACTCTGTTTCCGGAACTGTAGTTCATGGGAAAAAGATCGGAAGAACCATCGGATATCCCACAGCTAATATTGATACCGAATCGATCAAGCTGTTGCCTAAAAAAGGAGCTTATATTGTAGAAGTATTTGTAAAAGGCAACCAATATAAAGGAATGCTGAGCATCGGAACCAATCCGACGGTAAACGGAGAAAAACTAACTGTGGAAGTTTATATCCTTGATTTTGATGATGATATTTATGAAGAAAAAATTACGGTAAGTTTCAGGGATTTTCTTCATGATGAAATCAAATTTGAAGGTCTGGACAAATTGATTGAAAGACTGGATGAGGATAAAAGAATAACAGAAAAATTTGATTTTTAAATATAGAGAAAGGCTATTCGGTGAGAATAGCCTTTTTGTTTATTTTAATACTTTTAAGTAGATTTTCTGGGTTTCATTATTCAGTTTCACATTCGGGAACTGCTTGTCATAATCAATAAAGATATCTCCTTTTTGATCTGCTTTTCCGTTTCCATCAGAGTCCCAGCTTATGGTTACATAATATTTTGCAGGTCCTGCAGGTTTCGGATTGATCTTGCTTTCAGCATCTTCAGGTATTGGCAGATTGATGGTGAAAGGTACTGATTTCTGTTCATATTCCTGTTCGGTAATTAAAGTAGCAGGAGCATCAGCCAGTTTTTCGTCCATTCCATATAAGCTCACTTTCAGCCGGGCATTTTTAATGGTAAATGCGTCTGTTCCTGAAAATTCTAATTTAAGAGTTTCGGGAGATTTTTCAGAGGCTGATACAGCAGAAGTGTTTTTTTCGGTAGAGTTCTTATTTACCGGCTTGGTGCAGCCTGACAGCATCAATGTTCCGGCTGCTGCGAATAATAAAAGGTGATTTCTCATTTGTTATTTATTTTATTAATGTCAAATATATTATTTCACCAGTAATAGATAACAAATCCCGTACCTCAATTTATTTTATTTACTATAATGAACTGACTTGATTCTGCGCTTTTTTAGTCAGGGATTTGAAAACCAGCTCGTAGGATTGATCAATGAGTTTAAAGATCAGATCTCTTTTCAATCCATCTACCGTTACAGAATTCCAGTGGGTTTTGTTCATATGATAGGCGCCAGTAATCTGAGGATATTGCTCACGAAGCTCTGCGCTCCATTCAGGATCTGTTTTTACATTAATGGCCAACGGCTGTCTCTCAAGTCCCATCAGTAAAAACATTTTAGTGTCTACTTTCATCACGAGAGTTTCGTTATCAAACGGAAAACTTTCTGTAACTCCTTTTTTGGCAAGACAGTAATCTAAAATTTCGTTGGCATCCATGTTCAATATAAGTAATAAGTGATAGTAATAGGTAATGATCAAATTAATTCTTTAATCTTTGATTCAAATTTAGTAAATTTAAGAAAGAAAATAATCTCACAAAACCGCAATTATTATGAAAGCTCTGGTAATAGGTGCTACAGGTGCCACAGGAAAAGATCTTGTCAATCAGTTACTGAATGACAAAGAGTTTGATGAAGTGGATATCTTTGTCAGAAAGCCTGTTGATATTCAAAATGACAAGCTTAAAGTTCATGTGGTGAATTTTGAGAAGCCGGAGGAATGGAAAAATATGGTAAAAGGAGATGTTGCCTTTTCCTGCCTGGGAACAACTTTAAAGGATGCCGGAAGCAAAGAAGCCCAGAAAAAAGTAGACTTTGATTATCAGTATGAATTTGCGAAAGCAGCGAAAGAGAATGAAGTGGAAGATTATATTCTGGTATCAGCCTACGGAGCAAATCCACAGTCTAAAATTTTCTATTCTAAAATGAAAGGCGAACTGGAAGAAGCTGTAAAACAGCTGCATTTCAACAAGATCACTATTTTTAAGCCGGGAATGCTGGAACGAAAAGATTCTGAAAGAACCGGAGAAGTATTGGGAAGCCGCATCATCAAATTTGCTAATAAATTAGGGCTATTAGAAAGTCAGAAGCCCCTGCCAACCGATATTCTGGCAAAAGCTATGATTAATTCTTCGAAAATAAAAAGTAACGGCTATTCCAGTATCAAGCTGGGAAATATTTTCTGTTTTGCGGAAAAGAGCAATGAATAGTTAAAAGATTCGGGATGCCTGATTCGCGGTTTGGGATGCGAGTAATATGTTTCGTCTTAAAGGGGAAAACCCCTTATTGATTCCCCTTAAGTTTAAGCACCAAATACTGCTACCTGTAATGTATTACCTATTTTGTAGTCTTGCTGCCCATTTTCTGTCCTAATTTTTCATATTCAATATCATTAGGCTCCCATAGCTCTATTTTATTGCCTTCAATGTCCATGATGTGGACAAATTTTCCATATTCATAAGTCTCAATCTTATCTACAAGGGTTACATTTTCTTTCTTCAACTGTTCAACAAGTTTTTCAAGATTATCCACCCTGTAATTGATCATAAAATCTTTCTCCGAAGGCTGAAAATATTTGGTCTTTTCACTGAAAGGGCTCCACTGGCTGAATCCTTTTTTAGAGTTATCACTACCCTGAAACCATTCAAATACAGCTCCATACTGATTGGTACTGAGTCCCAGATGATTTTTGTACCATTCTCTCATTTTCTCAGGATCTTTACATTTAAAAAAGATGCCGCCAATGCCGGTAACTCTTTTCATATCGTCAGACTTGTTTTCTGTAACCGCCTTAAAAGCAAATCCTAACATAAATGAAGCCAGGATACAAAGGGTAAAAATTATTTTCTTCATAAGATATATTACAATTTAAAAGGACTATATGCAATTTGATGCCATTGCCATTCTGACGAAGGAAGAATCTTATGGAAAGTCCGGATTCTTCATTTCACTGCGTTACCATTCAGAATGACAGAGTCATAATAAATAAGAAAGCAGGATTAATGTAAAATTGTATATAATTACCAATTTTAAAATAAAAAAGTGGATGTAAACACCCACTTGTAAAAATATAGTTTTTATTTCAGATACTTTGTAATTGCATCATCAGTAGGCTTTGTAGTACTTACAAAAGAATCAATCAGTTTTCCGTTTTCATCTACCAGGAATTTGGTGAAGTTCCAAAGGATGGTTGTGTTCTTTACTCCGTTCAATTCCTTTTCCGTTAAGTACTTGAAGATTGGAGCGGTATCATCTCCTTTCACGGAAACTTTGGCTGCCAAAGGGAACGTTACTCCGTAGTTTTTCTGGCAGAAAGCACCGATTTCAGTGTTTGTTCCAGGCTCCTGGCCTCCGAAATTGTTTGCAGGGAAACCTACTACAACCAGTTTATCTTTATATTGTTCGTACACCTTTTCAAGATCTGCGTACTGGGGTGTAAACCCACATTCTGAAGCGGTATTGACAATCAGGATTTTCTTTCCTTTGAAATCTGCAAAATTGATTTCTTTACCGTCAAGACTTTCTACTTTAAAGTCATATATTGTTTTTCCCATAAGTTCTGTGGTTTTAGCTTTAGAAATTTCACTTTTCTGGTTGGTGCAGCTTTGCAGGAATGCCATGAAAGAAAGCAGCAGTAAAAAAATCTTTTTCATTTCTTATAATTTTATGCAGCAGGCTGCAGTTGATTTAAAACTTAAAAATATTAGCCGGAAAAACTTTATTGATATCGATTCTGTTTAATAACATCACATAATCTCCGTCTTTTTTAGGACTTGAAGATTCGATTCTGAAGGGCATTATAATGTTCCCAACTTTTTTGAAATCAGAATAAATCAGTGTCTCATCTTTTTTCACTTCTTTAATAAGCATATACGTTTTTGTATCAAAATAGTACATGTTCTTATTTACATTCTTGGTAAGTTGTACCTTATGGCAGTAGATCTCTCCTACTTTTTCTTTTCCAAGATATTTGGCGTCAAATCCTTTGTTTTCCCAATCAATGAAATCATTATCAAAACTTTCCGGCACATATTCAGGATATTCCTGAAGTTTGTTGGCCGCATAGTTCATTGCATATCCTTTGGTACCATCAAAACCTTCAATTGCCGTTTCTTTCCCTCCGGTGGTAATCAATGTTTTAGTAAGATTCGGACGCTGCTGAAAAATTCTTATCGGATATTCATCTTTGACACCCAGGACTACTTTTCCCTGAAGCAATACTGAGTTTAACAGTTTCCAATTGGTTAACCCTCCGGATAATTCAATATTTTTGTCAATAATTTCCTTTGCGGTCTGTCCGAATATCACGTGCGAAAATATCAGTCCAAATACTAATAATAACTTCTTCATTAATTTTATTTATAAATTCAAATATAGGGGGATTTATGGAAAATTGCAAAAAAGGCAAAAGTTCAAAAAGGCCAATTTGTTAATTTCAGATAAGTTTCCGGGCTTTTTCCAGATCTTCCGGAGTATCAATGCCTACTCCTACGAAATTGGTTTCTACCATTTTGATTTTCATTCCATATTCAAGATAGCGGATGCATTCAATCTTTTCGGAGATTTCCAATGGCTTCATAGCCAACTTTGAAAACTGCAGCAAGGCATCTTTTCTGAAAGCATATACTCCAATATGTTTAAAATAACTTACATCATAAGAAACTTCTCTGTGAAAAGGAATGACGGAACGGCTAAAATACAGGGCAAAACCATTATTATCGGTAATCACTTTTACATTATTCGGATTTTCAATTTCTTCTTTTTCATGCAGCTGTATTTTCAAAGAAGCTAAAGATATTTCCTGTTGGGCATCATGCTTGAAAACTTCAATCAGTTGACGTAAAGGTTCTAACTTAAGGAAGGGCTCATCTCCCTGGACGTTGATCACAATGTCGCAGTCTATATTCTGTACAGCTTCCGCAATACGGTCGCTTCCGGTCTCATGCTGCCCTGTCATGACGGCTTTTCCATCGTTTTTTACGATTTCATCAAGAATAATTTCGGAGTCGGTGGCGACAAATACTTCATCAAACAGCCCCGTTTCCACTACATTCTGATAGGTTGTGGTAATAACTGTTTTTTCTCCTAAAATCTGCATTAATTTCCCCGGAAAACGACTTGCTTCATAACGTGCAGGGATGACAGCGATTATTTTCATTCAATACAATATTAAGTAATTCTTTTTAAATCAGGAAGTTTCATTCCGGTATTTATAAAAATCCGGATCAACCTTTTATCCTGAGATCAAATGTAGTGAAAAGTATCTTATTTCCTAAACAAAACAGAGATTTCAGAGTTTAAAAAGAGAGTTTTACTCCTACCATATTGTATTCCCATTGGCGGGATGCGGTGAAGTTGAGACTATATTTTGTCTTTCCTATGGTTCCCTGTGATGAAGTATATCTGCTTTTTGAAATGGTTTTTCCAATAAAATATCCCATGAATAAAGCCAGAGGATAGTCTGAAGCCCAGTGAACCTTACTCTGCATCATTTGAAAACACAATGCTCCGGCTAATGTATATCCTACAGGTTTGATCCATTTCGCATCCGGATAGTTATCAGCAATTACAGTAATCCCAGCCATAAATGTCGTTAAATGTCCTGATGGCATTGCGTCGTAATTTGAGGTGTTTTTGCTGAATGCTGAAAAGCTTGGAAACGGATTCCACGCGCCTCCTTTATGTCCGTATTCTTCTGCAATAAAAGGGCTTTCTCTTCCGGTAATTCTTTTCAGGGTTTGGGTAAAAACTCCGGAAAGAATTAAGCTTTCCATTAAACCACTGGCGGTAGCCTGTGCCCTGTAATCATTTTTTATCAATCCATAGGTTCCGAAACCAATTCCTAATAATACTAATGTAGACCCGTTTCCGATCAGGTACAAAACAGATCCGACATCTTTAGGAATTTTAAAAACACCTCCCACTTTGTGATAGTTGTTATCCTTATCCATTCCCCACCTTTCGGCCAGCTCTCTTGAATTGTCAATCAGTTTCTGATCAAACGGCAGGAGTATTAACGTAGCGGCAACAGCACCACCCAGATAATAAGCATGATCTTTTGCTACGAAATCTTTATTGGTATTGATGAAGTTTCTTGGTAATTTAGTGACAAAGTCCAGAAGCTTAGGTTTTGGATACGTCCGGACGGAACCGTCTTTTAAGGTGTAGGTTTGTACTTTTGGCAGCTCCACTTCCTTTGGTAACTCACTTACCTTCAGACTATCAACCTCCTGTGAGCATACCAATATTGAAACTGGTAAAAGTAGAAATCTCAGTTTTTTCATCGTGTAATTTTCGATTTATATATTCAGGTGTGTAAAGCCACAAATATAATTCCTTGTTGAATGTAGTGCAAAGCGGTTATCTAACTTTTAATATTTATTTAATTTTTTGAGAAGTAAACGCAACTTCAATTCAAATATTGGATCAAAAAAATAATCCCATATATCCATGAAATATAGATAAAAGAATAGAAAAGTCCGAGTCCAAGGCTTTTTACTATATTTCCTTTACATTTTCCTGAATTTTTAAAAACCAATCTGAGTGCTCTGAAAAATATCCAGTACAAGATGGCACCCAACAAGAATACGGCCGACCAAAAGAAAAGTCCGAAAAAATAAGAAAGAAAAATAAGTAGAATGGAAATTACAATCCAGGCAAGAATGGAAAGAATAGCGCCTCCTATTCCATCTCCGGCATCAGGAATGTCTACCTCAAAACCATCAAACTTCGGTGTTTTATCAGCATACCTTTGTATTCTTTCTTTGTTTAAAATATTTCCGATATTATCTTTTAATTTTAACCCAGAATACAGTCCTCCAGTGATAAAGAGGAAAAATACTCCCGCCAGAACAGAAGTTGATAATATTGAATTCAAAAACAGTGAACGATGATCAGCTTTCCCTGAAAGCCACACGCTTAAAATCACTATTATGATAATTGACAATGTTGAAAAAAACAAATATTTTGTCTCAAGTAAGGATTTCTGTGGAAGGCTCATGGTTTAAAAGACGTGTAAAAACGCTTCGACTCCGCTCAGCGTGACACAATTACTATTTTTTAAATTTAATGATGTCATGCCGGACAGAGTCGAAGCATATTTTTTATGTAAAGATTATTTTAAATTGTTCAAAGCACTTTCCAGTTTTGGAAGCATTACCTTGATCTCATCTACAGCCAATCCTCCTACAGAAGCACGGAACCAAGGTTCTGATTTTTCTTCTCCGAAAGCTGAGAACGGTACCAAAGCCACTCCTGCTTCATTGATTAAGTAGAATACAAGGTCTGAAGAGTTTTCAATGACAGCTCCGTCAGGTTTTGTTTTTCCGATATAATCAAGTTTGATGGTAAGGTAAAGAGCACCCATTGGTTCGATGCTGTCAACAGCAAGTCCTTTTGCCTTTAAATCCTGAACTCCGTTGTGAAGTACTTTTAAGCTGTTTTCAAGTTTAGCTTTAAAGTCGTTAACGAAAACATCAACGTTCTCTGAGTTTTCATAGAATTTAGCGGTTGCTTCCTGCTCAGGTTTAGGTGCCCAAGCTCCAACGTGAGTAAGAAGTGCCTTCATTTTATCAAGAACATGAGCAGGCCCGAATCCCCATCCTACACGTACTCCGGTTGCAGCAAGGCATTTTGAAATACCGTCAATATAGATGGTGTAGTCTTTCATTTCAGGGAAAAGAGAAACCGGATCTACATGTTCTGCTCCAAACGTAAGACAAGAATAGATCTGGTCATACATCAGGTATAGCGGTTTTTCGTCTGCTCCTCTTTTTTTGTTTTCAGCAATAACCAGTTCACAGATTTCTGAAAGCTGTTCTTTTGTAAACATGGTTCCTGTAGGGTTCAATGGAGAACATAATGCCAATAAAACAGCTCCATCCAAATGCGGTCTTAAATCATCAGCAGTCGGAAGGAAGTTGGTTTCAGGTTTTGTTTTCACTTCTACAGCATTGGCAGAAGTAAGATAAGCATAGTGATTGTTGTTCCATGATGGTGTAGGATACACTACTTTATCTCCTTCGTCTACAATGGTTTTGTATACGGCATAGATCAAAGGTCTTGATCCTGCCGTAATCAGAATATCGTTAGGAGAATAATCCAGATTCCATCTTTTTTTAAGGTCTTTGGAAACTTCTTTTCTTAAAGATAAAAGTCCGTTGGCAGGCGGATAGTTCGTCAGATTATTCTGATATGCTTTCTGAATCTCTTCCTTCAGCAATGCCGGAATAGGATAGATATTAGAATTCAGATCACCAATAGTAAGATTGGCAATTTCCGCTCCTTTTGCTTTTAGATCATTTACTTCGTTACCAATTTTTACAATTTCAGAACCGATCAGGTTCGCTGCTAATTTTGAAACTTTCACTTTTTCTTATTTTAAATTTATATTATCGTTCTCCATGAATCTTCTCATATTTTTGATTGATGGTGTTTTTAAGAGTATTAATCCAGCTTCAAATCTGTTTTAACGGCTCCTATTTTGGCTTCCAATGATTTTAATTTGTCTCTGAAATCTGCTTCTGAAGTAATGGAATCCTTTACAGAAACATAGAACTTGATTTTTGGTTCTGTTCCTGAAGGCCTTACGCATACTTTTGTTCCATCCTGTGTGTAATAAATCAAAACGTTAGACTTCGGGATATCATTCATTACTTTTTTCTCGTTGGTAGAAACGGTAAGGCTGGTTTGTTCTTTGAAATCCTTTACTTCTTCCACCGGTGATCCTGCCAGTTCCTTCGGAGGATTTTCACGGAAGTTTTTCATCATATTCTGAATTTCTTCAGCACCTTCTTTTCCTTTTCTTACAATATTGATCAATCCTTCGTAATACATTCCAAGGTCTTCATAGATCTCGATCATATACTGATACATTGTTCTTCCGTTCGCTTTACACCATGCTGCAATTTCGCAGGCTAAAAGGATACTTCCGCAAGAGTCTTTGTCACGAACGAAATCTCCGGTCATAAATCCGAAACTTTCTTCACCTCCGCATACAAATTTCTGCTTTCCTTCTGCTTCACGGATCATTTTTCCAATCCATTTGAATCCGGTAAGACCTACTTTGCATTCTACTCCGAATTTCTGAGCGATATCAAAGAAGATATCTGAAGTTACAATCGTAGAACCAATAAATTCTTTTCCTGTAATTCTTTCCTGCTTTCTCCACTCGTTTAAGATATAATACGTAAGGATGGTATTGGTCTGGTTTCCATTCAACAGCTGCATTTCGCCATCAAGGTTTCTTACCGCGATTCCTAATCTGTCTCCATCCGGGTCTGTTCCGATTACAATATCAGCATTGGTAATTCTTGCCAGATCCATTGCCATTTCCAATGCTGCAGGCTCTTCCGGGTTGGGAGAATCTACGGTAGGGAAATTTCCGCTTGGGATCATCTGTTCTCTTACAAGATCAACCTTTTTGAACCCTGCTTTTTCAAGTGCTTTAGGAACAGTTGTATACGTTGTACCGTGGATTGAAGTGAAAACAATATTTAAATTTTCTTTTCCAACATTCTGATAGGTAGAGTTTTCAATACATGCATCGATATATACATCGTCCTGCTCCTCTCCGATCCATTCGATCAGATCATCATTTCCGTTGAATTTAATTTCTTCAAATTTTACAGAATAAACTTCATTGATAATGGCTTCATCATTAGGCGGAACAATCTGCGCTCCGTCATTCCAGTATACTTTATAACCGTTGTATTCCGGCGGGTTGTGAGAAGCTGTTAAAACAATTCCTCCGTTACATTTTTTATCACGAACAGTGAAAGACAACTCAGGTGTCGGTCTGTGGTCTTTGAAAAGCAATACTTTAATTCCGTTGGCTGTTAAAACATCTGCTACCAGTTTCCCGAATTCTTTTGAGTTATTACGAACATCATAAGCGATGGCCACTTTAATCTCTTCACCTTTGAACTGCTGTAGCATGTAGTTCGCCAATCCCTGTGTAGCCTGCCCTAATGTATATTTATTCAAGCGGTTGGTTCCTACTCCCATTATCCCACGCATTCCTCCTGTTCCGAATTCCAGTTCTCTGTAGAAAGAATCTTCCAGATCAGGGGAATTGCTGTCAATAAGTAATTGTACAGCATCTCTCGTTTCCTTATCGAAGGTATCACTTAACCAAAGTTTCGCTTTTTCTAGTGTATTCATATTTATATGTTGTTCTTGTTCTTTATGATAGTTTATATAGTTCTATTTTTAAATTAGGCAGTTTTTCTCTTAATGAATTCAATCTTAACTGCAAATCTTCCCATTCAAATTCTAATTCTCCGAAAATCCCTTTACTCATTTCAAAACTGATTTGAGTTGAATCTTTAGAATTTTTACTGGTCAAAATTTCTTTAAAGGTGGTATATCCTTTTTCAAAAATAAAATATCCCTGTTTTTTGTTCCAAATAGTTTTAACTTCACATTTGTCTGTAACGGCATTCACTGTTGCCATTCCTAAGTGACAAAACTCTGCACCGACTTCCAGATGCTTTTTTTCGTTGCTGCAAGCTCCGATTTTTGTCATAATGCATTCGGCTTTGGTAAGTCCATTGGATGTCTCCAAAGACATTCCTGCATTATATTCTATAACCATTATATTTCCATTGATTCTTATAGAAATTTCATTGCAAATACCATCAAAATATTCATCAACAGCATGACACAAAGAATCTGAAACCAATGCGTTAAGGTTCTTCTTGTCAAAACATTCCTGGAAATACATTTGTGGGCGAAGCCTGACATGTACTATACCTTCCAAAGTCTGAATACTATCTGCTGTATATTTTTTTTCTTCCAATTACTCTAACTTTTATATTCTGCTATTTTTGACGGAAATAAAGTTGTTAATCCAAACAAGAAGTGTGAAAAACTAACATAGCTTCCAGCTTCTGGCTTCCAGCCAAAATTAATATAATTTTTTATTTTCGACCTTCGTCGTTTTATCAATTTTAAACGCTCTGATCGGATCGTTATAATAGACAAATTTTGCTGTGTTCTGAATATGCCCTTTTAATGAATCTTTTACGTTTACTTCTGCATAATTTCCGTTTTTGGAATCAATATTCAGGTTGGTAATTTTCCAGTAAGGCGCAATTAAACTTGCTGTGTCTGAAATCTTTATGACTGCATCTTTCGACAATCCAAGGAAATTAGCGCGGCTTCTGTTATGCATTTCTACTTCTGCTCTTCTGGTGTTGACAGAGCCCATGAAACTGGCATTATTTTTCATACTAAGCCTGAAATTGTCTGTCTTGATTTCACTTGAAATATTGACTTCAACAGAATCGGAAACAGCAACTTTTTCAAGATTATATTTTGAATAGATCGTTACATTATAAAAATCGACTCCTTTTGTACCTCTTTTTTCTTTGATGAAAAGTGTTTTGTCTTCTACATCCACATCCAGATTATTGGCTACATTCGGATAGGTCTCTATTTCTACAAAATTTTTCGGACCTCTGGCATAAAATACACGGAATTTCCCTTCCAGATCAAGGTTTACAAATTCCGGTACATCCACATCTTTCTTTTCAATATTTCCTTTTGGAGAAACTTTTCCGCAGGAAACAACTGCCATCAGCATCAATGTGTATACAACTTTTTTCATATTTAATTTTAAATATTACATTATTATCGTAACAATTCGTACTGAAAATCCCTGAAAGTTTTTTCATATCTCTCATTAGACTTTCAATATTACTTTGAACAAAAATAGGATTAAAATTTCTAAAAATCTTTGTCTTTTGACAATAAAATACCTGATCATTTTTAATTTTCTGCTTTTCAGGGAAAAGACTGTTTCCTATTTATACTTTGTCTTTATTTTTTTATAAAACCACGTTTTAGGGCTTCCCGTCATTGAAAATAAAAGCAGGTAATTTTTACTTACACCGGAAATTTTCATAGGAGTTACATTTTCATCATCATTATACTTCATTTTCAACAGATTATTTTCTATCTGATAAGTTCCGCTGTTGCCCATTGAAGTGAAAGTTTTATCCTGATAAAAAGTCAGAATTCCTGTTCCGTATCTGGAATTGTTTGTTTTGGTTTTCAGTGTGTCTGTCTGACTGATTTCACCATCATAAATATCAATAAATTCCCAGGAGCCGGAAAGTTTATTGGATGAACATGAAGCCGTTAAGAATAAAAGAAAATAAAAAAAGATTGATTTGAGTTGAAACATTGAGATTAAAAGTTTTTATAAAAATACAAAAAGCACCCTGTAATAGAGTGCTTTGTATGTATTGAAATTGGAATGATTATTTTTTGCGTAACCACCCCGTTAAAAATTCTTTGAATTTTCGCCACCCCTCCAAAGGATGGGAATGGCCATACATCAACTAAAGGTTTACATTAACAGATTAGTTTTCAGTACATTTATTAAATAATCACCTGAATTTATATTACTTCGTCAATATTATAATTCTTATGCTCACGGTTGGTTCTGATAATCATTTCTCCTAAGAATCCTGCGATAAAGAGAAGGGTTCCCATGATCATCATGGTTAATGCGATAAAGAACCATGGATTATTGGTAATCAAATGTCCGTAAATTCCTCTTGCCACATCAATCAGTTTAGAAATTCCCAGCCAAAGTGCTGAAAGAAATCCAACAATAAACATTAAAGTCCCTACCGCTCCGAAGAAATGCATTGGTCTTCCCCCGAAACGACTTACAAACCAAAGAGTTATCAGATCCAGAAACCCTCTGATAAATCTTTCCGTTCCGAATTTTGAAGTTCCGTAAGGTCTTGCCTGGTGCTGTACTTCTTTCTCGGTAATTCTTCTGAAACCTGCATTGGCAGCCAATACCGGAATATAACGGTGCATATCTCCATACACATCAACCGATTTTACCACCTGTCTTTTATAAGCTTTCAGACCACAGTTGAAGTCGTGAAGGTAAACTCCTGAAACTTTTCTCGCTGCCGCATTGAATAGTTTTGACGGAATATTTTTCGTCATTACATTATCAAAACGCTTCTTTTTCCAACCGGAAACGATATCATAATTATCATGAATCACCATATTGTACAGTTCCGGAATTTCTTCAGGAAAATCCTGTAAATCGGCATCCATTGTAATCACTACATCACCGTTTGTTCTTTCAAAAGCGGCATGAAGCGCCTGTGATTTTCCATAATTTCTGGAAAATTTAATAGCGTGGATCTGAGGATACTGAACTTTCATATTCTCAATAATACTCCACGACAAATCCGTACTTCCGTCGTCTACAAACCAGATTTCATAAGATAAATTACTGGTTGTACATACTTTATCAATTCTTGAAAAAAGTTCTTCCAGAGAGTCTTCTTCGTTCAGTAACGGAATAACTATAGATAAATTCATTTAATTTTAATAAAAATTAGGCTTGATTGGTTTCTTCGGGCTGATGTATTGTTCTTGTTCTGAAAAATGCTCCGAAAAACACCGACAAAACTACGTAAAATATAAGAATTGCTGCAAAATATCCTGAAAAATGACTTGCGGTAAGCATATCTTTTCCTTTAACTGCCTCAGGAGTGAAGCTTTGCAGTCTTTCCTTGTATTTCTGATCCAGTTCATCAATATCCTTCTGATGCTTCAGAATTTTTCTTGCAGAAGTATATTCTGTATCCAGTTCTGATTTTTGTCTCTGAACATATTGATAGTTCAAAAGGCTTTTTGCTGAAGGATCAACGAAGGTTAAAAACGCATAAATACTGAAGATGGAAAGAATTCCTCCGATAAACATCGGAACAAATGCTCTTTTGAAAGCATCTTTAAATTTTACCACTCTATGGTTGTTCCAGTAAGATTTTACAGACCAGAAAGCAGCTCCGGCATATAAAAGAGGCAAAACAAAAGCATTGGCTTTCAAAGAGATATCAAAATAATTGATTCCTGAGAAAAAAGTATATACTACAAAGAAAACGATCATTGTAGCAATAAAAAGTATAATTCCTAGTGTTGATGGACTTTTCGTCATATTTAAATTTTTAGAAAAAAGTTGAAAAATTTTCCCTCTAAATGTCAGGCGTTTAGCTTTACCACTGCATTTTTTCGACTAATTTTCTTTAATAAAGTTTTGAAGTTTATAAAATATTCCTACCTTTGCAACGGCAAGTCCTAAACAACCAGCTCCTGAGAATCCTCCAGGGTGGGAACGCAGCAAAGGTAATCGGTCGTAGCGGTGTGATTTAGGTAGCTTGCCATTTTTTTTTGTTTTAAAGTAAGAAGAGAGGTAATTTGATAATTATCTTTTTTTGTTTTTAATACCTTACGCATCATTTTCATTTTTCTAATTTTCAGATTACCTCCGGTTTTGTTATCAATTAAAATTCGAACGTCTCTCCCAATTTTGGTAAAACAAGTTCTACATTTTTATCGGCGAAATGCTTTAGTGCACTTTCATGGTTGATTTCAATGGCAGGAAAAGTATCAAAGTGACATCCGATTACTTTCGGTGTTTTTAATAGCTCTGCTGCTGCAAAAGAAGCTTTTCTGGGGCACATTGTGTAGTGGCTTCCGATCGGAAGGATAGAAAGGTCGATGTTTCCGTATAATCTCGGGAACAACTCCATATCAGCCATTACTCCTGTATCACCAGCCAGATAGATGTTCTTACCTTCAGGAAGTCTGAAGATATACCCTACAGGAACACCTCCATAGCTTCCATCCGGGAAAGAACTTGTATGGTGAGCCGGAACCATGGAAATTTTAAGATCGTCGATTTTTGCCGATCCTCCTAAGTTCACATCGTCTTTATTTTTAGCCTGCTGGAAATAACCGCATACTTCAGGAACTCCAATGATGGTAGCTTCCGGATAGTGCTGCAATACTTCTGCTACATCAGCAATATGATCACCGTGCGCATGAGTTAATAGGATGTAGTCGATTTTTTGGGCAGAAATGTCAAAACCTGATTCTGCTTTTTTGTAGTTGTAAAAAGGGTCACTCAAAATTGTTTTATCCTTGTAGGTAAACAGGAAACAATTTTGCCCTAAGAATTGTATTTTCATTTTAAATTTAATTTCAATTATTATTAAATATTAAACACAAATGACTCAAATAATTTCACAAATAGCACAATGAGATTAGTGGCGATTGTGAAAGCATTCGTGCCATCCGTGTTTCTTTAATCTATTATTTCGATGGAAACTTATCCTCAATAAGGTTAAGCTTAATCCTGTGTTCGAGATAAGCCTTACATCCGTCTAAAACTGTTGTAAAACCTCCTGTATTGTCATTAATTACTTTCATCAGATCTTCGCCTGTCTGGCTGAATCCATAGCTTTTAATGACCACGAGTGTTCCTTTTTCCATCGTTTTGAATTCATAGTCTACGTTTACTGCAGGCTCTCCCCATTCTGTTCTGATCAGTTGGTTCGGAATAATCTGGTGAACTTTTACTACGTTTTTTACTCCGTACATTTCCCATTCCCAGGTAACAGTCTTCCCTTCTTCCAGCTTTCCGGTAGATTTGGTAAACCAGAAACTGGTAGTTACTTCCGGATTGATGAATGCTTCGAAAACATCTTCAACCGGCTTCCTGATAAGCATTTGAGCTTCAACGTATGCATTAGAACTCATGGTATAATATTTTAGATTTAGTGAAATAAGTTAAGTCCGGCTGCTGTAAGAATTGCCATTACAAAAGTCATGATTCCTACCTGTTTTAAGTACTGGTCTAATTCTTTTGGTTCTTTCACCGACATGATGCTTCTTCTCAGCTTGGCTAATGGGAATAAAAGGATCATTACAATAAACACATAGTAGTTTTGCTGCTGTATAAACCCGTTTACTCCTAAAAAGATAAGGATAAGCACCAATGGTAACTGTAACAGAACCATTTCATAGATCATTGCATTTTTGAATCCGATTCTCAATGCAAAGCTATTTTTCCCTGATAATCTGTCGCTTTCAATATCTCTCATATTGTTCAGGTTAAGAACCGCCATACTCATCATTCCAACCGCTGTTCCGGGTAATAATATATCCCAGCTGAAAGTTTTTGTAAACAGGAAATAGCTTCCGCACACAGAAACCAGTCCAAAGAAGATAAACACGAAAATATCTCCCAATCCCATGTATCCGTAAGGTTTTTTACCTACCGTATATCCAATTGCGGCAAGAATGCATGCTACTCCCAATCCTATGAAGATATAGAATTCATTCATATAGTTTGGAATAAAAGCTACGTACAACAAAGCAATGGTAGCAATGAAGGATAATGCTGCGAAAAGGATTACTGCATTTTTCATCTGTTTTGCGGTAATTTTCCCTGATGCTACAGCTCTTGCTTCAGCTTCATTGATTCTTTTGGCGTCTGTACCTTTTACTCCGTCACCATAATCATTGGCATAATTTGATAAAATCTGGTATAAAAGCGTAACCAACAGAGCGAGTGCAAGGATTTTCCAGTCCCAGGTACCTCCTTCTCCGTAAAGTCTCCATTTTGCAATGAAAGCTCCCATAATAATTCCGCTTAAGGAAAGCGGTAAAGTTCTTAGCCTTGCGGCTTTTATCCAATGTGTCATAAATTTATCATTGATAATTGATAATTGATAAATGATAAATGATAATATCAATCATCATTCATCAATTATCAATTATATTTTTAAGATATCCATTGATCTTCTCCGAAGTTGGGCTTTCTCTTTTCAAGGAAAGCATTTCTTCCCTCCTGAGCTTCTTCTGTCATATAAGCAAGACGGGTAGCTTCTCCGGCAAAAACCTGCTGCCCTACCATACCATCATCTGTAAGGTTCATGGCAAATTTCAGCATTCTGATAGAAGTTGGTGATTTAGCTAATATTTCCTGTGCCCATTCGTAAGCTGTATCCTCTAGTTCTGCGTGAGGCACCACTTTATTCACCATTCCCATTTCGAAAGCTTCCTGTGCAGAATAATTTCTTCCTAAAAAGAAAATCTCACGTGCTTTTTTCTGTCCTACCATTTTAGCAAGATAAGCAGAACCATAACCACCATCGAAACTGGTAACATCGGCATCGGTTTGCTTGAAAATAGCATGTTCTTCACTCGCTAAAGTAAGGTCACATACTACGTGAAGTGAGTGTCCTCCACCAACTGCCCATCCGGGAACAACAGCGATTACCACTTTCGGCATAAAACGGATCAGACGCTGAACTTCAAGAATGTTCAGACGATGTCTTCCATCTTCTCCTACATATCCCTGGTGTCCTCTGGCTTTCTGATCTCCTCCGCTGCAAAATGCCCATCCTCCGTCTTTTGGACTTGGTCCTTCTCCTGACAGCAATACAACGCCTATTGAAGGATCTTCATAGGCATCATAAAAAGCATCATATAATTCTGAAGTTGTTTTAGGTCTGAAAGCATTACGTACTTCAGGTCTGTTGAAAGCAATTCTTGCTACTCCGTTAGATTTTTTATAGGTAATATCTTCGTATTCCTTGGCGGTTTTCCACTCGATCATCTTATAAAAATTTTTCTCAAAGATACGGAATTACAGAGAAATTTTCAGGTTGAAATTGAAGGTTCATCTCTATAAAAAAAGAAATTTTGAATGCATGAATCCGGTATGAACAATTTTCAACAGAAACTGCATAGGAGGACCGTTAATAAATCAAACCTGTTAGGTTTATAGATTTAATTCAAAAATATAAAAGGTCTGCAAACTTCTATATGAAACATAAAATCCTGATAAGAACTTCAACACTTTCTGTTTACAATAAAAAACCGGAACATTTCTGTTCCGGTTTTCATATCTGTTATGTCAAAAAATGATTATTTTGCTCCGGCAGCTGTAAGTTCAGCTTCTTTAGCTTTCATTTCTTTAACTTTATCCATGTTTTTAGTTACAATGTAAATTTCTTTTAACGCAGTAACCGCATCAAGACTCTTTGGATTGGCTTTATACCATCCTTCAGCATATGGTAATGCTTTTCCGAACCTTTCTCTTCTTGCATCAATCAGCTTAGAAGCTTCATCCGGCTTGTCTTTTCTTAATGCATTGATCTCTCCTACTACTTTAGCATCATCACCAATAGTCGTATATACTAAATTCTGATATGCATCAGAGAAATCTGGCTTCAGCTCAACAGCTTTTTTGAACGCTTCCAAAGCATCGTTAACAGTAGCTGGGTTTTTAGCCTGCATTACCCCAAGGTTATACCAGTTTGTAGCATCGTTAGGGTTTTTAGCCAACTGTTCTTTTAATCCAGAAACGAATTCGTCTGTATTTCCAGACTGAAGATATGCTGTAGTCTGAGCTTCTTTAAGCTTAGCATTGTTTGGGAATTTAACCAAACCTTTTTCGATAATCGTAAGAGCCTCAGTTGGTTTTTTAGCATTCAAAAGCAATGACGACAAAGTTTCATACAAATCAGGCTCTATACTTTTAGTCTGTTCTGTTTTGAAATCACTGTAATCAGGGTTCTTTTTCATCAGTTCCCACGTCGCTTTATCAAGATTTACAACCTGACCTGTCTTCTTCTCTTTTGCAGTGTATGTAGTTTCTACTCCTGTAAATCCGGAATTGATAAGGTCTGTATATATTTTGATAGACTGATCAGTGTTATTAGCTAATGCGTGGCTCAATCCTGCATAATACATATATATTTTATTATCCTGCCCGTTAGCCTTTAACAAGTCGTAGACTTCTATAAACTTAGGCGCTGCAGCAGCATAGTTTTTTGCATTATATGCATCCATAGCCACTTTATTAGCTTCCTGAAGCTGAGCATTTAATGCTGCCGCATCTTTTTTCTGCCCAAAAGCAAAAGCAGATGCTACGATAGCCATTCCTAAAATTAGTTTCTTCATAATAACTATTTTATATTTATATTGTACAATTTATTCGGAATCAGAATTCTCATTTTCCTCTGCAGAATTTTCATTTTCAGCCTGAGGAGCCTCTTCGTTTTCCTGGTTATCAAATAGTGATCCTACAACACCTTCTTCTGTTTCTTCAAGTTCTTCAGAATCTTCCTCTACATCTTTATCCATTTCTACTTTTGCAATGGCTGCAATTTCGTCATTTTTCTTAAGGTTGATCAGTTTTACACCCTGAGTATTTCTACCCATTACTCTCATTTCATCCATTCCCATTCTGATGGCAACACCGGATTTGTTGATAATCATCAATCCGTCTTCGTCTGTTACGTTCTGAATAGCAATCAGATTTCCTGTTTTTTCAGTAATATTAAGCGTAATAACTCCTTTTCCACCTCTGTTGGTAATTCTGTAGTCTTCTACCGCAGTTCTCTTACCATATCCTTTTTCAGATACTACAAGTACTGTTTCGTTCTCTACATCGTTCACAACAATCATACCAATAGCTTCGTCACCATCTTCAAGCAGGATCCCTCTTACCCCGATAGATCCTCTACCTACTTCTCTTACTTTCTCCTCAGGGAAACGAATACACTTACCGTTTTTAGTGGCAATCATGATTTGAGAAGTTCCATTCGTTAGGTAAGCTCCTAATAGCTGGTCATTATCTCTGATTTCGATAGCATTCACCCCGTTTACTCTTGGTCTTGAATAGGCTTCCAACGATGTTTTCTTGATGGTTCCGTTTTTAGTTACCATCACTACACTCATCTGATTTACATATTCGGAATCCTTAAGGTTGTTGGTTCTGATATATGCTTTGATCTTATCATCCGGTTCAATGTTGATAAGGTTTTGTACTGCTCTTCCTTTTGCCGTTTTGGAGCCTTCAGGAATTTCAAATACTCTTAACCAGTAACATCTTCCTTTTTCAGTAAAGAACAGCATATACTGGTGGTTGGTTGCAGAAACGATATATTCAAGGAAATCGGAATCCCTTGTCGTTGCCGCTTTATTACCTACACCACCTCTACTTTGGATTTTATATTCTGAAAGAGAAGTTCTCTTGATGTATCCTGCATGGGAAATAGTAAGAACTACAGATTCATTCGGGATAATATCTTCGATAGACATTTCTCCTCCTGAGTAATCTATTTCGGTTCTTCTTTCGTCTCCGTATTTTTCTTTGATCTCAAGCAATTCTTCTTTAATGATCTGGAATCTTCTCGGCTCGTTCGCTAAGATGTCTTCCAAATTTGCGATTTCTTTCATGATCGCATCATACTCATCACGGATCTTATCAAGCTCCATTCCTGTAAGACGGGCTAATCTTAGATCAAGAATTGCCTGGGCCTGAATATCAGAAAGTTCAAAAGCTTCGATCAAGCCTTCTTTTGCAGCCTGAGGGTTGGCACTGTGACGGATAATAGAGATTGCTCTGTCTAAAGCATCCTGAGTTCCGATCACCTTCATAAATCCTTCAAGGATATGTGCTCTCTCTTTTGCTTTCTTAAGCTCATACTGAGTTCTTCTTACGATGACCTCGTGTCTGTGCTCTACAAAGTGATGAATGATATCTTTAAGGTTCAGCTGCTCCGGTCTTCCGTGTACCAATGCAATATTGTTTACACTGAAAGAAGTCTGAAGTGCCGTATATTTATATAATAGGTTAAGAACGACATTCGGGATTGCATCGTTTTTCAGTTCGTATACAATGCGAAGTCCTTTTCTATCCGATTCATCTCTGATCTCATGGATTCCAGGGATTTTTTCGTCTTTAACAAGTTCTGCTGTTCTGGCGATCATTTCAGCTTTGTTCACCTGATAAGGGATTTCAGTAACGATGATAGCATTTCTGTTTCCGATTTCATCAAAGTTAACTTTAGCTCTTAAAACAACTCTACCTCTTCCTGTATGGAAAGCATCTCTTACTCCGTCATATCCATAGATGATACCACCTGTAGGGAAATCCGGTGCAATGATGTGCTGCATCAGTTCGTCAATCGTAATTTCTTTATTATCGATATACGCACAGATTGCATCTACAGATTCTGAAAGGTTATGAGGTGCCATATTGGTTGCCATACCTACCGCGATACCTGAAGTACCATTTACCAAAAGATTCGGAATTTTAGTAGGCATTACCGTCGGTTCCTGTAAACTGTCGTCGAAGTTATTCTGGAAATCAACTGTTTCTTTGTCCAGGTCTGAAAGAACCTCATCAGAGATTTTTTTCAATCTAGCCTCGGTATAACGCATTGCTGCAGGCGGGTCACCATCCATGGAACCAAAGTTACCCTGTCCGTCTACCTGAGGATAACGCAAGCTCCAGTCCTGAGCCATTCTTACCATAGCATCGTATACAGAGGAATCTCCGTGCGGGTGGTATTTACCCAAAACGTCCCCAACAATTCTCGCAGATTTTAAATATTTTCTATTAGAAAACACCCCTAGTCCATACATACCATAAAGTACTCTTCTATGAACGGGTTTCAAGCCGTCTCTTACATCCGGTAACGCTCTTGAAACGATAACCGACATCGAATAATCGATATAAGACGACTTCATTTCATCAACAATGTTGATAGGAATCAGTCTTTCTCCTTCTTTTTGCATAAACAAATTTTATTGTAATGATATTCAAACTCTTAGCTGTAAGTTTGAAAATTATTTATTTCCAATTTTTATTAACGGGCTAATTTACGAAAAAAAAGCCGATTTTTGCTGTAGAATTTATCCAAAAAATCTTAAAAATTCATAAAAATATGAGCGTATTAAGTATAACTTTCCACTGCACAAAAGATAACCTGGAAGAATGGGAAAATTATATTGATGAAACACTGGTTTTAATGACTGAAAACCTTATGGATGTCAACAAATATATTCTTTCTGAAGTGCACAGTGACTTTATTGAGGAAGGTAAAAATTATAATCTCCTGCTAATTTTTGATAATAATGAACTGAGGGAAGATTTTATTAAAAGTGAACTTTTAAATATTTCCGAAAGAATTGAGAAAAAGTTCGGACAGGAAGTAATGGTTTTCAACACTTTCCTTAATCCCAAAAAATCGAGATTATAATAGATCATAAAAAAAGCACTGAAAAAATTCAGTGCTTTTCTTTTTATCTGTGATGTCCATGACCGCGGCCTTTGTGATGATGCCCTCGATCGTCATAAATATACACTTTCTTTACCTGCCCTGGCGCGTAGTACCTCGCGCTTCCGCCATAATACCTTTTTGCATGGCCCGGAGGCATTCTCCTTCCATGATGCTCATGTACCACACATGAAGACAGCAATAATACTACCACAGCTACTCCAGCCACTTTAAACATACTTTTCATTATTTTCACTTTTTCAATTTCGATAGCGAAATATATCAATGTTAATGCCAAAAGAAATTGAAATTAAGCTAATGTATGTTAAAACTAACTGCTAATTTTTTATTTTTTGTGCCTGTTAGTAGCCGCTTCTTTTTTTCACCTGCCCAGGAGCATAGTCTTTTGCGCTTCCTCCAAAAACTTTTTTAGCCTGTCCTGGCGGAACTGTTTTCACCCGGCGTCCATTGTCATGCACCACACAAGATGATAACATGAATGCTACGATAAGAACTCCTGTAATTTTAATCAAATTTTTCATTATTTCTATTTTTCAACTTTATTTAATATAACAATGGTAGTGCCAAAGGTTAAAAAAATTAAAGTTCAAAGCTCAAAGTTTAAGGTTGGAATAGATGGCCTTTTATTGTCAATAGTCAATTTTGCTTCACAAGTCAATAGTGAATTTTGTTATGGAGAATTATATTACCAAACAAAATCATCTATCATCTATTATCTATTATAGTTCTCTAGACGATTTCACTTCTTTTTTCCATCAGGATAATGTCTTTCCACTCTCCATTGAGTTTTCCGATTTTTTTACGGACGCCTACGATTCTGAAACCATTTTTCTGATGAAATTTGATAGAAGTTTCATTTTCGGAGAAGATATTGGTCTGTAATGTCCAGAATCCGTGATCCTCGCTATCCAAAATCAATTTTTTAAGCAATACGGACCCCAATCCCTTTCCCTGATATTCGTTATCAAAATAAATGCTTACCTCTGCAACTCCTTTATAGCATTCTCTTTTGCTGACCGGCTTTAAGGCACACCATCCCACAACTTCATTTTTTTCATTTTCCAGTACCCAGCGGCAGTCGTTAAAATAGCCCATGCTCCAGGCTTCAGCAGTTGGAACTTCTGTTTCAAAAGTGGAAATCCCACCGTCTATTCCCTGGCGGAAAATTTCAAGGACCCTGATTTCGTCGCTGGGAAGCATTTCTCTTAATTCGTAATTCATCGTATTTAATGGTATTTTCTTTTGATTTTTCTTTTAATTCTTGAATAGTGTGTCTGCTTGCTTTTTTCATCCTGAGAAACCACACTGATATTTCCATCCACTTCCAGAACGGAAAGCTTTACATTGTTTATGTTTTCAATTCCGTGTTCTCTTATCGCTTCTTCCAATTCGCTTTCTGTAATCTTTACCCGATTCAGGGCTGCCTGATCGGCAATTCCATCCCTGATCAGAATAACCGGCTCATCTTCCATAAAAGTCTGAAAGGAACGGCTGGAAAACATGAATCTCTTCACAATGAAATTAGCAACAAACAAAACCAATGCCGCCACGATTCCTCCCTGAAGAGAGGTATCAGGACCTACCATTGCATTCTGAACAGCATTTGAAATTAACAACAGCAATACAACATCCCCTGCATTGAGCTGGGAAAGCTGATTTTTGCCAAATAAACGAATGGCAATTACCATGAATAGGTAAACGCAGAGGGAACGGACAGCAACGTTAAGAATAGGATCCACATTTTTTTTATCTACTCAAATGTATTGATTTTTGTGATTCGTGAGAAATATTTACAGACAGATTTTGGTATACATTTTGAGCCTGGAATTCACATAATACCACAAAATAATACCAATGAAAAAATTTTTTCTCTGTTTAGGAATATTCCTGTTTTTTTTATCCTGCAAAAAGAACGAGCCTCAACTTACCCGGCCTTCACAAACAGCCATTATTGAAAAAGTAAATGAACTGTATACTCAATATGGAAAATCCAACGAAGCTGTTTACAACCAGCCGATTCCGGATACTTTATTTTCTCAGGAGCTAAAAAAAGTTTTAGACGAGGCTATCAATGCATCAAAGGCTGATATTGAAAAGGTAAAAAATAGTGATCATCCTGATGAGAAACCTTTAATATTCGAAGGGGCTATTTTTTCCAGTCTGTATGAAGGATTTACAGATTATAAAATCAAGTCTGTTAAGATACAGGATAAGACTGCTGAAGCATTGGTAGCCTTCGAATATAATGAAGCTTCCCCCAAAGAAACCTGGATGGACACCGTGCATCTGATCAATACAGAGAAAGGATGGAGAATAGATAATGTTACTTTTGATACGATAGGAAATTCTAAAGATCTTAAAGCAAGATTAACAGAGTTTGTTCAGAGTACACAACAATAGAAAAGCCGCTTTTTGTAAGCGGCTTTATTTTTTACGGACATTGAACGATTGGAATATCGCTGCAGATTACTTTATTTGCCCACTCGCAAAACGTACAGTATTTTACAGGTTCTCCTCCGTTCACTGACTTCAACTCTGACTTTGTCAGCTTCTTTAAATTTTTCATATCGTTTTAATTTTATGGTAGCCCAAAACTAAAACATATCTGTTTATTCTTTATTACAATTTAATCTGGTAAGTTTTCATTATTCACACATAATTGAATAATATGCAATGAATATTATCTGCTGTGGATCTCTACTGTCACAGGCATTACATAGGTGTAAGCAACCATGTTATCAGTTAGTTTTTTGCGGTCTACTCTATAGTCAAGATCGCTTAACACTGTTTCAATTTCCTTACTAACGGTTTTACAGTCACCACTGGAATGAACATTAACGATTTTTCCGTTTTTTGCAATATCAAATTTCACCACAGAGTTTACGGTTCCCTGTTTGTAATCAGGATTGGTAAGATCAAAATTAGCTTCTAGTTTATTTCTGATATCATTAAATGTTTCACTCCTGTTCAACTGAATTTCCTGAATGGTATTATGATCTGTTGTTTGTGCTTTGGCAGTGTTCAAAACAGCAGCAAATCCGCAAACGAAAAGTGAAGCCATCAATATTTGAATTCTATTTTTCATAACTAACTGGTTTTAAATATTATACTAACCTATTTTTGTATCTCTTAACCAAAGTTATTAAAAATAATTCATATTAATTTTACATTCAGTTAACATTGAGTTAACATTAAAATTTAATTAACTGATTATCAGTGTAATAAATTTTAAAAATAATTGAAAATTTAATATTGGAGGGTTATTTTAGGCAAAAAAAAGGCTAAACTTTAATAGTTTAGCCTTTTATTATAAACATTCTCTAACGGAAATCATTTAGATTCCTTTGGAATGATAAAATAATACTGCATAATTATGAATCTACTCCAGTTCCCTCTTCAAGAACTTCCCGGTCAAGCTCTTCTTAGACTTCACAATTTCTTCAGGAGTTCCCTGTGCTACGATCTGTCCGCCGTGCTTTCCTCCTTCCGGACCAACGTCGATAATATGGTCTGCTAATTTGATGACATCCATATTATGTTCGATGATGATGAATGAGTTTCCGAGTTCTACCAACTGATTGATGGCATCCATCAGGATTTTTACATCTTCAAAATGAAGTCCTGTTGTTGGTTCATCAAGGATATAAAGAGTATTTCCGGTTTGTCTTTTTGCCAGTTCGGTTGCTAACTTGATACGTTGCGCTTCACCTCCCGAAAGGGTTGTCGACTGCTGTCCAAGCGTAATATATCCTAAACCGACATCCTGTAATGTTTTCACTTTTGCAAAAATCTTAGGAATCGGCTGGAAGAAATCTACCGCTTCATCAATCGTCATATCCAATACGTCAGAGATTGATTTTCCTTTGTAACGAACTTCCAGGGTTTCTCTGTTGAAACGTTTTCCGTTGCAGGTTTCGCAGTGTACGTATACATCCGGAAGGAAATTCATTTCGATCACTTTCAATCCTCCACCCTGACAGGTTTCGCATCTTCCGCCTTTTACGTTGAAAGAGAATCTTCCCGGTTTATATCCACGGATTTTACTTTCCGGCAGCTCTGCAAAAAGGTTTCTGATATCGGTAAACATTCCGGTATAGGTTGCAGGATTTGAACGTGGTGTTCTTCCGATTGGCGTCTGGTCTACGTCTACAATTTTATCAATATTCTCTAACCCTTCAATTTTCTTGTAAGGTAACGGTTCCTGAACCGCTCTGTAGAAGTGCTTGTTAAGGATCGGATATAATGTTCCGTTAATCAGAGAAGATTTTCCGCTACCTGAAATTCCGGTTACTACAACCAGTTTTCCAAGAGGAATATCCAGGGTTACGTTTTTAAGATTGTTCCCTGTAGCGCCTTTTAACACAATATTTTTACCGCTTCCTGCTCTTCTTTCTGCCGGAATTTCTATTTTTCTTTTTCCATTAATATACTGAGCCGTGATGGTATCAGCTTTCAAAAGATCTTTTGGTTTTCCCTGCCAAAGAATCTCTCCTCCGAATTTTCCTGCTCTCGGACCAATATCCAGCACCTCATCGGCTTCCAGGATCATGTCTTTATCATGTTCTACCACCAATACAGAGTTTCCGATATCTCTCAGGTTTTTCAGAGAATGGATCAGTCTTTCATTATCTCTCTGGTGAAGCCCGATACTTGGTTCATCAAGAATATATAATACATTCACCAACTGAGATCCGATCTGCGTTGCGAGACGGATTCTCTGTGATTCTCCTCCGGAAAGTGTTTTTGAACTTCTGCTCAAACTTAAATAATCCAATCCTACATCCAGCAAAAACTGAAGTCTGGTTTCAATTTCTTTTAAGATCTCGTGAGCAATGATTTTATTCTTTTCTGAGAATTTATCTTTAACATCAGCTAACCAGTCTTTTAAATCTGCTAAGCTTAATCCATTAACCTCAGCAATGTTCTTTCCATCAATTTTAAAACTTAAGCTTGAAGGCTGAAGACGGGTTCCGTGACATTCAGGACATATTTCTTCTGTAGTGAAACGTCTTTCCAATAAAACAGCTTCATAGGAATCTCTATCATCAATAATCTCCTCCATGAAAGCGATCAGACCATCGAAACCTATTTTTATTTTCTTGGTAATTCCCGCGTATTTCAGGTCTTTATTGAATTCTTTGTGACATCCGTTGTAGATATAATCCAGTGCTTCTTCCGGAATATCCTGCAATGGCGTTGTTAATCCTAATCCAAAGATCTCAAGAATGTTTTTGATCTGTGACAGGATCCATTTGTTGGACTTGATATCTTCCAACGGCAGTAATCCTCCCTGATTGATGGATAGTTTCGGATTGTCTATAAAGTAATCGGTATTGATTTTTTTAATGGTTCCCAGACCTTTACAATTCGGGCAGCTTCCTTTTGGAGAGTTGAATGAGAATGTATTGGGTTCAGGCAGCGCCAGAGAATGCCCGGTTTCCGCATCCATCAGGTTCTTGGAAAAGTATTCGATATCTGTACTTCCCAGTTTCTGAATTCCGATAATTCCTTCCCCCATTTCCATTGCAGTACGCAATGATTTTTCCATTCTGCTTTCCGAAGCATTCTCCCCGATAATCCAACGATCGATCACAATGTCGATATCATGGGTTTTATAACGGTCAAGTTTTAAATCATATTCAATATCCTGCAGCTCACCATCAATTCTTGCCTGCCCGTAACCTTTTTTAGCCATCTGAACAAAGAGTTCATGATAATGCCCTTTTCTGGAACGCACCACGGGCGCCAAAAGCATGATTTTCTCCTTTTTATAATTTTCTTTGATGGTTTCAAGGATCTGATCTTCGGTATAGCTCACCAGTTTCTGTCCTGTAGACAAAGAATAAGCATCTGAAACTCTGGCATACAATAGACGCAGAAAATCATACAGTTCGGTAACTGTTCCTACGGTAGAACGTGGGTTTTTATTGGTTGTTTTCTGCTCAATGGCAATAACCGGAGAAAGTCCTTCGATTTTATCTACATCAGGACGCTCCAATCCGCCCAGAAACTGGCGTGCATAAGCAGAAAAAGTTTCAATATAACGACGCTGACCTTCTGCAAAAATAGTATCAAAAGCCAACGACGATTTTCCACTTCCGGAAAGGCCGGTAATCACGACCAATTCGTTGCGCGGAATTTTTACGTTAATATTTTTAAGATTGTGTTCACGGGCTCCGTAAACTTCTATATATTCTGTTGATTTACTCATAATTTGGGGTGATTTGCCTGAAAATCACAACGTGCAAAAATACGAAATTTTATAGACTTTTTTTGAATATAAAAGGGATAAAAGTTTCATAAAAAATTCTTAGGTTTTGTTAATGCTTTGAACCCAATGTTATTGAATTTTTCCGGAGAGATTTTATAAGTTTTGGCTGAAGCCAATGGAAAGCTCATTGATAAAAAAACGGGCTAAAGCCCATTCCTATTGATATCACTCAAAAATGCCGCAATTGATACGGCATTTTATATTTTAAACTAATTGGGTATTGAAGAAATTACATATCCTGGAAGTCAACATCTTCATTGGTGATTCTTACAATATATTCAATTCCGTCGATAGCTTTAGCAATAATCTGATTCCTGATAATATTGGCCATATTTTCCCAATAGGCTCTTCCGTAGAAAGAATAGTTCTGAGGAATAATCTCTACCTCAACCGTTCTTACAAATCCTTCTTTTGGCTTGTTGCTGATCATCGTTCCTCTTCTTACCCTTACTTCTCTTACTTCATCTTTCAGAATCATGCGGCAATAATTTTTAACGTCTTCCAAAGAAATGATCTTATCTCTGGTTGTTAATGCATATTTATACGCCTGAATGCTATCCGTTCCTTTTTGTTCTTCAGCTCCCCCTAATGTTTCGGTAAGCAGTACCACAGTCTGGGATTTCAGCTGGTTGGAAAGTTCAGTTCCCGGACGCATATGATTGGCCAGCGTACAGTGTGTTACCCAAAAAGAAGCGTAGGTATGATCGGTTTTTTCCACCGGTTCCATGATCACGTAATTCAGCTCCTGTCTGATATTCCTTTTGGCATTATTTACTTTCTGCACCATGGATTTCATTTTGTCAGACATTTCACTTAAGACTCCTTTTACATTATCTCTGTTCAAAAGGGAAAATGCAGCAATTTCATCTCTTGTCAGTTCCAGAACATTGGCAATCATATCTACTGCATTTCGGCTGGTAAAACGTTCCATTCCTCCCTTTCTTACAGTATATAATCCTTTTTTAAGATCATCGGCCGGAGTAAAAGGAATTTCAGTATATCTTCTGCCGTCACCATCCTGTACCTCATCCACATAAAGAAAATGCTCGCCTTCGTCTGTTACCAAAGGGATATTATTCCCCATGATATCAAGGCTGTATTCTGTTTTTTTCCAGCCTCTGTTATAGATTGGAAAAGCATTCAATACAAATGAGAAATTATCCAGGATTTCTGCTGAAAACTGTGGTGGAAACTCAAACGTAAGCCACAGATAACTTTTATTATCCAGGAATTTAGTAATTTCTTCTTTTCCGGCAAGAAAATCCAGGTTCTGTGGAAGCTGTCCCGGTTCTGAGAACAGACTTTGAGAGATTCCTGTTACTTCAATAAATTTATGGCGATAGATACTTTTAATATCTTCAATCACCTTATTTCTGATGGATTGTTCTTTGAACATCTGCTCATAACCATCGTTCTGACTTTCCGTAAGATAGCTTAATCCTTCTCTTACAAACAGAGGGTTACCATTGCTTGAAACCGTGATATACGGTAATAATTTGTATACGAAATCAAGGTGCTCGAAAGCAGGATTGGAGCAGAATATGCTCAGGTATTTGGGAAAGTTTTCACTTACATATTTGCTTACATCTACTCCTATTGTGATTTTTCTGTAATCTTCAGGTCTTCCCTGAAATCTTGCAATAGGAATTTTGTTGAATCTGTCGTCGATGCTGTAGCAGGTATTTCCTACAAACATGATCGAAGTGTGAACTTTATTGATTCTCACATTTCCTACGGGGGTAAATGGAATGTTCAGCTGTTTGTCCGATTCCGATTTCACCGTGGAAGTCATCTGTTTACGGAAAAAGAATTCCGTGTGTTCCAATAAAATTTCAGAAGACTCATAAGGCTGTGTAAAAGCTACGGAATGAGCCGGAATAGGATGTGTATAAATGGACGGTGTAAGCAGTTTTGCCAGTTTTTCCAATATACGGGCATTCACCGTCTGTATTTCATTATTCGCTTTGAAAACCTCTGTACTGAATGCGTCTATCAGCAGTTTTACAAAAGGATCTAAAGACTGCGGGCTCCTTAATCCCCATACTTTAGTTGCATTCTGCAGCATTCTTGCTTTTACAGATTCTTTGGAATAAATATTCTGATCTAAATTCATAATTTTCTTTCGCTGTTAAAAATATTAATCAATAGACATCGGGCTTAGAAACAGTTCTGTTGAGAAGCTGAACCGTTCTCCTGTTTCTTCCATTTTTGCATTGATGGCAATTCTTACTTTCTTTTTAATTTCGGTGTGTTCTTTAGTATCGTAGCTGTGCTCTACAAATTGTATGTGAGCATCGATCTGCGGGTTTACGATTCTTGGTTCATATTCCTGAATCTGTCTTCTTAAGCTTTTGATAAAAACACTTTCCCAGATGGCACTTGTAACTCCATTATCGAATTCAAGGTTCCAGACATCGTTTCCATAGTTTTCATCATATCTGTTCTCCCCTTTTTTGGTGGTGATCAGCAGCATAATATTGTGGGCAATACTTTCCCCCATATCGCAGGTATCGATACTTCCGCCTTCGGTCATTAAAGTAGACGGTACGAAAGGCATTCTGTAATTTGGTGTATCCATAACTTATTGTTTTTACTTCATGGTCCTGTTCTAAAAACGAAATACCAAATTACACATTTTCGACAAATAATAATGATATACTTTAAAATATTATTCAAAAACAAGGGCCTTCAAACTGAATTGAAAGCCCTTTAATCTGTTATATTTTTGTTTTATTTTAAGTATTTGCTTTTTTTCTGTTGATAAAATAGTACACAGGAAGTCCCAGCAATACCAAAACAAAACCAGGCCATGTATATTGCTGCTTGTAAATAAGCAACAGGATACAGAAACATGTTCCTGTGACAAGATAAATAACCGGCGTTACAGGATAAAGCCATGTTTTATAAGGTCTCTCCAGCTGCGGCTGTTTGATTCTTAAATAAATAACTCCAAAAACCGTAATCATATAGAAAAGAACGATCACGAAAGAGATCATATCCAGTAAATTTCCATACTGCCCGCTCAGACACAAAATGGAAGCCCAGACTCCCTGCATCCACAATGCATTTTCAGGAACTTCATTTTTATTATTTTTTACGGCTGACTTAAAGAACATGCCGTCTTTGGCCATCGTCTGGAAAACTCTTGCTCCTGCCAGAATCAGTCCGTTGTTACATCCAAATGTAGAAATCATGACCAATAAGGCAATGATGATCGTTCCTGCACTTCCAAATATATTCTGGGATGCCGCTACCGCTACTCTGTCATTAGCAGCAAATGCAATTCCGTCTCTGTCCAGAGCATTTAAATAAACATAGTTTACCGCGATATAAAGGATCATTACGGCAGAAGTCCCGTAAATCATTGATTTGACTACATTCTTTTTAGGGTTTTCAATTTCACCTGAAACAAATGTTACACTTTCCCAGGCCACAGAGCTGAAGACAGAACCTACCATGGCAGCAGCAATTCCGCCTAGAAGAGTCATTCCTCCAATCGGTTCCCAGCCTTCTTTAAGGAAATTACCACTCAAATCTTTTTTAAGGTTATTAAAAGAATCTGTTCCCCAGCTAAAGTTTTCTGCTAAATGAGAAATGTCTACTAATATAAAACCGGCCGCAATCAGCCCAAGTAATGCAATAATTTTGGAACCGGTAAAGATATTCTGAAGGATTTTTCCGCTTTCTACACCTCTGGTATTGATATAGGTGAGCAAAATAATGACAGCAATGGCAAGAATCTGTATCCAGGTTATTTTAAATTCACCACTCTGGAAAATAGGAGCAGCATCGTTTAATGACGGAATCAGATAAGCGGTAAATTTCCCAAAAGCCATTGCCACCGCAGCAATAGTTCCGGTTTGTATCACCGTAAACAATCCCCATCCGTAAAGAAATCCCATTTTTTTTCCGAAAATCTCTTTCAGGTAAGTATATTGCCCTCCGGCCTTCGGAAACAGTGCAGACAGTTCTCCATAGCTTATGGCTGCAGCTACTGTCATCACTCCTGTAATTACCCATACGATAATCAGCCAAAACCCGGATCCCAGGTTTCGCATCATGTCAGCACTTACAATAAAGATCCCGCTTCCGATCATCGATCCCATCACAAGCATGATGGCATCCCATAGTTTCAGTTTTTTTTGCATAGTCAAGTATAGGGGTCAAATATAATCAAATCTGTCTTTGATTTTCAAATTTGTTGAAAATTCATCAAAACACCTGTCTTTTGTCATTTTTTATTCCTTTATGATTCAATTTTAATTAGTATTTTTGAGAAAAATATTAAACATGAAATTTAAAGCAATATTATTGGGTGCAGCTTTAACAGCTTCTTCATTAGCTTTTGCTCAATCCGGACCACCGGAAGGAAAAGCGTTGGTAGGTGATACTTACGGAGATCAGGTAACTTCATCCGCTGAATCCAAAGCGATCACCGCAGATAAATTGAATAAACAGCTTAAAAAAGATAACAAAAAAGTTGAGAATGTTTCCGTTAAGGGAAAAGTAACAGACGTATGTGACAAAAAAGGTTGCTGGCTAACGATCCAGACAGAAGATAATTCTAAGTTTTTTGTAAAAATGAAGGATTATGCTTTCTTTGTACCTACCGCATTAAAAGGAAAAAATGTTGTATTGGAAGGGAATGCAGAAAGAAAAGTAACTTCTGTAAATGAACAGAAACATTATGCGGAAGATGCTAAAAAACCTCAGTCTGAAATTGATGCTATCACTCAGCCCAAAGAAGAAATCAGATTTGTAGCGAATGGAATTAAAGTAGTTAACTAAACTTTATATTCTGAAATTAAGTTTTGGTTAAGCCGGATGAATATTCATTAATTGAATGGCTAAAGCCCACTCCTACTGAATCGCATTATAATTTAGTGCATAGCCATTTAAGTTTTGGAAATTAGTTATAAAAATAAAAGTTTCGGCAGCCCTGAAGGGGCTGCCGAAACTTTTTTATATGGAGATATTTAAAGTCTTTTAATCTTCTATTTTAAAATCCACAACTGCGTCCAGTTTGGGATATTTAGTTGCAGAAATAAATTTCTTTCCGGTACAGTCTATTTCCAGCCAGCCCTTCTTTTGTTTCACATCTCCGGCTTCCATTACGAAAGGAATAAATGAGATGTCACTTTTCCCCTCTTCTTTGATTTCCCTGTACTGTACTGCAATATCCAGAATACATTCATGGTCTGTATTCAGTTTTACATTTCTGTAAATTAAATCATAGTGGGTTTCCTGGTTCTCAGGGATTTCAAGATAAGTTTCCCATCCTGTAATATCAGAGTTCAGTTCACTGATTGCTTTCAAAGCATAATAAAGAGCAATGGTATAGTATTTTCTTGTTCCTTTTCTGCTATAATCATCTACAAAATGTCCCCCTTCAAATAATATCGTTGGCATACCTCCTTTGATAAAGTTGTCTCCGGTAGAAGTTGGATAAAATTCATCAGAATACCTACCAATCTGGTTGGGGATCATTTCTTTTAAATGGTTGTACACGCTTCCAATGACTGCCATACATTTTTTTCTGTTTTCGGTAATGGTACGTTCTACATTTTCAGAAGGTGCCAAAAAGGAAAGCGTAGCAGGATGAATACCATCAGTGGTAAAAATGGTTCTCTGCTCATGAAGATTTAAAGCATAATCATATTTTTTGGAAGCTGCTGCTTTTTTCAGGAATTTAATCTCCTTACTTGCTTCATTATGAAAATCTCTGTTCAGGTCAATATCGGCAGCATTCAGTCTGGTCCATCTTTCTGATCCATCCGGATTCAGCATGAATATAAAATCAAGTGTTATTTTACTGAATAAGTCCTCCTTCATTTCCGGAGCTTTATCAAGACTTACCAGAAGGTCAAGCATAGCATGAGTGGCATTGGATTCATTACCGTGCATTTGCGACCAGGCCAATACCTGAATGTTTCCGGTTCCGATACTTAACTGATAAATCGGTTTATCTAAATAGGATGTTCCGATCTCCTGAATATAATCGCTGAGATTGGCCTGTAGATAAGAAAATAATTTTTCAGGGGAAATATAGCGATTTGAGAAATCGGGGTTTTGAGAATAGATCTGTTCAAAATTCATTGTAGGAATAGTTTACAAGAATCAAATTTAGCCATTTTTAGCCAAAAACTTAAATTAACATTTGTAAATATAGGTAAAATACACGAATTTACATTTGACATCTGCTTTGAAAATTGTTTACAGAGTTTAAATTCTTCAATTTTACAGTTATAAAAAACAAGTTGACAATTGTAATATTATTAAACAGCACTGAAGGACAATTTGTCTGTGGATAAAATTGTGGATTGCGAATAATTTAATATTATGTATTTAAAATATTAAAAGTCAGTATTTTATAAAGTTTAATTCAACTGTATTTATAATAGTACTTTAAGTGTAAAAATAAGGTGTTTTTGCTATTTGAGAGTTATTTTGCTAAACATAAAAATTGTGGAAAACCAAGTTGCTTAGTAGTGTATACATATGTAAAACCACAGAAAAATCAAATGGATCTCTGAAAATTACTCAAATAATACTTTTATCAGGAGTTTTAATCTTTGATAAAATGAGTTGCTTAACAGGAACAGTATTTTCCCCCCAACTTACCCCAAATATGGGCTTAAAATAGTGATTTACATCAGTAATTTACCAATGTAACTCTTTTAAAAGTGCTTCTATATGCGTTTTATGAGGTATTTATTGATAATCTTATTACCGAAAACGATATGAGCAGTTTAATTATGTATACTCTGTTTTTAATGATATTTAATGGATAAAATAGCTCCATTGATGGGCTTAATTTACATTTTTAAATCAGTTTTTTTAAAGAATAGTAGTCTTTTACCAGATCGAAACTATCTGTCTACAGCGGTAATGGTAGATTGATCTGATAAGTAAATACAATTGTTATTTACATATAATGATTTGATTTTAAAACAATTAAAATCATGTTACAAATGTATACAAAAGAAATTTCAATTTATTTACATTTGTATTTTGCATTTGTAAATTATATAAGTTACATTTGTAAAATAATTAAAGGCTTATTTTTATGAGTTTAAATGAAAGAATTTCCAAAATTATAGAGTATTCTCAACTTACCCCTTCCGAGTTTGCTGATGAAATTGATGTGCAGCGTTCGTCCATTTCACATATCACGTCAGGGAGAAACAAACCTTCTCTTGAGTTTATCATAAAAATAAAATCCCGCTTCCCGGAACTTCTATGGGACTGGCTGGTTACTGGTGAAGGTGAAATGCTAAAATCCCAGCTGCCGGAATTAGAAATTAACGAAGAGCATACCGAAGAGGAAAAAATAAAGACAACTCCACTACCCGATCTTTTTACGATGATGAATGATGATGATGAATTCGGAAGTGATGAAACGGAAGCGGAACCTTCAATATCAAGTTCTGGAGAATCGTTTATACCTGCCCATGATAAAGCTCCGGAAAAAATATCGGATTCTCAGCGATTAGAAAATTCCGGGGATCATGTTTTGGGTCAACTACTTGGTAATCAGCAAAATAAAATAAAACGTATTGTTCTGTTCTACGAAAACGGAAAATTTGAAAGTTTTGAGCCTTAAAAAACCTGATCAAGGAAAATGATCAGGTTAAAAAAATATTTGAAGAAGAAAACTAAAGCTATTGCTTTATTTTATTTTAAAAAAATTTTCACGGATACCAGTGACAGAGTTTTTACCTTTTATGATCGTCTGATCCCCTACTATATTTTTATAATTTAGTTTTAATAAGAGTGATTAGTGTATTGGATAGTTACTGTCATAGGACAGAAGTGTACTAGTAAATGAAGATATTGTTTATGTTTTTTTATAGCTTTATCAAATATAACTATTTAAAATCAAATCAGCAATAAAAATTGAATTATTTTACACTATAACCAACACATCTTATCATTACATTCATTATCATTAATTTACTATTCATTTCCATCTTTTAATTCCAATAAAAAAGACCTGCAAAACTGCAGGCCCGATATATATTGTGGACAATATTATTATTTCTTTCTTCTTTCCAATTCTTTTTTGATCAGTCCAAGCTCTCTTCCGGTTTGTCCGGCTACAGAGGTGTTTTCCTGGGCTCTTCTCGTCAAATAAGGCACAACATCCTTTACAGGTCCGTATGGAAGATATTTAGCCACATTGTAGCCTTTATCAGACAAATAGAAGGTGATATTATCACTCATCCCGTAAAGCTGTCCGAAATAAACGTGCGGATTGCTGCTTTCCAGAGATTTTGCTTTCATTTTATCCATAATCAGCTCAGAAGAGATTTCATTATGGGTTCCAAAGAATGCTGACACTTTATCCAGATGATCCATCACAAAATCAATTCCTGCATTATAGTTCTTATCTGAAGCCTCTTTGGTTGGCTGAATAGGATCTGCGTACCCTTTTTCTGCGGCTCTGGCTCTTTCTTTTTCCATATAAGCACCACGAACGATTTTGTAACCGATGAAATAATTTTTCTCTCTTGCTCTCTGAAGATGTGCCTCCATATACTCCAGTCTTCCGGTTCTGTACATCTGGATGGTATTCCAAACGATAGGTTTTTGCTGGTTATATTTCTCCATCATTTCTTCACAAAGATGGTCTGCTGCGTCCTGCATCCAGGTTTCTTCAGCATCTACCATTACTTTTTTATCATGTTCGTGACAAAGACTGCATACGTCATCAAATCTTTTTACCACTCTTTCCCATTCTTCTTTCTGGCTGGTAGTAAGCTCAGCGCCTTTTCCAACAGCTTCATAAAGATCAATTCTTCCGAATGCGGTAGGTTTAAATACAATAAAAGGAATCGCCGGATTTCCTACTGAGAATCTTACAATGTCCTTGATTTCTTTGCAAACCGCATCAAAAGTTTCTTCATCTTCTTTCCCTTCAATGGAATAATCAAAAATACTCCCAACTCCTCTTTTGAACAGCTGTTTTACAACTTTCATACTTTCTTCACGGGTTTCACCACCGCAGAACTGCTCAAATAAGGTATTTTTTACAATTCCGGTAACGAAAGGGAAATTGTTGTGTACTGTGAAATTCAGAACAGATGTTCCAAGGCTTGTAAGAACGGGCTGTTCAATCATTTTAAACATCCAGTAAGCCTTTCTCAATTGTGCATCAGACTTGTCTGCAAATGCAATTTTAGTATCATTAAAAATGGGCATTCCTATTTATTAAATTTAGTTATGCAAAGGTAATAATAACCTCAGTTTATTTAAAGAATTTTTTTACAATTTATGCTCTATTCCATTTAAAAGCATGGCGATGATTCCGACAAAAACCCAGAATCGTAATACATTCAATGTAAGGAAGTTACTTCTTCTGGAAGCATTTAAAAGAAGATATATGCATACAATCATGACAAAAAGCCCTCCGGCAAAATAATAAGCCATGAATCCGGTAGTGCCGGTTTTCGTAATAATATTCATTGAAACTGCCATGGTAACGATCAATAAAGAAGTCAGAATAATTTTTGTATTTCTGCTTTTAAAATAATTGGGAATGGTAGTATATCCGAAAGCTTTATCCACACTTCTGGTAAGAGTATCTTTCACAATATCAATACATAACAGGATAAGGAATAGAAAAACAGCCATCAGGAAAACCTTTTTGGAAAAAGTTTCGTAATACACCATCATTCCAAAGAACGGATACAGCGTGAGGCTGACAAAAGTAAGGTTGTTCAGGATCAGTATTCTGCTCAGTTTATGGCTGTAAAACCACATAAAGAACTGATAGACCAGGAAAAAAACAAATACATTATGAGAAATTATCCAGGCTACCCCCAGAGAAATTGCACTTAGTGCCAGGTAGGCATAGAGAAAATATTTCTGTTTGATGAAACTCTGAACCCTTGTTCTGAAAGGCTTTACTACATGATCTTTCTCCAGATCGTAAAACTGATTGATAATACCACCTGCCAGAATCGTAAGGACGGTACAAAAAATAATACCGTGTACTTTGAAATCGAAGACAAATTTTCTGAAGGATTCATCCTGATTGAAAAGGAAAAAAGTAGAAACATAGAGAGCAAACGTAAGCAGAGCCGCTACAAAAAACCGTGCTCCGAGAAGAAAGCCCACGAATTGTGAAAATCTGTAAAATAGAGATTTTGATAAATAGTTTTTAGATTGGAAAGGTTCTTTTTCAGAATTCATTCCAATCTGTTTAAAATCTGTAAATCACTTCTTTTTGGAAGCCGTCAAGCATTTTTTCTGCTTTTGCATAGTCTTTGGTAAATCCTAAGATATAGCCGCCTCCACCGCTACCGCACAGTTTCAGATAATAAGCGTTAGAATCCAGACCTTTTTTCCAGATGTTAAAAATACTTTCAGGGATCATAGGACGGAAATGTTCATAAGCCCAGTGAGAAAGCTTTTTAAGGTTTCTGAAGAATGGATTCATGTCTTTTTTAAGGAAAGATTCGATACATGCGTTGTTATAACGGATGAACTCTTCTTTCAGGGTTTTACGGAAACCTTCTGTTTTCATTTTTTCGAAGAAAATCTGAATCATGGGACCTGTTTCACCAGTCATTCCGGAATCGATCAGGAAAATAGCTCCTTTTCCTTCTTCCCCTTCAGGAATATTTACCCTGTCTAAATTTTCTTTATTTTCGATAAGGATTGGCAGATTCATATAACAGATCAGTGGATCCATTCCTGAACTTTTTCCATGGAAATAGCTTTCCATTTCACCAAAAACAGCTTTTAATTTTTTAAGATTATCTTTTGAAATGTTTTCAGGATTCAGTTTGCTGACTGAATATTTTTCAAAAATAGCAGCTACCAAAGCACCGGAACTTCCCACTCCATACCCCTGAGGAATATTGGAATCAAAGAAAAGTCCGTTTGAAATATCATTTTTGAAGCTCTCTATATCCAGCTTAAAGTCGTCGGAAAGATCAAGTGCTGTAAGAAATTCAGAATATTTCTGCAAATGTCTGTTGGAATTAAGTTCGAAATCAGAACTCAAATCTGAGAATTTCAAAGTCCCTTTATAGAAGCTGTAAGGTACAACAAGCCCCTGGGAATCTTCAATCATTCCGTATTCTCCAAACAGGATTATTTTTGCATAAAATAAAGGATTGGTCATATTGACAATAAATCTTTTTGCAAAGTTAAAAATTATTCCGCTGAATATAAGCAAAACTCAGGCCGAATTGTCTTCTATTTTTACTTTCTTCAGTTCTTCTATTAAAAATACGAAAAAAATATGGTAAATACATCTAATTTCATAGATAAAATTCAATGAATTATCTTGATAAAAAAAGACGTTAAAAATAACGTCTTTCAATATTATAATGTTTCTCTGTCTTTTCTCATTTTAACCTTCAGAAATCTGATTAAAACCAATCCTGCGGCGAAGAATATAGTCATAGACAATGCTGCAATACGCATATTATTGAAATGTTCGATCAATGTTGCAAAGATAAATGTTCCGATAATGATAGCAATTTTCTCCAATACATCATAGAAGCTGAAATAGGTTGTATTCTCCATTGAGTTCTCAGGAAGTAGTTTTGAATAGGTGGATCTCGACATAGCCTGAAGACCACCCATTACCAACCCTACTACTGCAGCAACTCCATAAAACTGGTATTCTACTGTTGGGTTTTCTTTGTTCAGGAAATAAGCCCAAAGACAAGCTACAATCCATAAGATGATCGCAATTGAAATAACATTTTTGTTACCGATTCTCTTAGATAATCTTGAGAAAATAACGGCTCCGATGATCGCTTCAATCTGAATCACCAAAAGAGTTCCGATCAGTTTATCCTGAGCAAGGTTAATTTCACTTTTTCCAAATAATGTTGCCATAAGGAAAATCGTCTGCATTCCTACACTGTAAAAGAAGAAGCTCGACAGAAAGAATTTCAGATTTCTATCTTTGAAAAGCTCTCCACCTACTTTAAACAGTTCGTGAAAACTTTCTTTTGCAATATCTTTATAGAAGCTCAGGTTATCTTTAAATACTTCAAAGAATCCTCCCTGTTCTTCATGTTTTTTGAAGATATTCTTATAGTTCAGCAGTACTAAATCTTTAGGCAGTTTATCTTTTACATCCCCAAACTGAGGAAGGTGCTTGAATGTATATTGAGAAAACCCGAACCACCATGCTCCTGTTAAAAGGAAACTTATTCTTGTGAACAGTAGCTGCTGGGCTGCTCCTTTCGCAAAAACCTGAATCAGTACTAAACAGATTACGACCAAAACTACGGAACCGATGTATCCGTAAACATATCCTCTGGCAGAAAGTGCATCCTGTCTGTCCGGTGTTGCGATATCCGGAAGAAACGAGTTATAAAATACCAAACTCCCCCAGAAACCTACACTGGCTGTAATACTGAATAAAAGTCCTAAAAATACATTATGCATTCCTGTAAACATAGCCAATCCCATACAAGATGTGGCACCAAGATAGCAGAAAAACTGCAGGAAAGATTTTTTGTTTCCGATGGTATCGGCCAGAGAAGATAAAAACGGAGATAACAATACTACGATAAAGAATGATATCGTGAGAGAATATCCATACACGGCATCCGGCTGATATTCTTCTCCAAAAATTTTGATCATATGCCTTACCGGAACATCAATCCATGTTTTTGTTTCTGCCACGTATTCTTTTTTCTCGTAAGCAGTAGTAAGGATAGAGTAATAAATGGGAAAAATGGTAGAGGTAATCACCAGGGAATAAACAGAATTTGCCCAGTCATATACAGCCCAGGCTTTCATAATTTTCGGATTATTCTTTATGTTTTTAGGCTGTCGATTCTCAGTTTCAGACATTTCAAATATATATTAGTAGCACAAAAATAGAAAAACTACGGAATATTCTACGGTTTTTAATATTATTTTGAAAATAATAATTGTAAAGTATTGAAATAATTCAGCAAAGTTTTAATCATATTTTATACCATCAAAGGTTAAATCATATCTGTTGAAGGTATATGGCCTGCTATATCTATGTCGATAAATTATCTGGCTGAAATAGTAATTTTCAGACCCTGTAACTAAAAAATCGGGGTTCAAAGACCCCGATTTTTATATTTTAAACCACAAAATGCTGTTATATCCTTATCAATTATAAGTTTTCAATCACGATAGCAGAAGCACCACCACCACCATTACAGATAGCAGCAGCTCCGTATTTCGCATTATTTTGCTTCAATACATTGATCAATGTAACAATGATTCTTGAACCTGAACTTCCCAGTGGGTGTCCTAATGCTACAGCTCCTCCGTTTACGTTTACTTTAGCAGCATCCAGCCCTAAGATTTTGTTGTTTGCCAGTCCTACCACTGAGAAAGCTTCGTTGAATTCGAAGAAATCGATATCGGAAACTTCTAATCCTGCTTTTTTAAGCGCGATAGGTAACGCTTTTGCCGGAGCTGTTGTAAAGTTTTCAGGCTCCTGTGCTGCATCAGCATAAGAAACGATTTTTGCAAGAGGCTTCAATCCAAGTTCTTCCATTTTTTCTTTGGAAACAAGGATCAATGCAGAAGCACCATCGTTCAGAGTAGATGCGTTTGCTGCTGTTACTGTTCCTTCTTCTTTTTTGAATACGGTAGGAAGTGTTGAAATTCTGTCAAAGTTGACTGCTTTGTATTCTTCATCTTCAGCAAAAATCACAGGCTCTCCTTTTCTCTGAGGGATAGAAACCGGTACAATTTCTTCGCTGAATTTACCTTCGCTCCAGGCTTTTGCTGATCTTTTGTAAGATTCGATAGCGAAGTTATCCTGATCTTCTCTTGTAATATTATAGTCTGTAGCACATTTTTCTGCACATACTCCCATATGTACTTTGTTGTACACGTCTGTAAGTCCGTCAAGTACCATTCCGTCAAGCATCTTGATATCGCCTAACTTTGTAGCCACTCTTGCATTATAATAATGAGGAACTAAAGACATGTTTTCCATACCTCCGGCAACAATTACATCAGCATCACCAGCTTTAATCGCCTGAGCTGCCATTGTTACAGCCTTCATTCCTGAAGCACAAACTTTATTAACTGTAGTAGATGGTGTATTGATTGAAAGACCTGCTCCTATAGCAACCTGACGAGCTGGCGCCTGGCCTTCTCCAGCCTGAAGAACATTCCCCATATAGATTTCCTGAACAATATTAGGATCTAAACCAATTTTATCTAATGCTCCTTTTACGGCAGTTGCTCCCAGTTTTGTAGCCGGAACTGTAGATAAGCTTCCCATAAAACTCCCCATAGGTGTTCTTACCGCGGAAACAATGAATACTTCTTTCATGTATATAATTTTTATTTAGCTGAAATGGAATAAAAATCCCATTTTTATAGTTAGAATTTATTTCACTTTTATGTATACCACGTCAAATTGAGTCCCTTCAATTTTGGTATTCACTTTCAAAAGATTATCCTGAGTAGCGACTATTTTATTATTGAAGACGTCTCCTATCTGTGCGGGATCATTTTTATCGGACTTCTCCATCACGATTGCTTTATAATTGCAATCATCCACAAAAACCAATGTTGATTTGATATAATCCTTTCCATTATTGAAATATTCGGTTTGAACATTATCTTTAATGGTCATATGCCATATTGATTCCGGATAATTGGGTCTTAGAAATTTTCCTTCTTTTATGTTAGTACACTTAGGCGGATTATCCGGTTTTTTCTGTTCTGTTGTCTGAGCATGCACCTGTACAGCGGTCGTCAACAAAATTCCTGCTGAAAATATTTTTAAAAAGTTCATACTATATTTGTGTTCTGTTATTTACTTTTTTATTTCCTCCGGCAAAAACCATCAGAAAAGCACCTAAAAACTCTACAGCCCAACCCCATTTCAGCTTAACGATCCCCGCAATAGTTTCCTGCCAGGATTTGAATGGTAAAAAGCTAAAGTATTGCAGCGACTGCATTTTCACAGCAACTAAGGTAAATCCGAATAGAAGAATAAGGAGAATACCAAAGAACCTTACAATTTTTGCACTATTGTTTACAATCCCGAAAACTGCACATGCGGAGAAAATCCAGCATGCGATAGCCAAATAATGATCAAGCTTCCAATAGTTCCAGTTCCCTATTACAGGTACATGTACCAAGGGTAGAAAACTACCTACAATTACTAACAGTAATCCTAATAACTGAATATTTTTCATATTTACTAAAGTGCCAAAATACAAAAAAAAACACAGTTTTAAAGAGTGTGTTTTAAAAATAGAAATTCCGGACCCGAACACTTGTTAGTCATAAAAATGATTCAATATTTTTAATTATTATATAAAGAAAAATGAAATTTATTATCAAATTAAAAATTAACATTTGCTATTTCTATATCAATCTGAAGTCCATATTTTTCTTCGGCAAAGCATTATTTGATAAAAGGATATTTGAATATAAAAAAATTGCATCTTTTTTCAAAAATGCAATTTAATATCTTAATAAATATAAGGTCTAATTAATGTTTAACTGATGAAACATCTTCCGGGTTATGTTTATGCTTGAACAATACCGCAAAGAAAACTGCCAGTATTAATGCATAGATTGCGAAAGAAAGCCATATCTGCTGCCAGTCTTTTACCATCACTACAGAGGAAAGAGTTCCATCTGAATTCACAGCTGCGTTGAAGCTGTTCTTTAAAATGTTCAGGAATGTAGGATTATCAGGTGTCGTTTGCAGATAAGCAGACAGATCTGAAGCTGTAGAAAACTTATGGGTAAAGAACTTGTCAATAGCCCATCCTGCAGCATAACTTCCAAAAACAGCTCCAAAACCGTTCGTCATCATCATGAATAATCCCTGAGCTGAAGAACGTATCTTTTTATCGGTAGTTGTTTCCACAAAGAGTGATCCTGAGATATTGAAGAAATCAAAGGCCATTCCGTATACAATACATGAAAGAATGATCAATGAAAGTCCAAATCCGTCCGGCACCCCATAAGCAAAGAAACCGAACCTTAATACCCAGGCCAGCATAGACATCAGCATTACTTTTTTAATTCCGAATTTCTTCAGGAAGAAAGGAATTGCCAAAATAAACAGGGTTTCTGAAACCTGGGAAATTGACATAATGATGGTAGATCTCTGTACTACAAATGAGTCGGCATATTTAGGGAAATTAGCAAATTCACTTAAGAATACGTCACCATAGGCATTGGTAAGCTGAAGCGCAGCTCCCAAAAGCATTGAAAACATAAAGAATAATGCCATTTTATAGTTTCCAAAAAGCTTGAAAGCATTTAAACCTAATTGTTCAGATAATGGTGAGTTTTTATCAATCAGTTTTTGTGGTGGGCATTTTGGAAGTGTAAGGGCATAAATTCCTAAGAAAATTGCTACAACACCTCCGATATAAAACTGGCCTTCTGTTGCTTTATTTCCACTAAGGTTGGTGATCCACATGGCAACAATAAAGCCAATAGTTCCCCATACACGAATCGGTGGAAAGTCTTTTACTACATCCAGATTGTTATTTTTCAGGATTGTATAAGAAATTGAATTGGCCAATGCGATAGTAGGCATGTAGAAACACATGGCCACAAGCATTACCGAAAAGAAGGAATTCGGATCTGCAGAATGAGGCAGTATAAAAAGAATAACCCCATAAAGAATGTGTAATACTGAAAATATACGCTCCGCATTTACCCAGCGGTCAGCGATAATTCCAGTAATGGTTGGCATAAAGATGGAAGCAATTCCCATTGTTCCGAACACAGCTCCAAACTGAGTTCCGTCCCAATGCTTTGTACCAAACCAGAAGTTTGCCATCGTAATCAGCCAGGCTCCCCAAACAAAAAACTGGAGAAAACTGAGGATGGTCAGTCGTAATTTTAAATTCATAGTTTATATAAAAAGTATCTCTTTAGTCAATTTTCTTTTTCCTCCTCTTGATTTCTTCCTGGATTTCAAGGGCGGTATCATAGTCTTCTTCTTTAACGGCTTCATCCAATAATTTCTGAAGTTCTTCCATTGAAAGAGATTTTAAGTTATCTTCTGTCTGTACAGTTTCTGAGAAAGATTGATCTTCTTTTGAAACATCTTCCAGTTCCAGTAAAATTCCGGCTTCATTTAAGACCTGCTGTGTTGTAAATATAGGCGCATCAAATCTTACAGCCATTGCAACGGCATCAGAAGTTCTGGCATCTAGGATCAGTTCTTCGTCGGTTACTTTATTTTTAAAGTTGATATTGGAGAAGAAAACTCCGTCTACAATCTGATAGATAATGACAGAAACCAGCTCATAATTGGCAGAAACTATAAATTTTGTAAATAAATCATGAGTAAGAGGACGCGGTGGATGAATATCTTTCTCCAATCCGAGAGAGATAGACTGAGCTTCGAAATTTCCTATAACAACAGGTAATTTTATGTGTGTTTCTTCATGCTCCAGTAACAATGCGTACGCCCCCGACTGGGTCTGGCTGTACGATATTCCGCGAATAATTAGCTGCTTATAATCCATAGCTACAAATATAGATTAATTTTTTATTGTGTTTTCACTTTTTTACGCAAAAATAAAAGCCCGGAAAGCCGAGCTTTTATCTGTATTGTTGATGATTGTCGAACGTCAATAGTGAATTTTGCTTCGCAAGTGAATTATTTCATTAAAAAATTGACAAGCAAAGCGAATTGACTATTCACAATTCACTTTCTTATCCTTTTATTGCTTTAATTTTCTCTGTTAGTGCAGGAATAATCTGGAAAGCATCTCCTACTACTCCGTAGTCAGCAGACTTGAAGAACGGTGCTTCAGGATCACTGTTGATTACTACGATAGTTTTTGAAGAGTTAACTCCCGCAAGGTGCTGAATCGCTCCTGAAATTCCTACTGCAACGTAAAGATTCGGAGAAATTGCTTTACCTGTTTGTCCTACGTGTTCTGTGTGAGGTCTCCATCCGATATCAGAAACCGGCTTGGAACAAGCTGTAGCTGCTCCTAAAACGTTTGCCAGATCTTCAATCATTCCCCAGTTTTCAGGTCCTTTCATACCTCTACCTGCAGAAACAACAATTTCAGCTTCTTTAAGGTCTAATTTACCTGAACTCTGCTCGTGAGAAATCACCTTAGTATCTTCATTGGCAACAGATAAATTTTTCACTTCTTCTGAACCTGACACTGCATTTTCTTTAACACCGAAAGCGTTTTGAGAAACAGTAACGATTACTCCGCTTCCTTCTGCTTTTGCGTGCATGAAACCTTTTCCTGAGAATGCTCTTCTTTTTACCTGGAAAGGAGAAAGGCTTTCTGGAGCTTCCAATGCATTGGTAATTAAAGAATAGTTCTTCATTACAGCAAGCATAGGAGCTACGGAAGAAGCGTCAGTAGTGTGAGGGAAAACGATAATATTTCCGTCTGCTACTTCACTTACAGCTTGTGCAAATGCTTTTGCTGAGAAATTTTTAAGACCTTCGTCTTTGATATTGATAACGTTTGATGCTCCATATTTGTATAATAAATCTGAAGAATCAGTTGGGTTTACAGAGATTGCCGTAACGGTATCTCCCGCTTTATCAGCAATAGCTTTAGCATAAGAAACTGCTTCGAAAGCTGCTTTTTTGTAAACTCCGTTTATATTTTCTGCGTATACGAATACTGCCATTTCTAATTTGTTTGAGGTTTAACGTTCAAGATTGAAGGTTATTAATGTATTACAAGGAATGAACTAAAATCAGTTCTGAAGCACATCAATACCATCCTGAATCTTTTTACTTTTTACTTGGTTCTTATTAAATTACTTTAGCTTCTTCGTGAAGTAATCTTACCAATTCATCCAGATTATCAGGAGAAACCATTTTCACAGCAGCTCTTGGCGGAACGCTGTCATAAGATACACCCTGAACTTTTACTTCTGAAGAAGAAGGCTCTACTACCTGCAAAGGTTTTGTTCTTGCAGACATAATTCCTCTCATATTCGGGATGATAAGATCTTTTTCATCTACCAATCCTTTCTGACCTGCAATAACTGCCGGTAATTTTACTGAAATAGTTTCTTTTCCTCCTTCAATTTCTCTTACTGCTGTAGCTTCACTTCCGTTCACGTCTAATCCTACAGAAGCGTTTACGAAAGGTTGGTTTAATAACTGAGCTACCATTCCCGGAACAGAACCTCCGTTATAATCGATCGATTCTTTTCCGCACAGGATAAGATCATATCCTCCGTTTTGAGCTACAGCTGCAATTTCTTTTGCTGTAGAATAGCTGTCTTTCGGGTCAAGATTTACTCTTACAGCATCGTTAGCTCCAATTGCCAAAGCTTTTCTGATTACAGGTTCTGTAGCAGCATCACCTACGTTGATTACCGTTACTGTTGCTCCCTGAGATTCCTGAAGTTTAACCGCTTTTGTCAACGCAAATTCGTCTAGAGGATTAATTACCCACTGAATTCCGTTTTTGTCGAAAGCAGATTTGTCTGCTGTAAAGTTAATTTTGGAAGTAGTATCCGGAACACTACTAATACAAACTAATATTTTCATATGTTGTTCTTAATTTTTTTATTGGTCATATGTAACCTTAAGGTTTCATGTGTGCTATTTTATTTTTCCCCTTTTGATGCATAAAATTGTGACAGTTTATGCAGAGATTTTGTTTGAATTAATTTTTGCTAATATAAATAAAAAATATATTATGCATGCATAATACTTAGTAAATTATTATTCAATACATTAGATGTAGTTACTTCGCTGGTTTTGTTGCCCTAAACTCTATTTTACTCGGCAAAACCCTTGGGTTCATCTTTAAAATATCCAGTACAAGATTCCCCATATCTTCGGGCTGAATCTTCCAATTATCCTTTTCAGACGGAATATTTCCATTAAAATGGGTGGCTACTGATCCAGGCATAATTACAGTAGATTTAATATTGTATTTTCTTAAATCGATCATGGCAGCCTGGGTGAAGCCTACCACTCCGAATTTGGAAGCATTGTATCCTGTTCCGTTTTCAAAGAAATTGGCACCTGCAAGGCTGGAAATGGTAATATAGTAGCCTTCTGTCTTTTTCAACTCTTCTACAGAGGCTTTTAAAGTATAGAAAACCCCTGTAAGATTGGTTTCTATCATATCATTCCATTCTGCTGCAGTAAGTTCATCTACGGGCTTAAAAATCCCTAATCCTGCATTAGCAATAACATAATCCAGCCTTCCGAACTTTTCAACGGTATATTTTACAGCTTCCTGTTCGCTTTCAAGACTTCTTACATCAGAAACAATTCCCAAAACATTTTCTGAATATTGCTTAAGTTCTTCTTCCGCCTTCACCACATCTTCTCTTTTTCTTCCTGAAAATGCTACAGAAATACCATTTTCAAGTAAAATTTTCGCAATCCCGAAACCTATTCCTTTGGTTCCGCCTGTTATATAAGCTGTTTTATGATCTGACATATGATTAAAATTTTTAATTCTCTAAAATAACAAAAACGCTCCAATTGGAGCGTTTTGCTGATACTAAGATTTATCAGTAATTATTTTTTGATGAACTTCTCTGTAAAGTTTCTTCCTTCTGTTTCCACATTCAATAAATAAGCTCCGGCAGATAGATTCCTAACGTTTACCTGATCGCCATTGAGTGTTACATCCACTCTTTTTCCTGACATATCATATACTTCAACATGTTTGATTTTGTTAGAAGTTGTGATTTTTATAACATCAGTAGCCGGGTTTGGATAGATGGACAGTTTCACATCATTTTTAACGGCATCTTTCGTAGATAACGCAGCCTCATTATTGATTTTGATATTATCGATATAGGCCGAACCTCCATAATTATCGTGTACAAAATCCATTCTGTTAATATTATTGTTGCTGAATGGCTGTCCTGTATAGATCAGAGCATCATTCAGGAAATATTGGATTCCTGTAGCCGTAGAAACTATTTTTACCCTGTACCAAGTATTGGCATTCCAGGTCTGGTTGGTATTAACCAGATTACCGGATCCTGCTGTAGCGAGTAAAATACTTCCGTCATAAGAAAAATCGATATAGGTAACAATTCCTCCAGCCCCTGTTGTACTTACTGTTCTAAACACAAAATCTGAACTGGATGTACTTTTCTGGGTAAGCCTTACATCAAATGATTGTGTAAAGCTGTTATATGTCAGGGGTGTCGCAAAGGTATAGAATCCACCCATTACCGGGCTCTGTTGCGGCCCATACGCTGGATCCGGAGTGATTTTAAAACTATTTGATCCCTGGCTTGCTATTTCAGATGACACCAATTGGGTTGTTATATATACCGGCGGTACTCCTCCATCATTGGTAGTAACCCAACCCTGCTGTCCATTAATGTTCCCTGCTGTATATCCTTCACTGGCTTCAAAAGAAATGGTCTGCTGGGCAAAAGATGATATTGAAATCAACGAAATTGCGAAAATGTAAAGTTTCTTCATGATATTTTTTTAGTTTAAAGCAAATATATACGTTTTAAACCTAAAAAGCAAAACACATTAATTTTTTACACGTATTAACGAATTAACATAATATTTTTAATCAAAAATCGCAAAGATATTAAATCCAAGAAAGAAGATCAATTCCGAAAAATCATCCATGAATACATTAAAACGCTAAAAAGATCCCATGTTTCCAGAGGTAAGAAATAATTTATCGGATGATCACTTTTTCTGTAAAATTTCCTCCTTCGGTTTTAACATTGACACTATATATTCCTGCGCTTAAGCCTTTTACCTCTATTTTATTGTTGTTTATTTCCGTCTTTATGAGTTTTCCTGTCTCGTCATAGAGGTCAATACTTTTTACTTTGGCAACTGTGTTAATATTGATAAAATCATGGGCGGGGTTAGGATAAACCGCAATTTCCTTAGTGTTTACTTTAGAATCATGTACCGCCATTACCCCCAGTTCACTATTAATTTTGATATGATCAATATAAGCTGATCCCAATGAATTATTATGGACGAAACGAAGCTGGTCTATATTTAAAGAATTGGCGGCTGTTCCTGTGTAGATCAGCACATTATTAAGGTAATACCGCACATCTGTGGCGCTTCCTACTATTTTTAACCGAAACCAGGTGCTAGGTATCCAGATTGAAGGCAGGGAAATCAGATCCTGTATACCTGAAACCGTGTTTAAAATCTTTACCGATCCTGTTTTTTCAAAATCCAATCTCACCACAGACTGGTCATCAATACTGTTTACGCCCTGAAAACCAAAATCAGAGCCGTTGAACTGTGATATACTGATATCGAATGATACAGAAAAATTGTTGGAAGCCAACGGTGCCGGAAGGTTATAAAACCCTCCTATGATCGGATCATTCTGAGTTCCATATGTATTTTCTTTTACAATTCTAAGGGAACGGATTCCATCACTGGCTTTATCCATGCTGATGGTCTGATGGGTAACATTTTGCGGTATACCTCCTGTGGGGGTACTGATCCAGCCTGCCTGACCATTGATATCTCCGGTGTTAAATCCTTCATTAGGCTCAAAGGAAATGGTCTGCTGGGCTAAAATGCATATTGACGATAGCAAAATTGCAACTGAGTAGTATTTTTTCATAGTAAATCAAGTTTTGTATTAAAAATATAAACTTTCAATGAATAGTGAAATAACTTATTGCAAATAAAAATTAACCCTTTTATTTTCAGTGAATTTAATTTTTAAAATTCTTAAAAAGACTCTGCCGGCAGTTGATAACAGGATAATATAAAGCAAAAAAATAAGGTATTTCTTTCCAGAAATAC